>RFHU01000389.1 GCA_003695705.1 Planctomycetota bacterium
CGTGCGCGCCGCCCGCGGCGTCCTCCCCCCCGCCCCCGTGGACGCGCCGCCCGAGCTGTGGGCCATCTGCCGGCGCGCCCTGGCCGCCGACCCCGAGGATCGCTTCCCCTCGGTGGCCGCACTCCAAGAGGCCATCCGCAACTACACGACCCACCGCGAGAGCCGGACCATCGAACGCGCCTCGCGCGAGGCCCTCGCCCGCGCCCGCGAACGCGCCGCGCGCGGTGGCTCCCCGCACGAAGCCTACGAGGCCTACGCCGCCGCGGTGACCGGCTTCGAGCAGGCAACCCTTCTCTGGCCGGAGAACGAAGAGGCCCACGCCGGCGCCGCCGAAGCCCGCCGCCGCTACGCCGAAGAGGCCCTCGTCCGCGGCGATCTGGGCCTCGCCGCCGCGCAGGCCCAGGCGCTCCCCAAGGAGCCGCCCGCTCTGGCCGCCGAGCGCCGCCTCCTCCTCCAGCGCATCGACGGCGCCCAGCGCGCCCGCGACCTAGCCGCACGGCGCGCGACCTTCACCCGCCGCGCCCTCTACGCCGCCACCGTGCTCATCGTCGCGGGCCTCGCCTCGGGGAGCATCCTCCTCGAAAGGGAGCGCGCCCGCGCCGAGGGAAACGCCGCGCGGGCCGAAGCAGAGCGCGTCCGCGCCGAAGGCGAGCGCCGCCGCGCCGAACTGCGGCTCTCGGAGGCCCTCCTCTCCCAGGCGACGACCCTCGCCGCCGCGCGCCGCTGGCGTGAAGCCCGCGCCCTCTACGCCGAAGCCCAGGACACGGCCGAACGCGTCGGCGCCAGCCCCCTCCCCGCCCAGCTCGGCCTCCTCGAAGTCGAGCGGCGCTCGCCCTCGCCCCTCGCCACGAGCCGTGCGGCCCACGCCGGACCCGCCCGCCGGGTTGCCTTCCTCCCCGGCGCCCGCCTCGCCCTCTCGGTGGGCGGCGACGGGCTGCGGGCGACCGCGGTCGACACCGGCGCAGCCCGCGGCCACGCCGCCGCGGGGGCCCTTCTCGACGTCGCGGTCTCCCCCGACGGCCTTCTCGCCGCGACCGCGGGCGCCGACGGCCTCGTGCGCCTCTGGTCTCTCCCCGACCTCACCGAACGCGCCCGCCTGCCGGGGCACACGGGCCCCGTGCGCCGGGTGGCCTTCTCGCCCAGCGGGCGCCGCCTGCTCAGCGGCGGCGAGGACGGGACCCTGCGCTGGTGGGACCCGACCGCGGCCCGCCTGCTCCACACCTACGGCGAGGAGGCCGGCCACGCCGTGCGGGACCTCTGCTTCTGCGGCGAGGTCTACGCCCGCTCCCTCCACGCGGGCGGCACGGTGCGCTGGTGGAACGTCATCGAGCCTCCCGGCTCGCTCCACGAGCGCAGCGCGCGGGACGTGGGGGAGCAGGCGCGCTGCCTCGCCTACCGCGTCCCGCAGCACGTCGACGACCTGCCCCAGCTCGTCGTCGGCGGCGTCGACCGCCGCCTGCGGGTGTGGGACCACGTCCTCTATCGCGGGGGGCGCCTCTTCAACGCCTTCTCCGAGCGCGCTCCCCTGCTCGGCCACACCGCGCCCGTCGAAGCGCTCGCCTACTCCCCCGAGGGGCGCTTCCTCCTCAGCGGCGCGCGCGACGGGCGCGTCCTCGTCCGCGCCGTCGAGCCCGCCCGCCGCCGGCGCCGCGAGCCCGCACGCGCGGCACCGCCTCGCCCGGGCTCGCCCCGCCCCCGCGAGGTCGTCCTCCAGAGCGCGAGCGCCTTCGTCGAAGAGCGCGCGCTCGACGTGCCCGGCGGGGCGGTGCACGGCCTCGCCGTCTCCGACGACGGGCGGCGCGTGGCCGTGGCCTGCGGCGATGGCCGCGTGCGCTTCTGGGACCTCGGCCTCGCGCCGCGCGAACCCACCGGCGCCGAACGCTCCCGCGACGTCCTCGCCTTCGCCCTCCCCGCGGGCTTCGCCGTGGAGGCCGCCGCCCTCGCCCCCGACGGCCTCCTCGCCGCCGCCAGCGACCCCGAGGGCGCCGTGCTCCTCTTCGACCGCGCCAGCGGGCTCCGGCTGGCGCGGCTCGAGGGCTTCGGCGCGCCGCTCCGCCTGCTGCGCTTCGTGGCCGGCGGGCGCGCCCTCTTGGCCGTGGACGCCGCCGGCGAAGTCCGCCGCTGGACGCTCGACGGGCTGCGCCCCGAGTTCGTCGCCAAGGTCGCGCCCGTGCGCGCCGCGGCCTGGGCGCGCGGACGCCTGGCCCTCCTCCACGCCGACGGCCTCGCCCTCTACGAGCCCGCGTCCGACGGCCTGCGCTCGCGGGCGCGCCTGGCCGCCGAAGACCTCGCAGCGCCCATTGCCCTCGGTCCCCGCGCCGAGCGGCTCGCGGCGGCCACCGCCGCGGGAGGCCTCCGCCTGTGGCGACTCTCCCTGGCTCCCGGAGCGGCGCCCCGCGCGCTCCCCGACCCCACCGGCGCCCTGCGCCCGGGCGCCCGCCCCACGGCGCTGGCCTTCGCGCCCCAAGGCCGGAGCCTGGCCTGGGGAGACGCCCAGGGCGCGGTCGGGGGGGTCGACTTCGCGGCGGAGGGCCTGCGCGCGGGGCCGCGCGGGCAGGCCCACGCGGGCCCCGTGCTCGACCTCCGCTGGACGCCCGGGGGCCTCCTCTTCAGCGCCGGGGCCGACGGCCGCTGGCGCCTGGGGAAGGCCGGCGGCCGAGCGCTGTGGAGCGCGAACGCCGGTCCCTCCCTCCCGGTCGCAGCGTTGGCCGCGCGCTCCTGCATCCTCCTCGCCCGCCGCGACGGCCTCGACCTTCTCGACACGAGCCGGCCCGCGCGGCGCCGCGCCCTGGAAGCGCAGCTCGCGCGCTCCGCGACGGACGACGCGGCGCTCCTCGGCCGGTGGTTCTCCTTTCGCGGCGAGCTGCGCGCCGCCGCGCGCGCCCTCGCCCGCCTCGGCGCCGCGCGCACGAACGCCGACGCCCTCCGCCAGGCCCGCGCCCACTGGGAACTCGGGCACCCCCACGCCGCCCGCGACGCCCTGAGGTCCGTCTCCGGAGACCTCCCCGCCCATCTCGCCTCCCTCCTCGCGCGCGCCTTGGACCGCGCCTGCGAGGAGGGCCCCGAAGTCCTCGGCCGCGCCCCCGACCGCGTGCAGGCGGTCGCCTTCGTGCCGGGGGGCCGCCTCTTGCTCACGGCCAACGACCGCGGTTGGATCCGAATCTGGGACGCGCACACCCGGACCGTGGAGCGCTGCCTGCGCGCCCACGAGCGCGCCTGGCCGGGCGACCGCGGCGGCTACCCCGCCGTGGGCGCCCTGGGCGTGTTCCCCGACGGCGCCCGCTTCGCCTCCGGCGACCGGCGCGGGAACCTCGTTCTCTGGAGCCTCCCCCGAGGCCGCCTGCTCGAACGCCGCAAGGCCTTCTCAGGGAGCGGCGTGCGCGCCCTGGCCGCCTCCCCCGACGGCGCGCGCCTCTACGCCGCGAGCGCCGGCGGCGCCCTCCTCGGCTGGGACTTGGCCTCGGGCGAGCTCGCCGTGCGCACGCTGGGACGCCGGCCCCTCGACTCCCTCGCCCTCTCCCCGAACGGTCGCCTGCTCGCCTGCGCCGAGTCGGGGGGGCGGGTGCACCTCGTCGCGCTCCCGGAGCTGCGCCCCGTGCGCAGCTTCGTCGCCGACCCGGGCGGGGTCGCCGGCCTCGCCTTCGCGCCCGACGGCGAGGGTTTGCGGGTCCTCTGCGCGCGCGAGGGCGTGCTGGCGCGCTACGCCGTCGCGTCGGGCGCGCGCCTGGGCTCGATTCCCCTCCCCGTGCGCTCGGTCTACGCCTTCGCCTGGGATCCAGCCAGCGAGCGGCTGGCCCTCGGCGACGGCGAAGGCCGAGCGCGCCTCGTGGACGCCCGCACGGGCGAGGTGCTTTGGCAAGCCGCTCGGGGTCGCGCCCTCCTGGCGGCGGCCTTGGAGCCGGGCGGGCGGCGCCTGCTCCTCGGCGCCCTCGACGGGCGCATCACCCTCCACCCCCTGCCGGCGCGGTCCCGCTGAGCGCGCGCGCCGCCGGCCGCGCTCAGCCCGGCGGCGCGACGCGCCGGGCCACCTCGGCCAGGCTCGTCTCGCCGCGGGCCACGCGCTCGAGGGCGTGGGCGAGGAGGGGCCGGAAGCCCTCGGCCACCGCCAGCTCGCGAATGGCGTCCACGGGCTTCCCGTTGCCGATGGCGGCCTCGATGGCGGGGCGGACGTCGAGGAGTTCGACCACGGCGCTCAGGCCGTGGTAGCCGAGGCCCCGGCACGAGGGGCAACCGACCGGCTCGTGGAAGGGGTGCGCCGGCGGCTCTTGGTAGTAGAGGCCGACCAACTCGGGGTCGGGAGAGCCGGGGCGCTTGCAGGCGGGGCAAAGGAGGCGCACCAGGCGCTGGCCGAGCACCGCCACGAGCATGCTGGCCAGGGCGTCGTCGTCGACGTCGAGGGCCCGCAGGCGCGCAATGGCGCCTACGGCGTCGCGGGTGTGAACGCTGCTGAGGACCAGGTGCCCCGTGGTGGCGGCGCGCACGACGGTCTCGGCGGTCTCGGCGTCGCGCACTTCGCCCACGACGATGACGTCGGGGTTCTGGCGGAGGAAGGCGCGCACGTAGTCGGCGAAGCCCATCTCCCGGCCGACGCTCTTCTGGTTCACCTTGGGGAACTCGAACTCCACCGGGTCCTCCACGGTGACCACCTTGACCTGCCGGTCCACCAGGCTGCGGATGGTCGCGTAGAGGGTGTTCGTCTTCCCCGAGAGGGTCGGGCCGGTCACCAGCACGAGCCCGCTGGGGTAGGCGACGAGCTGCCGGTAGCGGGCCAGAACGCCTTCGTCGAAGCCCAGCTCGTCGAGGTCGAGGTGGAAGCTCTCGGGGTCGAGCACGCGCACGACCGCGTCCTCTCCGTAGCGCCCGGGAATGGTCGAGACCCGCAGGTCGACCAGGCGCTCCTCCCCCTCCTCGCGGAAGCGGGCCCGCAGGTGCCCGTCCTGCGGGCGGCGCCGCTCGAGGGGGTCGAGGCCGGCGACGACCTTGAGCCGGTTCACCACCCGCGAGACGTTCTCGGGGCTGAGCGGGGTGGTCACTTGCTGCAGGACCGTGTCGATGCGGTAGCGCAGGTCCACGTCGGCTTTGTAGACCTCGATGTGCGCGTCGGTCGCGCCGAGGCGCACCGCCACGCTGAGCAAATCCGCGAGCATTTCGGAAGGGGCCTGGTCGGGCTCGAAGCGGATCTCGCGGGCCGCGTCGAGCTCGATCTCGGCGAGCGCCGCTACGTCGCGCCGCTCGTAGATGCGCGCAATGGCGCGGCGGACCTCGAAGTCGTTGAGCTGGATCGGCCGCACCCGCCGGGCGAGCTTCTCCTCCAATTCGGCGACGAGCGCTCCGTCGTCGGGATCGAGCATGCCGACCGGGTAGGGCTCGCTGGCCGGCGGCGGCACGCGGCCGAGGACCACCACCCGGCGCCCTTCGCAGTAGGCGCGCTCGAGGAGCTCCGCGGCGGCGGGGTCGAGCTCGAAGTGGCCGAGTTCGCTGAAGGGCTCCTCGCTCATGCCGAACTTCCATCGCGCTCAGCGCCCGCCCCGGGCTCGTCTTCGGCGTCGGGGCGGTCCGCAACCTCCTTCCCCGGCGCCTCCTCCTCGCCGCTCCGGCCGGCCTCGCCGGACGGCGCACCGTCCACGCGGCGGAAGAGCTCGTGGTTGCCGAGGAGGACCCGCCGCCCCTCGCGGACGACCCAGGTCTTGAGCCAGCCGACCTTGCCCACCACCCGCAGGCGCTCGGGGCCTTCGCCCACCTCCTGCCCCGGGCGGAGCTGGTCGCGCAGCCGCAAGCCCGCGGCCACGTCGTCGAGGGCCACGGCCACGCGCCGCCGCGCCTTGGGGCTCTTGAGGAGCACGAAGCAAGGCACCGCAAGCACACCGAGGAGCAGCCAGGTCCCCAGCGAGAGGCCGGTGGCCGCGCCCACGGCGAGCACCCCGCCGACGAGGTGGACGGCCTGGCGCTCCTTGCGGGCGCGCGCGCGCTCTTCCTCGCCCGCGTCGCTCGGGAGGGCGACCGCGACGTCGCCGAAGACCGCCGCGGCGGCGAGGATCGCGGCCGCGAGGAGCCCGCGGAGGATCAAGTCGAAGGCGGCCTCGAGGAAGCGCTCCACGACCGCGAGCCCCATGCTGTGGACGATCCCCAGCAGGCACAGGCAGAGCACGGCCCAGAAGGCAAGGGCGGAGAAGAGCGTGGTCCACCCAAAACCCCGAAGCCCGCCCACGTCGTCGGGGCGCTCGACGCGCAGCCGGCGGACCTGCTCGTGCACGACCCGCGAGGCCAGCCACGCCAACGTCAGGGCGCCCAAGAAGAGGAGGAGCGGGTGCCCCAAGACCGCGTTCAACTCGTCCGGACCGGCGCTCGACGCTGCAGCGGGCATGCGCTCCTCCCTCGCGGCATCTCAACACACCCGCCGGCTCCCCGCCACGCGCTCCGCCGCGGCGCGCGGCGCCGCTTGCTCGCGCGAAGGGCCCGCCGTAGGCTGCCCCGCCGAGGGAGCAGGGGTGGCGCCGGTGCCGAGCTTTCTCCGGAGAGTCTCCTTGGCCTCGCGCCGCGGGCGCGGAGCGAGTCGTCCGTGAGCGCGCCCGTCGCAGGAACCGCGCGACGACGCTGGCTCGTCGGCCCCGCCGCGGACCTCGCGCTGGTCGCCTTGCCCTTCGTCCTCGGCGCGGGGCTGGCCCTCGTCCCGCAGGAGGACCCTCCCCCGCTGTGGGCCTTCCTCCTCCTCATCGTCGCCTTCGACGTGGCCCACGTGTGGGCCACCCTCTACCTCAGCTACCTCGACCGCCCCGCCTTCGAGCGCCGCCGACTGCTCTTCCTCCTCCCGATTCCGCTGGCCATCGCCGCCACCTACCGGCTGCACGGCCTCGACCCCTCCCTCTTCTGGTCGCTTCTCGCCTACGTGGCCATCCACCACTTCGCGGCCCAACAGTGGGGCTTCGTGGCCCTCTACGCGCGCAAGGCCGGCGAGCGCGACCCCTTCGACCGGCGCCTCGACAAGTGGACCCTCTGGACCGGCGCGTTGGGCCCCGTCCTCCTCTGGCACGCCAGCGGCCGCGACTTCGACTGGTTCGGCCACGGCGAGCGCTTCTTGCTGCGCGTCGACCCGGCCTTGCGCGGCGACATCGTCGCGGGGATGGCCCTGGTGGCCTTGGTCTACGTCGGGCGGCAGGCCTGGCTCGCCGCGCGAGGCCGCTTCAATCCGGGCAAGAACGCCTGGATGCTCGCCGCCTGGGCGAGCTGGAGCGTGGGGCTGGCCCTCGACCGGCACCCCCTGGTCTCGCTCGCCCTCATCAACCTGCTCCACGGCATCCCCTTCCTGGTGCTGGTTTGGCTGCGCCTGCGCGCCGGCGCGGCGCGCGGCGCCCAAGGCCGGCTGGTGGGCTGGTTCGCCGCCCGCGCCTGGGCCTTCCTCGGCCTGGTGGCCTTGCTGGCCCTCTGCGAGGAGGGCCTCTGGGACGGTTTGGTGTGGGGGGGGACCTACCTGGGAGAGCGGGCCGTGGAGCTGTCGCCCCGCGCGCGCACCCTCGCGGTCGCGCTCCTCGCGACGCCGCAGATCGTCCACTACGTCCTCGACGCCTTCCTCTGGAAACTCGACGGGAGCAACCCCGACTTCGAGGCCCTCCTCGACGCCGGCTGAGGCCTTCGCCGCCCGCGTCGGCGTGCTATCCTCCGCACCTCCGAGAGGGCCCCGTGACCGCCGCAGACAGCGCCCCCCACGACCCCGCGCCCGCCCGCGACGACGCGGCCGCCGGCGAGGGCGCGACCGTCGACGAAGGAAGCTCCTCGCCGCCTCCCGGGCGCCGGCGCGGCCGCTGGCGCCTGCGCCTCTTGGCCCTGGGCCTGGGGCTCGCCTTCGGCCTTTTCCTCGGCGAGCTGGGCGCGCGGGTCCTCGGTCTGGGGGCGACGACCCTCACCCGCGGTGCCCTGCACGTCTACGACCCCGAGGTGGGCTGGCGCTGCACGAGCAAGCTCGACGCCCGCTACCAGAAGCCGGGCAGCTTCGACGTGCGCATTCGCTGCAACGCCCGCGGCCTTCGCGATCTCGAGGACCACCCCTACGCCAAGCCCCCGGGGGAGCGGCGGGTCGTCGTCCTGGGCGACAGCGCCATGTGGGGCTGGGGGCTGGAGAACGACGAGACCTTCGCCGCGCGCCTCGAGGCGGAGCTGCCCGAGACCGAGTGCCTCAACCTGGCGGCCAACGGCTACAGCGCCGTGCAGTCCTTGATCCGCCTCGAGACCGAGGGCGTCCGCTACGAGCCCGACGCGGTCGTCTACGCGTTCGTCGCCAACGACCTCGAGGACAACTTCGACGACAAGAAGGGCGGCCGGCCCGTTGCGGAGCTCGGCCCCGACGGCGGCCTGCGCATCGTCAACCGCCCGGTGCGCCGCCGCTGGAAACCAGCCTACAAGCAGTGGCTCCGGCATCACTCGCGGCTCTTCGGCCTGCTCGAATTCAGCACCGCGCGCCTCAAGGTCTACCTGCGCACCCGCGCGGCCGCCCGCGCGCAGGCCGACGCCGACGCGGCCCGGCAGGCGGCCGCCAAGGCCTACTGGCACAAGATCGAGTCGCGGCGAGCGAAGGGACGCATCGTCCTCAGCGCCCTCGACCTCTACGGCACGCCGGGCGAAGTGGTCGAGCACGCCTGGCGCACCCAGCGCGCGGTCCTCGCGGCGATGCGCGAGCGTGCCCGCGCCGCGGGGGCCCGCCTGGTCGTGGTCTTCGTCACCGGTCGCGCCGAGGTGGACCGCGCCATCTTCCGCGAGACCATCGCCCGCTACGGCCTCGACCCCGGCGACCCGGCGCTGGGCCTCGACTGGGACCGACCCCGCCGCCGCCTGGCCGCCCTGTGCCGCGAGCTGGGCCTGGCCTTCGTCGACCCCACCGAGGCCTTCCGCGCCACCGGCGCGGTCGACGCGCTCTTCCTCCGGAACGACGGCCACTGGTCGCCCCGGGGGGCTCGCCTCGCCGCCGCGCAGGCCGCGCCGGTCGTGCGCTCGCTGCTGCCGGGCTCCTGAGCCGGGACCCGCGCGGGGTCGAGCGGCGCTGCCTCGCCGGCCACCGGGCTCAGAAGCGCGGCAACTCGAGCTCCGCCAGGCGGCGGTACTCCGTCAGGATGTCCTCGATGATGCGCGCGCAGGGCTCCACGGCGCGGAGCTTGTAGACGCCGGTGCCCGCGTAGATGAGCGGGGGCTGGGCGTGCTCCCGCCCGAAGGCCTCGCTGAGGGCGAAGACCTTCTCCTTGTCCTGGAAGGTCTCCACGATCTGGCCCGAAGCCAGCGCCCGCCGGTAGGCCTTGTTGTGGATGAAGCGCATGTTGAGGGTGTCCGTGACCGGCGTCAGGGTGGTGGTCAGCGGTCGCTTGCGGTTGTAGGAGACGACCTTCTCCTTGATCGACGGGTGCAGCGGCGACTCCTC
>RFHU01000390.1 GCA_003695705.1 Planctomycetota bacterium
CCTTCCGAGAAACCCGTCCCGCCCCCCGCCCGCAACCCCGCGCCCCCTGCCTCCCCGCCGGGCCTCCCGGAGGGCTCCAGGCCTCGCAGCAGGGCGAAGGCACCCGGGCGCGACACGGCGACCGTTCGTTCCACGCTGTCCTGCGGCCCGCAGGTCTTCCTCGGCGGAGTTCGGCCACCGGCGCCTCAGGGGAATCCCCATGCCGCCGCACGGGTTCTCTCCTTGGTCGTTCCAATCTTGTAGAAAGTGTGTTAAATGAATGGGGGTCGGGAGAGGGGACGAAGGCGAATGGCTCGCAAGAAAGCGACACGTCGCAAGCAGAGTCCGCGCAAGCAAAGTCCGCGCAAGAAGACGAGCAGCAAGCGAAAGCGGACCTGGACCAAGGTCACCTTCGAGGAACTCGACTCCTGGCGGGCCGCGAGGGGCATCCCCAAGAAGCGCATGGCCGAAATGCTCGGAGTCACCAACAGCACCTACCACAATTGGGCGCGAGGCATTGCCGTCGCGACCCCCAACACCCAGGAGCGCATTCGTCGGGTCCTCGCCGGCGAAGAGGCGACCGCCGCCACCCCTGGCCAGGGACCGCCTGCGCGCTGCTCCGCCGAGGTCATGTCGGCCACTGGCCAGATCGTGAACAGTTACCTGCAAACCCGCCCCAGCGGCATGACCCCAGAGAAGCTGGTGGAACTGGTGCGCCAAGTTCGCTCCGCACTGACTTCCTGATCCCGCACGCCGTCACCCTTCGCCCCGGCGAACCGCTCCCCTCTCCGCCCTCCACGGGAACGGAGGAGGGCGACGAGCGACGCGGCCATCGTCGCTCTCCGCCGTGCAACCGCCCTCCCTGGGGGGCGGAGGGCAGCGAGGGCAAGGCGCGAGGAGCGACGCGACCTTTGGGTCGCGAGCGACGAGCAACGCAGCCATCGTCGCCCTCCGCCGTGCAACCGCCCCCCAGGGCCTTAGGGCCAGAAGGCGGCGACCGAAAGCGCAATCCAGATGGTGACCGCGATGGCCGTCTTGGCCAGGGTTCCCAGCAGGCGTCCCACCGTGGCTCCGGTGGCAGCCTTGAGGTCGTCGCTGAGGACCTTCTCGCCCCGTTGCTCGGGTTTGTGGGAGCGCTCGGCAAGCAGGGCACCGACGAAGGTACCGATCAAGGCTCCGACAAGGGTACCGACCACCGGAATCGGGATCAGCGGGGTAAGGACCAAGGCGCCCAAGAGCCCGCCGGCGATGGCCCCGAACATGCCGCGCCGGGTCCCGCCTCCGAGCTTGGTGCCTGCTGCTCCCGTGAGCGCCTCCAGGCCTTCCCCCACGAGGGCAACCACGGCGCAGGCACCCAGGAGCCACCAGCCGAAGGTCGTCGGCGCAGCGTCGCTCAGCCAGTACCCGTCGGTGAGTTCGATCGCCGTGGCGAGCCCGAGGAGGATCCAGGTTCCCGGAAGGCCAAGGACGACCAGCACCAGACAGCCAGCCCCCAGGAGGGAGAACAGCAGCGCAACGAGGTAGAGGAGCCACTCCATGGGATCGATCATGCCCTTCGCCAAAGGAATGTCCAGACCCGCTCTGCGCTGGCCTTTCGAACGGGACCACGCAGAAAGGTGGCCCTCCTCGCTTCGCGCTGCTCCGTCGCCCGTGGGGTGGGCGCGTCGGCCGGGAGCGGGAACAGGCGTTGCACAAAGCGAGCGGGCCGGGCTCGCTCCGTCCTCAGCGTGCGCCGGAGGGGTCGCCTGCGCGGGCCGACGCCTGGGGCGAGGCGTCCGCGGCCTCGGAGGAGAGGCGCTGCGCAGGCGTTGGCGGCGCGGCGCCGGCGAGGAGGCTCAGGGCCTCGACCGGGTCGAAGGGCTCACCGTCGCGCAGCGCGCAGAGGGCGAGGCGCACGACCTCCACGATGGCCTCGGCCTGGCGGCGACGCGAAAGGTGCGCGGTGCGGCCCAAGAGCAAGTCGGGGGGAAGGAAGGGGCCGATGCGGGCTTCGAGGGGCTCGATGCGAGGCAGCCAGGTCCCCTTGGGCATGGCCTTGTGGGTCCCGTAGACGTAGACCGGAAGCACGCCGGTGCGCGAGGCCTGGACCAAGAGGCCCAAGCCGGGCTTGAAGCTCCCCATGCGGCCGGTCACCGAGCGGGTCCCCTCGGGAAAGATGAGGACTTTCTTCCCCTGGCGAAGCAGCCCGGTGAAGCGGTCGAGGCTCTCGCGAACCGACTCGTGCCGGTCGAAGGGGACCACACTGGTGAAGTTCTCGAAGTAGGAAGCCTTGAGGGTGTTGTTGAAGAAGTAGTCGCGCGCGCCGGCGGAAACGATCCCGTCTCCGTACTCCCCCAAGGCGTACTTCACCAGCCCCACGTCCAGGTGGCTGACGTGGTTGGCAACGACGATCGCGTTGGTGTGGTAGGGAATGTTTCCCCGCCCCGAAACCCGCGAACGGAGGATCCGCTCGTAGCTGATCCGCTGCAGCCCGTCGAGCAGCGCACTGCCCCCGCTGCGCACCGCTTCGGGAAGGACCAGCGGACGCGGGTCGGCCTCGATGGGGCGCGGAAGGGCGCCGCCGCTCTCCTGGTCGAGACTGGCGAGCAGATCGCCGACCGTGGCGATTCCGGAGAGGGAACGCGGCGCAGGGCGACCGTAGTGCTCGGCGAGGGCGAGGGCCACCTCGGCCAGGGCAATGGAATCGAGACCGAGGTCCTCCGTCAGGTGGGCCTCGGGGAGCACCTGCGCGGGATCGACGCCGGCGACCTCCTCGAAGACCTGCGCCGCGTCGACCGCCATGCCGCGCGCACGGCGGCGCGCGGGCCGCCGGCGCGGTCGCCGCCCCGCGCTCGCTCGCGCGAGTTCGGCGAGGAGGCGCTTCACCTCGGCGCGCTTGACCTTGCGGGTCTGCGTGCGGGGCAGGGCGCGCGCGGTAAAGTGCAGCAGTTTGATGCGCTTCGGGTAGGGGAGGCTCTCGCTGCGCATGCGCACGAAGTCGCGGATGCGCTCGCGAGCGGCGTCGGGGCCGCCCTCCACGTTGGAGTGGGGGACGACCAACGCACCGACCACCTCGTGGGTGCCGCCCTCGTCGGGCACTCCGGCCACGGCGAGCTCGGCAACGTCGGGGCAGCCTTGGTAGAGGTCCTCCACCTCGTCCGGGTGCACCGTGTTTCCGCTGGCGTCGACGATGGCGTCCTTGAGGCGACCCACCACGTGGAGGCGCCCCTCCTCGTCGAGGCGACCGAGGTCGCCGGTGTGCAACCAACCGTCGCGCAGCGCTCGGGCCGTGGCCTCGGGGTCGCCGTCGTAGCCGCTGAAGAGCGAGGGCGAGCGGGCGAGGATCTCTCCGACGCCCTCCCCGTCGGGCTCGCGAATGCGCAACTCCACGCCGGGGATGGCCTTGCCCACCGAGCCGATCTCCGCATCGCCGGGCCGGTTGCACGCGAGGACGGGGCCCGCCTCGCTCAGCCCGTAGCCCTCGTAGATGTCGAGGCCCAGCCCTTCGAACTCGAGCGCGACCTCGCGCGAGAGGGCCGAACCGCCGCTGACGGCGAAGCGCAAGGAACCGCCGAAGGCTTGGTGGATCTCCCCGAACAGACGGCGGCCGAGGTTGAGTTGGGTGCGCGCGCGGAAGCCGCGGTGGAAGGCCAGCAGGGCGTCGTAGGCGCGCTCCGCCTTGGGGCCCTTGGCCTTGACCTGCCGGCGGATCTTCCGCTGCCAGGCCACGAACAAGGCCGGGACCCCGATCATGCAGGTTGGGCGCACCTTCTCCAGGCCTACCCGGATGGCTTCGGCGCTCGTCTCCGGCAGGTAGGTCACCGTGGCCCCGCCGTAGAGCGGGAGGAGGAAGCCGGCGCTGAACTCGAAGCAGTGGTGCAGGGGGAGGACCGAGAGGACGCGGTCCTCGCTGCCCACGGAAAAGATGCTCGCGATGGAGCGCACCTGCGCACAGAAGGCCTCGTGCGAGAGCAAGACCCCCTTGGGGGAGCCGGTCGTGCCCGAGGTGTAGATCAGCGAGGCCGGCGCGCGGGGGACGAGCTCTGCCTCGAGCGGGAGCGCGGGGAGTTCCTCGCCAGGCGCCTTCTCGGCAACCATCTCCTCGAGGCGAAGGGCCTCGAGCTCGAGGCCCTCGGCGCGGGCGAGGCCCTCGAGTTCCGCGGCGAGGGCCTCGTGGTCCGGCGCGTCGAGGAGGACGACCCGTGCGCCCGAAGCGCGGGCGAGGGGCAACACCCGTTCGGCTTCGAGCCCCGACTCGAGGGGGACGCAGGTGGCGCCGGAGAAGAGGACCCCGAAGTAGCCCATGCCCCACTCGGGGCAGTTCTGAGCGATCAGGACGACTCGGTCGTGGGGGCGCACCCCCCGAGCGACGAGGCGGCGACCGCAGGTGCGCGCGCGCGAAAGCGCTCCCTCGTAGGTGACCTGCTGCACCACCTTGCCCTCGCCGTCGATCCGCCGCCAGAGGGCGATTCGACCGAAGCGGGCGCGGTCCTCGAAGAGGGCGGTGAGCGACTTGAACTCGGGCTCGAATTCGGTGGTCGTCCCGCCGGCCTGCAGGCGAAGCTGAGGGAAGGCCCAACGCTCGAGACCCGGGATGTGGACGTCCTTCCAGTAGTGGCGCCAGTCGAGGGTCGCGGGCTCGTAGGGGATGGCCTCTCGGTCTTCGGCGGGGAGCTCCGCGAAGAGCCGACGCGCGTTGTCGCAGCGGAAGGTCACCGGGCAGGTGGCGATGAAGGGCAGATAGATGTCGATCACCTGCTCGGCGCGGCCGAGGTCCCGCGCGGCCGTGCGCACGCGGGTGCGCAGGTTCTGCAGCAAGGAGCGCAAGCGCGGGGACTTGTCGGGGGTCGGGACCCGCTCGAGGGCGTCGCCGAGCCCGCGCGCGAGGCGGGCCTGCCCGGGCAACCCGAAGCGACGATAGAAGCCCTCGGTCACCCAGCTCGCCTCCAGGCCGAGCTTCTTGCGGGCCAGTTCCACGAGCAGGTTCGCGCCCGGGAGCTCCCGGTCGCGGTAGGCCAGGGCGGCGAGTTCGATCACCCGCCGCATGGCAAAGGGGTTCTTGTCGCTGGTGCCCAGCTGGTAGACCTCTTCGGCGCGGCGTTCGAGGTTTGCGGCGCCGATGGCGACCAGGGCGTGGGCCACGTAGTCGACGGGGATCACGTCCAAGTAGACGTCCGGGGTCGTGGGCCAGTAGCGCGTGCCCTGGGCGGTCATCCACACCAACGGGGCGCTGGTGTTGATCCCCTGGTTCCAACCGGGGAAGGGGTAAGCGAGGGCGCTCTCGACCACCGCGGGGCGAACCGTGGTCACCGGGCCGAGGTCGTCGCGCGCGGCGTGGACCAGGCGCTCGGCAAGGGCCTTCGAGTAGGTGTAGGTGTTGGGCCACCCCCAGCGCTGGGCGCGCTCGATCCCCACCTCGACGAGGCGCCGGCGCACGTGGTGGTCGGTGAGGCGCTTCACGCGGCGCCGATTTCCGCCCGCTTGCTCCCACAGGTCCGCGAGCACCGCCGGATCCTCGGGATCTTGGGTGCGAATCTCCTCCACCAAGCGCCGAGCGACCTCGTATTCCTTTGCGGCATCGAAGCCCTCGAAGCCGCGGTGCGTCCGCTTGGGGTAATCGTGGGGGTCAAGTCGCTCGGGGTGCTGTCCGGGCCGGCTGCCGCAAACGAAACAAGTGGAAACGTGCACGAAGCCAGCGCGGCCCTTGCCCGCGCGACGAGCGAGGTCCAGGCAGTTGAGGGTGCCGAGGACGTTGATGTCGAGGGCCTTGTCGAGGGGAGGGACGAAGTCCACCAGGCCCGCGCAGTGGACGACGAGATCGAGGTCGCGGGTGACCTCGGCGAGGGTCTCCTCGTCGAGGCCAGCCAGCGGCTTGCAGAGGTCGCCCCGCACGACGCGCACGCGCTCGCGCACGTAGTCGTAGAGCCCGAGCCCGTGCTCCTCTTGCAAGGGTTCGAAAGCCGGCGAGGTGACCACGTCACGCAGGAAGCGGTCCTCGGCGGCTTCCTGGGTCGCCGCCCGCACGAGGACGGTGACTTGGCCCACTTCCGAACAATGCTTGAGGAGGGCGGAGAGGAACACCTTGCCCAGAAAGCCCGTGGAGCCTGTGAGCACGACGCGCTTGCCGGCGTAGGAGGCACGGACCGAAGGACGGGGAGCGGAGGGCGGAGAACTCATGAGCCTGGGGTTTTAGTTGATGTCCTCGCCAGCGGCAAGGTTGGGAAAGGACTTACGGCCCTTTCGCCACCGCGCTGCGCCGCGCCCGCGCTATGATTCGCCCCGCTCCGGTCTGCGGAGCCCTCCACCCCAACCGAGGCGTCGCTCATGAACGCTCGCTCCTTCGCCCTTCCCCTCCTCGCTCTCTGCTTCTGCGCCCCAGGCCTCGCCCAAGAGGAGCAACCCCGCCGCAGCGTGATCTACTTCATCGGCGACGGCATGGGGACCGATCAGGTCACCCTGGGCCGCCTGGCCGCCAAGAAGCTGGGCCGTGCCTACGGCCTGGACCGCTTCCGTGAAGTGGGCCTCGTCTCCACCCACTCGGCGAACTTCGTCGTCACCGACTCGGCCGCCGGCGCCACCGCCCTCGCCTGCGGGGCCAAGACGAACAACCAGGTGATCGGCCTCGCTCCCGACGGACGCCGCCTGCAGAGCGTGCTCGAAGCGGCCCACGCCTGCGGCTACCTGACCGGCCTGGCGACGACCACCCGGATCACCCACGCCACCCCGGCGGCCTTCGCAGCGCACGTCCAGCATCGCAAGGACGAACCCCTGGTGGCCGAGCAGCTCGCCGCACGCGGCTTCCCCGAGGTGCTCGTCGGCGGCGGGCGAATCTTCTTCCCCAAGGAGCGCCTCGCGCGGCTCGAGGAGCAGGGCTACGCGGTCGTCACCGACCCGCAGGCCTTCCTGAACACCGAGGCCCGTATCCGGGCCGGTCGCCCGCGCCTGGCCGCGATCCTCGCTCCCAGCCACCTCCCCTACCGAATCGACGGCGGGCCGCGGGTGAGCTTGCGGGACATTGCGCGCAAGGCGGTCGCCGCCCTCTCGGCGACGGGCCGCCCCTTCTTCCTCATGGTGGAGGGAGGACGGATCGACCACGCGGGCCACATGCACGACGCGGCAACCCTCGTCGGCGAGCAGCTCGAATTCGCCGAGGCCGTCGACTGGGCCCTGGACCGCGCCGTGCGCGATCCGAACCTGCTCGTGGTGGTCACGGCGGACCACGCCACGGGGAGCCTCGGGATCAGCGAGAAGACCGACGTCTCCGCGCTCCTCGAAGCCAAGGCAAGCGCCGAGGCGCTCGTGCGCCGCGCGGGCAAGCTGGTGGACCCGGCAGGGCGCGAGCGCTTGCGCAAGCTGGTCCTCGAGAGCCACGGCGTCAAGCTCAGCGACGCAGACCTGGAGCGAATCGCCGCCAACGCGGGCAACAAGTACCACGCGCCCACCGTCCTGGGGCACCTCCTGAGCGCGGCCCGCGGCGTCCACTTCTACTCGCCCGAACTGCAGGAGGCCGAACTCACCAACACCCACGGCCACGACGGCAGCCAAGTCCCGATCTACGCCTTCGGTCCCGAAGCCGACTGGTTCGCCGGGACCTACGAGAACACCGAGGTCCCCAAGAAGATCGTGGGAATCCTCGACCTCTCCGCGGGGGTCGAGGCCCAGAGCCCGCTCGCCCCCAAGTCGGTCCCCGGACGTCCGCGCACCTCGAAGTACTTCAAGTGAACGACGCCCCCCGCGCTCTCCTTGCCGAAGCCGAAGCCGCCCGCGACCATGCGTACGCCCCCTACTCGCGCTTCCGCGTGGGCGCGGCGCTGCTCTGCGAGGGCGGTGCGGTCTACCGCGGCTGCAACGTCGAGAACGCCAGCTACGGGCTCACCGTGTGCGCCGAGCGAGTGGCCGTGCAAACCGCGGTCGCTGCCGGCGAGCGCCGCTTCCGGGCCGTGGCCATTGCCACCAGCGCGTCGCGTCCCGTCCCGCCCTGCGGGGCCTGCCGGCAGGTCCTCGCGGAATTCGGAGTCGCCGAGGTGATCCTTCCCGGCGACCCGCCCGACGTCCGCCCGCTCTCCGACTACCTCCCCTTTGGCTTCCGCCCCAAGGACCTCGATGGCTGAGCGACCGCTCGCGGGTGTGGTGGTCCTCGACCTCACGCGCATCCTCGCCGGCCCCTACGCGACCCAGAAGCTCGGCGACATGGGGGCCACCGTGTGGAAGGTCGAACGCCCCGGCCGCGGCGACGACACGCGCTCCTGGGGTCCCCCCTTCCACGAAGGGATCAGCACCTACTTCCTTGCCGTCAACCGCAGCAAGCGCTCGGTGACCCTCGACCTCAAGCACCCCCAGGGACGGGAGGTCCTCGCCCGACTCGTCGCCCGCGCGGACGTGGTGGTCGAGAACTTCCGTCCGGGCACCCTCGAACGGCTCGGCTTCGGCTGGGAGCGGATCCAGGAGCTGAACCCGCGCGCCATCTACGCGACCATCTCCGGCTACGGACACCGCGGGCGACACCGGGACCGCCCCAGCTACGACGTCATTGCCCAGGGCGAGTGGGGGGCGCAGGACCTCACCGGCGACCCCGACGGCCCGCCGACGAAATTCGGTCTCTCCATCGCCGACGTGGCCTCGGGCATGCACGCGGTGGAGGGGATCCTGCTCGCCCTCTACCAACGCGAGCGCACCGGCCGCGGGGAACGCGTCGACGTGGCCCTCTCCGACACCCTCCTTTCGCTCCTCGCCTACCAGGCGCAAATGTTCCTCACCGGCGGGCAGCGCCCGCGCCGTCTGGGCAACGCGCATCCGTCCATCGTTCCCTACCAGACCTTCCGCACCGCCGACGGGTGGATCAACGTGGGGGTCGGAAACGACGCCCTCTGGGTGACCTTTTGCCGCGCGCTCGAACGCGAGGATCTGCTCGCCGACCCTCGCTTCGCCACCAACGAAGGGCGGGTGCGCCACCGCGAGGAGCTCGTCCCCGCCCTCCAAGAGACCCTCGCCCAGCGCCCCTCCGCCGAGTGGCTGGCGCGCCTCGAAGGCGTCCCTTCGGGTCCCATACGCTCCGTCCCCGAAGCCCTCGAAGACGCCCGCAACGACGTCCGCGGCATGGTGACCACCGTCGAGCACCCCGAGGCGGGCGCCCTCGCCATGGTCGGGAACCCCGTCAAGCTCGGCACCCTCGGCTACGACCCCGGCTACGCGCCGCCCCCGCGCCTCGGCGAGCACACGGCCGAGATCCTCTCGGCCGTGGGCTACGCGCCGGACGAGATCGCCGCGCTCCGCGCCGCGGGCGCGGTCTGAGCACCCCCCGGGCGCCGCCCCGGCGACGCCGCCAACCGCAGGGGAGGAGACGACGAGGCTTCCACCGCGACGGCGCAAGGCGCAAGCCGACCTGCGCCGCTCCCCGGAGCCGCGCGCGGTCCGGGCGACGACGAACCAAGACCCCCGTGGGGCGCCGGGGACCAACGGACGAAGGCCTGGTGAGCTGGAGGGTTGGACGCTTCCCGCGCAACCATTTCGCCCCAGCGGATCGAACAGGTGTGCGCCGAGGAAGGAGGACCCCTTGACCCGCGCCCTGCGCCCCGTCGCCGCACTGCTTGCCCTTCCCTGGCTGGTGGGCTGCCACGGCACCGACGTCTACCTCGAAGGCACCCTCGAGGTGCTCGCCCCCGAGGAAACCCTGCGCTTCGACCCCGACGGCCACCCGAACATCGGAGGACGCCCCCTGCGCCTGCCCCGAGCGGACGAGGCCGTCCGCTGGGGCGTGGTCGTGGTCGACGCCTCTCCCCTCCCACCCGGCTGGCGACCCGAGCACGCGCCCGACGGGGGGCTGCTCGTGGCCGCCGTCGACCGCGCGTCGCCCCTCGCCGCCGCGGGCCTCCTCCCCTACGACCGCGTTCTTGCGGTCGACGGCGCCGCGCCCGGTGGCGTGGACGAATTCCTCGAACGACTCCGGGATCGGGATCGGGTAGAGCTCCAAGTGACGCGCGCCGGCGGCGCGACGCTCCGGATCCGCGCCGAGGCCAGCCCGGTGCCGGTGGCCTCCCTGCGGCGCTTCTCGCTCCCCTACCTCTTCCAGCGCATGTCCTCCGCCGCAGGGAGCTACACGAGCCTGGGACCGGGCCTGTTCCACCTCCGCACCCTGCGCTACCCCGCGCGCAAAACGAGCCTGGACGAAGCCTACGAACTCCTCGCCGGCCTGCAGCGGGACCCGGCGCTCGCCGAGGCAGGCGGTCCCGGCGACGAGGACGCCCGGTCGACGCTCCGAGCGCGCCTGCGCGAGGAGACGCGTCCCCACTACGTGCGGCGCTTCGAGTGGGGGGGGCTGCTCGACCTCGTACGCTGGCAGAGCGAAGTCGACCTCGAAACCGGCGAGGAGCGCTGGCGTCTGACCCTGCTTTGGTTCCTCTCCCTCGGCGACGACCTGTTCCCTGCGGAGGAGACCCCGTGAGGCAGCCCGACCGACAGCGGCGCGCCGCCGTGCGCCTCGTCTGCGCGCTCCCGCTCCTCGTTGCCACCGGCTGCAGCGCGCCCTTCCTGCGCCCCATGTCCCTCGCCGCCTTGCCGGCGCGCGCGGCGATCCCTACGCGCGGTGGCGAGCAGCTCGAACTCGAGGCGGACGGAAGCCTGGTGGTCCGCCCTCGCTACGGAGATCTGGAGCGTGCCTTCGGGGCGCGCTTCGCCGAGGACGCCACGGAGGTGCGCGTCGCGGAGCTCGTGCGGGGGGATTGTCCGCTGCGGCCCGGCGACCGGATCGACGCGGTCGAAGGAGGTGTCGTGTTCGGCGAGCCGCCGAGCGAGCGGGCCCGCCGGACCTACCTCGGCGCCGCGGAGCCCGGGGAAACGAGCCCCGCGCAGGCGACGCCCTGGGGAGGAACGCCCGCGGTGGCCCCTGTCCGGCCGGTGGGCCGCGGCCACCCGGTGCGCGGCCTCGACGATCTGCGTGGCTACACCCTCGCCTGGTGCGTCCTCGACCTGCGGGTGCTCCGCGAAGGGAAACCGACGACCGTGCGGATCGAGGTGGGCGCGCCCCGCCCCGTCGCCGCCCGCAAGCAGAACCCCGACCGCACGCGCCCCGCCGGCTACGAAGCGGTGTGGCTCGAGTCGTTGCCCCCCGAACTGCGCCCCACCGAGGAGCGAGGGAGCCTGTTGGTGACTTGGGTGGCGGAGGGCTCGCCCTTGGCGCGCCAGGGACTCCGGCCCTTCGACCAGGCCGTCCCCGCCTTCTGGGGCTCGCTCCTCGACGCCGACCCCGCGCGCCCGGCCGCCCTCAAAGAGTGGGCGCAAGGGCCTGCCTTCGAGGCGGTCTGGGGCCCGGACGGCCGCGCGAAGGACGCCCTCTGGGTCCCCCCGCAAGACCCCGCCGAGAAGAGCCTTCCCCTTCTGTTCGCGGTCGTCGAAGGAGCCGGACGCTCGCGGATCGGCGTGGGCCCCTTCGACTGGATCTTCCACACCCACACGATCGAGTCCTACGACCGACGCACCGACCGCTACCTTTCTCGGCGCGACACCTCGCTCCTCGGGCTCTTCTCCTGGAGCAGCGCAGAAGGCGACGGGCGACACGACCTCGTCTCCGGCTCCCTGGGGCTGGGCCTCGACGAAGCGCGCGCGCACTACTGGCTGGAGCTCCTGAACCTCTCCGAGGACGAGTGACCCGGGCGGTCCTGAGCGAAGACGACGTCCTGCGGGCCGTGGCGGGCGAACGGGCCGCGGTGGAACGCTTCACCCGTGCCTTCCTGCCGAGGGTCTACGGGCTCTGCCTGCGGTTGTCGCGCCGCCGCGAGCTGGCCGAGGAGGCATGCCAGGAAACCTTTGTGCGGGCCCTGGCCGCACTGCCCAAGCTGCGCGACCCCGCGCGCCTCGACGCCTGGATACTGCGCATTGCCGCCAACACCACACGACGCCTCCTGGCCAAAGCGGGGCGCGAGGGCCCCCTCGACTGGGAGCCCGCGGCCATCGAGCCCAGCGCCGACGACGAGGCCCTCGCGCGCCGCAAGGCCGTGGACCTCGCCGTGGCCGAACTGGCCACCCCAGAGCGCGAGCTCTTCCTCCTCCACACCGTGGAGGGGGTGCGCCTGCGCGAGCTCGCGCGCCGGCGCGGCACCACCCCCGCGGCCCTCAAGGCCCGCATGCACCGCATTCGCTCCAAGGTGCGCGTCCGCGCCTTGCGGCACCTCGAACGCGCAGGAGTCCGCCCGTGACCGATCCCGGCCCGCGCGACGACGCGCCGTCCCTCGACGACGAGCGCCTCGCCGAAGCCCTCGAAGGCCTTGGCACGGCGAAGGAACGCGCTCGCCTCGAGCGCGTCCTTGCCGACGACCCCGCCCTCGCCACGCGCTGCCGTGCCCTGGCGCGCATTTTGGAAGAGCCGGTGGCGCTCCCCTCCCTTCCGCTCCCCGAGGGGCTCGAGGCGGCGGTGCTCGCCGCCATCGAGGACGCCGACCTCCTCGAACTCCGCCCGCCGGAGGGCCTCGCCGGGGACGTCCTCGAGCGCCTCGAGGCCGAAGGGCTCGTAGCGAGCCACCCCGCACACGCCGTCCCGCGCCGCCCCCTGCGCGGACACCTCGGCAGGGGCACGGTGTGGGCCGCGGCGGCCGCCCTCCTGGCCGGCCTCGCTCTGGGGCTCCTCCTCGGCGGCCGGAGGTTGGACGCCGAGGAAGAAGCCCTGCGAGCGGCCCTCGCGCGGGCCAACGCCGCCGAGGCCCGCGCGCGGTCCGAAGCCGAGGCCTCGCGGCGCAGAGCCGAGGAACGCGCCGACGCCCTCGCTCGACAGGAGGCCCAGCTCGCCCGCCGCGCCGACGCCCTCGCTCGACAGGAGGCCCAGCTCGCCCGCCGCGCCGACGCCCTCGCTCGACAAGAGGCCCAGCTCGCCCGCCGCGCCGACGCCCTTGCAGGAGCGAAGGGCCCAGCGAAGGCCGCCGCGCAGGCCGCCCCCTCCGGCCTCCGAGAAGTCGTCGAGGCGCGGGCCGTGCAGCGCTGGACGGAGGACCGAGGCTGGGTCGCCCTTGCGCCTGGAACCCGCCTCGAGGCGGCCGCGCTCCTGCGCGCCCTCGGTGGCGCAGGCCGCCTGCGCACAGGGAAGGGCAGGACGCTGCGCCTCTGGCCGGGCGTCCTCTACCGCGTGGGACCTCGGGGCCTCGTCCCCCTGCCCGACCCTGGGGCGCCCTCCTACGCCGGGCGCTCCCTCCCCCCGCGCCCCCGAGCGACGGCGCCCCCGCCACGCGGAGTCGGGCGCGCCCCGCGACGCGGCGACCGCGCGGCGGCCCTCGTAGCGGCCAATCCTTGGGAACGCCTCTTCGGTCGCTGACGCCCCCTCGGAGGACACCCGGCCTGCGTCCGTCGCCCGTCGCTACCGATTCCCTCCGGACCTGCTCGCGCCGCGCCCAAGCCCCTCCCCCGGACCGCCGAAGCGCCCCGGCGTCGGAGGGCACCGGGGCGCTCGCAGCTCGGGATCCCGCCGCGCGGACCCGAGGCGATCAGCCCGCCTCGAGGGCGACCAGGGCCAGGTTGTCCCGCCCGTCGGCGGCGGCGCGCGCCAAGAGGGCTTCCAGCCGGCCGGCAAGGGGTCCCGGTCCCCGCAGGAACCGGGCCGACTCCTCCCAGGCAAGCCCCGAAGCGCGGGGCTCGAGGCCGTCGGTGGCAAGGAGGAGGACTTCGCCCCGCATCACGCGAAACTCCCCCGTCTGCACAGCGCCCGGGGTCGCCGGCAGGGAGCGGCGCCCAAGGAACTCGGCGCCCAGCCGGTTGCGCTGCCAAAGCTCGCGGCGACCGAGGTGAAGGAGGAAGCTGTCGCCCACGCTGGCGAAGGCCGCGCGCTCCCCCGCGAGATACACCGCGAGGGCGGTGGTCTCCGAGACCTCGTCCGGAGCCGCAGCCGCGAGGTAACCGCGCTCGACCTCGACCAGCGCCGCCAGAAGGCGTTCGCAGGGGCCGAGGCTCGCGGGGGCGCGCTCGAAGGCCGGCCGCAGCTCCCGCGCGACGGCCTCGCTTGCGGCACCTCCCCAGTGGGCGTCGGCAACGCAGGCGAGCAACTCCCCCTCCGAGAGCCGATGCAAAGCCGCCGAGTCCTCGCAGGGCCACAGCTTCTGGTTCAGGGACGGACCGCACCCCGTGTGCATGCAAGCCGCCGCGCGCGGTCCGAGCGCCACGGCCGCGCGCGCTCCCTTGCGATCGAGATCGGACGCCAAGAGGAGGTAGTCCACCCTCCGATCCTATCCGCGCGAGGCGGGCGGCCTCGCTGCGAGGGAGTCCTCGTCCTCGGCAACGCCGCATGGAAGTAGAGGAAGCGGATGGTAAAACCCGAGCCTCCGCCGTGTGGCCGAGGGGGTAGCAGTGCTCGAGGAGCTCGAGGCGCGGCTCTACGCCGTCAAGCAGACGATCCACGGTTGCGAAAGCCTGACCGTCGCCACCACCGACGGCTTCGTGCTCGCCTCGACCCACGACGGCCCGCAAGGCGAACTCCTCGCCGCCGTCACCTCGGTGATCCTGCAGAACGTCGCCAGCTTCATGGACCGCTTCAAGGCCGGCAGCTGCCGCTCCCTCGACTTCCGAGGCAACCGCCAGGTCTTGATCACCCGACTCGAGGACCTCGACGCGTACTTGATCTGCGTCCTCCACCCCGGCGCCAAGGCCGTCGACGTCTCGGAGCCCGCCTTGCGCGCCATGGGCCAAGACCTGCCCGAGGTGCTCCACGGCCACGACTGCGCGCCCAGCCGCGCTCAGTACCTGCTCCAAGTCGAGCGCTGCCTGATTCCCGTACGGACGGGCTTCCTCATCGGCAAGGCCCCCCACTGCGACCTCCTCGTCGCCGGACCGCGGGTCGAGAAGGAGCACCTGCGCTTCGAAGTCCTCGGCTCCAAGTGCCTGGTGCGCGATCTGGACACCAAGCACGGCACCCGCGTCAACCGACGCAGCTTCTCGGGGACCATCGAAGTCCAGCCGGGCGATCGGATCTCCTTGCCCCGCGCCGGCGGCTTCAACGTACTCGCCATCAACGCCCGCGGAAAGCTCGTGGGCGTGAAGAAGAAGAAGAAGAAGAAGAAGAAG
>RFHU01000035.1 GCA_003695705.1 Planctomycetota bacterium
CGGCCGGAGCGGGCGCGCAGGGCGCCGCCGGCCTCGCCGGCCGCTTGCTCCGCTCCCGCCGCGCGCTCCTTGGCTGCGCCGTCCTCCTCGGTTGCGGCGGCCTCCTCTTCCTTCTCGCCGTTCTTTCCGTTCCCCTCACCAAGGGCGCCAAGGTCGCCTACCGCCCCTCTGCGGAGGAGGCAGCCCCCGCCCCTGCCCAGGAGCTCGGGGAGGCCAAGGGACGCTACGAGCGGGACTCCTTCGCGGACCGAGGAGCCGGGGCAGGCTTCGCCGGTCGCGCCAGGGGGGCCGAGCCGCTCCCCCCGGCCGCTCCTCCTCCCGAGCCCGAACCCGCCGCGAGCCCCGTTCCCGTGGGGAAGGGCGCGTGGGCCGAGGACCTGCCGAGCGCGAACAACGAAGCCGACCGCAAGCCGGGCGGACGCCTCGCGGGGAAGAAGAGTCGTCGCCAGGTGTGGAAGCGGCGGCGGGCGCCGCAGCGTTCGCTGGCTCGGCTTCGTTCGGAGTTGGCTCGTCGCGACGCTCAGCGCCCTCTCCCCGGCGAAGGGCGGGGCGCGCCCAAGGACGCGAACGCGTCCGGCGAGCCTCCCGTCGCGGACGGGTTCCTCGCCGACGAGGACGACGTCTTCGCGAAGGAGGAAGAGGTGGGCGCGGTCGAAGGGAAGGCCGTCGGCGCAGACGAGGCGCCGACGAAGAGCGCGCGACCCCCCGGCGCGGGCGGTGGGGCCGGCGGGCAGCGGCCCCCCGAAGCGCTCGGGCTTCACCAGCTTGGGCGGGAGCTCGAGCGCGCGGCGCGCGCCGGCGACCGGGCGCGCCTCGAGGCACTGAACGAGGAACTCCGCGCCCGCGCCGCGCGGGGCGAGGCCGACGCCGGAGGAGCCACCGAACTCCGTGCCCTCGAGCTCCTTTCCGAGGCGCTGAGCGGCGAAGCCGCGGCCGAGGAGCGCACGATCTTGCTCGCCCGCTTGCGCGAGGCCGTGCGCAGCGGTGACCGTGGGGTCGCCGACGCGACCCGTCGCGATCTGGAGGAGCAGCTCGCGGCCCTGCGTGCCGCAGGGGACCCGGCCGCCGAGGCGCTGGAGCGGAGCCTCGCCGCCGCTGCGGGCCAAGACAAGACCAAGACCCTCCGGGCCGTCCCCGGCCTGGGATCCCTCGGACAGGTGGGGCTGCGCTCGCTCGTGCTGCAGCTTCCCGCCGTCGGCGCGCTGGCGGCGCTCGGCCGCTCGGGCGGTGGCGCCCGCGTCGAACTCACCCTCGTTCGGGAGGCGACCTTCGTGACTTGGTGTGGACTGCTGGCGCTCGCCGCCTTCCTCGCGCTGTTGCTCGTGCCCCGCGGCGGGCGCGTGTCTGCCGTAGGCCTCCTGTGCGTCTTCCTGGGGGCGGCCTCCGCCGGAGCGGCCTTCGTCGACGGAGTGGCCGGCGCGGCGCTCCTCAACGCCGCCGCCGCGGGCGCGCTGTTCGCTGCGGGGACCTGGGGCCTGCTCGCCCTGGCCCGGGCCTGGGAGCTCTCGCCCTGGACGCGGCTGCGCTCCGCCCTGGCCGCGCGCGGGCGCCGCGGACGGGCAGGCGCCGCCGCGGCGGCGGTCCTCCTCGGCGTTCTCTGCCCGTGGGGCTCCGGAGGGCAGGCCCACGCCCAAGAGGCGCCCGAGGTCTTCGTCCCCTACGACAGCAAGCGCACCCCGGATCCTGCGCACGCGGGCGCTTCGGGCAAGGTCTACGTACCCCTGGAACTCTACGAAGAGTTGCTGCGCAGGGCGCGCCCCGCCGGCGCAGAGCGGAAGGTTCCCCCGCCCGTTCCCTACGTGGTCGCCGAGGCCGCCTACCGCGGGGACCTCGGGGCGGAGGGACTGCGACTCACCGTCGACGTGCGGGTGGGCGTCCTCGCGCCCGGCTGGCAGCGGGTCCCCCTCGGCCTGCAGGGGGCGGGCCTCCTCTCGTCTCGCGTCGAGGGTGGTGAGGCCGATGCCCGGGTGCGGGTCGCGCCGGCGGGCGGCTTCGAACTCGTCGCCCGGGGCCCGGCCGACTACCGCGTGACCCTGGAAGTCGTCGTGGCGCGGTCGGGAGGGGGCTACCCCTTCGCGGCGGTACCCACGCTGGCGGCTCGCCTCGAACTCACCGCTCGGCCGGAAGGGCGCGCCGTGGTCGTCGAGGGGGCGCGCAGCCAATCCGAGGCCCGCGATCAGGACGGGACCGTACGGGTCGACGCCTCGTTGGGCGACGCGCGCACCGTGCGGGTCGTGCTGCGCAGCCGCGAGGTCCTCAGCGCGGGGGCTTCGGAGGCCTCTGCGGCGACCGACAGCGTCGTATGGGTACGGCGCACGCACGTGGCGCTGCTCTCCGAGACGACCTTCGCCATCAGCGGCGCTGGGCGGGAGGGCTTCCTCTTCCTCGTGCCCGAGGGCTTCGAGGTCACCGGGGTGGAGAGCGAGGGCATGCGCTCCTGGCGGCAGCAAGGGCGACGCCTCGAGGTCGACCTGCGGCGCCCCACGGGGCGCACGGCCACGGTGCGCGTGCAGGGAGAACTCCGCCTCGCGCCCGGGCAGCGTCGCTTCGCTGCCCCCCAAGTGCTCGCCCAGGGCGTGAGCCGCGAGGCGGGGACCATCGGTGTCTGCGTCGCCCGCGGTCTGCGGGTGCGCCCCGTGAACCCCACCCTTCGCCAGCGTGAACCCGGCAGCCTGGCTGCGCTCGCGCGGCGGTTGGGCGCGGGCGCCGTGGAGCGCGCATACGGCTTCGCGCGCCGGCCCAGCCTTCTCGAGTTGGAGCGGGTGCGGGAGGCCGTCGAGTTGAAGGCCGACGTCCTCGTCCGGGCGACCATCCTCTCCGACCTCTACCTGGTGGACGCGGAGCTCTCCTACGACGTGAGCCGCGGCAAGGTCTACGAGCTGGTCGTGCAGGCGCCGCGGGAACTGGAACTCGTCGGCGATCCGCGCGGTCTCGACGTGCGCGAGGTCACGCCGGGCGAAGAGGCCGCCGGCGTGCGCACCTACCGGCTTGGCCTGGCGTCCGCCTTGCGGGGCCGGGGTCGCCTGCAGCTCACCTTTGCTCGTCGCCTCGCGTTCGGCGAGCGAGCGGAACTGCCCTTCCCCGACGTCCGCCCCGTGGGGGTACGCCGAGAGACGGCGCGGATCGCCATCGCCGCCGGGCAAGGCCTTGCCGTGCGCGTGCCCACCGAGCCCCGGGGACTCTCGGTCCGCGACGCGCGCTCGGCCGCCCGCTGGGGCGCGCCGCGGAGCGGGAGTTCGTGGCGCCTCGCCTACGCGCGCAGCAGCGGGCGAGTCGGCGGCCTGGTCGTCGCGCGCCTGGTCGTGCGGCGTCCTCGTCCGCGGGTCACGGGCTCGTGGGTCCTCCACGCGCGGGTGGAGCGCGACGTGGTGCGCTACGCGCTGCGCGTCTTCTACGAGATCGAGAACGCCGGGGTGAGCGAGTTCCACGCCCTCCTCCCCGCGCGCGTCGCCGAGCAGGTCGAGCTCGAAGCGCAGAACCTGCGCGAGCTCCGCTCGGAGCCGGCGGGCGACGGCCTGCGCCGCTTCACGGTCGCCTTGCAGAGCCCGGCGGAGGTCTTCTACGACTACGCGTTCACCTGGGAGGAGCCCTTGGGCGAGGACCTCGAGTTCTCGCTCCCCCGGGTCGGGATCGACGGCGTCGACCGAGCCGTGAAGGGCTACTTGCTCGTCCAGAAGGCACCCGAGGTCGTGGACGTACTCGAAGAGGTCTCCCACACGGGGGACGTGGAGGCCGGGGCGCGGGCCGCAGAGGCTCCTGCCTTGCCGCCCGGGACCTCGCCGCGCGACTTCCTCTTGGTCTACGCGCTCCCCCTCGACGACCCCGCCGCCGAGTGGGGGGTGCGCTGCCGTCTCGTCAAGGCAGCGGTTGCTTTGCCGGGCCCCGCGCGGATTCCCTTCGCCCATGTGGAGAGCGTGTTCACCCCGGGGGGCGACCTGCGTCATCGCGTGCGCTACCGGGTTCGCAACCTGCGGCTGCAGTTCCTGAGCCTCCGCCTGCCCCAGGGGGCGAAGGTGTGGAGCGTCTACGTCGACGGGCGCCCGCGGCGCTTGTTCCACGCCGGAGCGCGCTCTCTCGTCCCACTTCCCAAGCGCAGCGCAGCCGACTTGTCCTTCGACGTGGAGCTGGTCTACTCGACCCCGGCGCAGGCGAGCGCGGCCGCGGGCGGGGACCTCTCCCTGGTCGCGCCCGTCGTGGAGTCGACCGACGTAGAGGTCGAGGAGACCTTTTGGACCGTCTACGTCCCCGACGGCTTCGAGGCCGGGGGCTTTGAGGGAAACCTCGACGCAAGCGCCTCCCAGGCGGCGCTGGCCAAGGTCCTCGAAGCGGACGTCAAGGAGCTGGCGCGCCTCGACGAGTTGGCCCAGCGGGCGCACGGCAACAAGAAGGCCCTCGCCGAGGGGAACCTGCTCGCCCTCGAACGGCGGATCGAGCGCCAGGTGGAGCTCTGCGAGCAAGCCCTGGGCACGGGGCGTGGGGGTGCGGCGGCGAACGCCGCGTTGAGCCAAGCGCGCAGCCAGTTCGCCCGCAGCGGGCGGGTCTACCGCGAGCTCATGGGGCGGATCCGCACCCGTCAGCAGGCGGACACCGAAAAGCTGCGCGAGCGCCTCGAGGGGCAGCGGGCCCTCCTCGCCCAAGACGTTCTCGAGGTCGACGGACGCAGCTTCGAGCGCACCGAGTCGGGCTGGCGGACCAACCGCGCTTACTTCAAGAAGGGAAGCAGGGTGCAGTGGAGCGGTGTGGGCCGCAGCGAGGCACCGCAGCAA
Organism: Planctomycetota bacterium; assembly: GCA_003695705.1. GTDB lineage: Bacteria > Planctomycetota > J058 > J058 > J058 > J058. The sequence goes on from RFHU01000035.1 coordinate 4,767, forward strand.
GAGGCGCAGCAACGCGAGAACAAGCCGTCCGCCTTCACCCTCGTCGTCCCCGAGGGCGCCGACCTCGACCTCTCCAACGCGCAGGTGGACCGTGAGAGCGAGGAGGCGCAGCGCCGACGCGGGAAGCAGTACGGCTTCTACCAGCAGCAGCAGGCCGAGCAGAAGGCCCAGGAGAAGGCGCTGGGCGACGAGCTCGACCGGCTGAGGGCGAACGCGAACCAGCCCGCGACCGGTGCGCCCCCGACGGAGCCCTCGCACGACCCGAACGGCTGGGGGACCGACGGGGCGGGCTCGGAGGGGCTGCTTTCGCTGCGGGTACCCTGGAAGCCCAAGGGACGCGCCTGGCACTTCGCCGGGCGCCCCGCGGAGGCCCCGTCCCTCCGCTTCCGCGTGCGACCCGCCGCCGCAGGCGGAGGCCTCGAGGCCGCCGCCCAAGCCCTCTGCCTGCTCCTGCTCTTCGCGGGGGTCCTGCGCCTCGGGATCCTTCGGTCCATGCCCGGGCGCGTCGCCCGGCAGACCTTGCTGCTGCTCGGGGTCGTCGCCCTGGGCGGGTTGGTCTTCGTCCACCCCGTCGCCGCCGCGCTGGCTTTCCTCGCCGGGTTGTGGGCCCTGCGCCACGGTCCCCTCGAGTTCGGGTCCGCGGAGGAGGCGCGCTGATGTTCGCCCGCAGCGGAAACCGCCCCCCCTTCTCCTTCGTCCATCCCTTGGCGCCTTGCCCTGGAGGGAACATGACCGCCAAGCACGTCCTCGCGCTGGTCCTCGCCGCCTTGCCGGCCTTCGCCGCGGCCCAGGAGGCGACGGCCCCCGCGCCGCGCGAGCGGACCGTCTACGTGCCCATCGAAGACTTCGACCAGATCTTCGCCAAGCAACGGGGCGGGGTCTTCGTCCCCTACGAGGAGTTGCGCGCGCTCGTGCGGCGGGCGCGGGCCGCGGAGCGGCCGCGGCCGATCCCCCGCGACCCGGCTCCTCCCGCCGACTACCTGCTCGTGGGCGTCGACTTGCGCGGCCAGGCCGGCGAAGGGGTCGCCCACTTCGAGGCGACCTTCGACGTCGAGGTCCTGCGGGACGACCGCTGGGTCGTGGTGCCCGTGGGCCTGGGGGAGGCCTTCCTCGAATCGGTCGAGGCGGGCGAGGGCCAGCAGGTCGCCGTGGGCCCTCTGGACTTGCTGACGCCGCCCGTTCCCGCGCCACCGCGGCGGAAGCGGCGCGGGCCTGCGCCGACCGCCGCGCCCGTCCCGGCGCAGGCGGGCTATGGACTCGTCGTCCGCGGGGCGGGGCGCGTGCGGACCAAGGCGCGCTTCGCCGTGCCCGTGACCACCCGGCCGGGCCGCTCGAGCTTCTCGCTGACCCTCCCGCGCACCGCGTTGGCTCGCTTCGAGGTCACCTTGCCCGAGTCCGGCCTGGCGGTGAACGTCGAGGACGGCGAGGGCCGGCCGCTGGCCACCGAAGTCCGCTCGCTCGACGAGCGGGATCAGACCCACGTGCGCGCCTACTTCGGAGCCGGTGCCCAGACCCGGGTGACCTGGAACCCTCGGCCCAAGGACGCCGGTGGCGACGCCCGCGCCCCCCTCCTCTTCGCGCGTACGGAGACCGCCCTCCGCCTCGACGAGGGCGTCGTGCAGACCACCACGCGCGTCGACTACCGCATCCTCCAAGCCCCCTGCGGCGAGTTCGTGCTCCGCTTCCCCAAGGGCTACACCCTTTTGGGTCTTCAGGGCGAGAACATGAGCTCCTACCCCGTTCCCACCGAGCGCGACGGCCAGCAGGAGATCGTCGTGCGCCTGCACGAACCGGCCGAGAAGCACTACGCCCTCGAACTTCGCCTGGAACGGATCCTTGCCGAGGGGACGGGCGCGGTGCCCTTCCCGCGCGTGACCACCGTAGGGACCGAGCGCGAGTCCGGCGTGCTCGCCGCGCGGACCTCGGAATTCCTCACCCTCGAGCCTGCCCGCTTCCGCGGCCTCTCGCAGATCGACGCCAGCCAGGCTTCCGAGACCCTCGCGCGCGACCTCGGCTGGGATCGCAAGGCTCGCCCGCCGGTGGTCTTCCGCTACCTGCGCCAGCCCTACGAGCTGATCCTCAAGACCACCCCCATCGAACCCGAGGTGGACGGTCAGGTCTTCGCCCTGGCCTCGATCCGCGACAACGAAGTCGAACTGAACGCGCGGGTCCGCTACCGGGTCCGCAAGCGAGGGATCTTCGGGGTGCGCGTCGCGTTGCCGCATGGCCTGCGGGTGCTCCAGTGCGGCGACGAGCGGACGGTCAAGGACTGGCGCGTCGAGAAGGACGCCGAGGGCGGGGAAGTGCTCGTGGTCGACTTCGTCGGCCAGGTCGGGCCAGGCCGTTTCGACTTGCCGCTCCTCGGACAGCTCGTGCGCGAGCAGGCGCAGCCCGACGAAGGCGAGGTCGTCGTTCGCCTGCCGCGCTTCCGCCTCCTCGGGGTGCGCAAGGAGACCGGAGTCCTCGCCGTGGGCGCCCCGAGCCATCTCGAGGTGTCGCTGGTGAAGGAGAAGCTGCGGGGGCTCCTCCCCGAGGGAGTGCGCAAACTCGCCGCGCTCGGCTTCGACCGACGACCGGTTCGCGGGGAGGCGATTTCGCAGGGGTTCAAGTATCTGCGTCCAGAGGACGTGTCGGCGGAGTTCTCGGTCCGCAAGCGCGACGCGAAGGTCACCGCGGCCGTGGAAACCCTCGTCGACGCACAGGAGGACAAGGTTCGGGTGACCACCACCGTTCGCTACACGGTGGAATACGCGGGGATCGAGCAGGTGCGGATCGAGGTCCCGGCGGCCCTGGGAAACAAGAAGGAGCTGCGCTTCGAACGTGAGGGACTCAAGGATCAGCGCGTGCGCGTCGAGGGCGACCGGGCGGTGTGGACGATCGGTTTGCAGGGCAAGAAGATCGGCACCTTCCCCGTGCGCTTCACCTACGACGTGAAGCTCGACGACCTCGCCGCCGGCTCTTCGCGCGACGTGACCCTGCACGAGGTCAAGGTCCTCGACTGCTTCAGCGAGACCGGGGACATTGCGCTCAAGAAGCACGAGAACCTGGTCGTCACCGAACTGGAGATGGACTCGCTGGAGAAGCGGGACAAGCGCGAACTCCCCGCGGCCCTGCGTCGCCAGGGTCCGATCCAGGCCTACCGCTACGTCAGCCACCCCCACCGGCTGACCCTGCGGATCACCAAGTACGACTTCAAGGCTCCCCTGGGGATCTTGGTCCAGCACCTGCACCAGGACGAGGTGATCGGCCGGGACGGACGCCTGAAGGCCGAGGCGGTCTTGCTCCTGCAGAACAACGCCGAGCAGTACATTACCGTCCTCCTTCCCCCGGGGGCCGTCATGCAAGGCCTCAAGGTGGATGGGCAGACGCGCGAGTGGTCCGAGGGCGTCGAGCACGAAGGGCGGCCGTCGGTGCAGGTGCACCTCGGTGAGGCCACCAAGGTGCGCCGCGACCGCCCCTTCCAGATTGCGATCCGCTACGACCTCGAGGGTGGAGGGCCCCTCGCGGGCCTGGGCAGCCTCGAACTCCACACCCTCCGCTTCCCCCTCCAGGGAGGCGAAGAAGTCCCGGTAGCACGCCTCACGCGCCGGCTCTACCTACCGGCCGGCTTCAAATACATGGAATTCGACACCGACGCCACCAAGCACTTCCTCGAACTCAGCCTGTGGGAAGAGCTCAAGAGCGCCTTCGGCGTGCGGACGGGGCGCGAGAGCCTCACCGCCAGTCCCTGGACGCCGCCGTGGCAGGCGGGCAAGCGGGCGGCGGAGGAGGCCATCGACGAGTTGCGGAAGGTCGCGGGCGGGGACGACGACGGAGGGATCTACCCCGCGCTCGCGCTGCCGCTGGCCCAGGAACCCTACTTGTTCGAGAAGCTCGACAACCCCTCGCGTTTGCGGGTGCGCTACGCTTCCTGGTCGGCCTTCGTGCTCGTCGACCTCCTCGCCTGCGTCTTCGCGGTCGCGCTCGGCTTGTTCCTCACCGGGCGAGGGGTTCTGGGTGCCGCCAGCTACACGGCCCTCGCCGCGGGGCTCGCCGCGTTGGGAGCTGTGTTCCTCGGCCGCGCCGTGGACGCCTACTGCTTCAGCGCCTTGCTCGGCTCCCTCGGACTGGGCGCGTTCTTCCTCGGCCAGGCGGTGTGGCGGGAGCTGACGGTGGTCCGCCACCAGCGCCGCCTGGCCGAACTGGCCAAGGAAGAGCGCCTGGCCCGAGCCCGAGCAGAGGCCGCCGAGGCCGAGGCGCGCTTGCGCGCAAGCCGGGCGAGTGCGTCCGCGTCGGCGACCGCGCCGACGCAGGAGCCCAAGGCCAAGGGCGCGCCCGACGCGGAGGCCCGGGCCGCGGCGGAGCGGATCCGCTTCGAGGACGTCGACGCGACCGGCGAGGCGCCGGTTCCGAGCGCGGAGGGCGGCCCCTCCGCCCCGGCGGGAATCGACGCCCCCGCCGCCGAGGCCGAACCGGGCTCCGCCGGCGGGTCCCCGGCGAGCGGTCCCTCTTCCGCAGAGGAGTCCTCGGACCCGAGCGCCGCGGACGGGGCCCCCGGCGCAGAAGGCGGGCCTCGTTGAGGTAGGCCCTTCGTGCGCTCGGCAAGGCGAGCCGGGCGGGCGCGCGCGGCGGGGAAGGCCCCGTCGCGCGCGCTCGCGGTCGTGGGGGAACGGAGCGGAGTTCGCGGCGCGGGTGGCGCAGGAGCGTGCGCGCGCGGCGCAGAGGCGGAGACGCGAGGAGGGCGGTCGTGAGGAGGGCGGTCGTGAGGATCTCGAGGAGTCGGTGGGCGCTGGCGGCGGCGCTGCTGGCGGTGGCCGCGAGGCCGGCGGGAGCGAGTCCGGAAGAGGAAAGCGGGCGGGGCCGCGGCGGGGAGGTGGAGACGGTCTACGTGCCGGAGGGGGCGTTCGACGAGGTGCTGCGGCGGCATCCGCGGGGGGTGCTGCTGGAGGAGGGCGAGCTGGCGGAGCTGCTGCGGCGGGCGCGGTCGGCGGGTCGCGCGGGCCGGGCGGCGGCGGAGCCGGAGGCGCCGGTGGGGTGGACGCTGAGCGGGCTGCGGTTGGAAGGGCGCGTGGAGGGGCGGCAGGCGCTGCTGGAGGCCGAGGCGGAGGTGCTGGTGCTGCGGCCGGGGCGAGCGCGGGTGCCGCTGCCGCTGGGGGGCACGGGGCTGAGGAAACTGGAGCGGGAGGACGGAGAGGGGCTGGTCGCGGTGGAGCGGGCGGCGGAGGGGGTGTTCGCGATCCTGGAAGGGCCGAGAGGAAGCGGCGTGCGGCGGCACCGGCTGCGGTGGAGTCTGGGGGCGGCGGTGCGTCCGGGGGACGAGCCGGGCTCGGGCTCGCTGCGGCTGGAGCTGCCGGGGGCGGCGGGGATCCGGCTGGGGCTGACGGTGCCGGGAGCGGTGGAGGCGACGGCGCAGGGGGCGTCGGTGTGGAGCTTCGCGGAATCAGGGGGCGGCGCGACGCGGCTGCTGGTGGCCTGCGGAGGACGCGGCGCGGGGGCGGTGGAGCTGCGGTGGCGGCCGCGGCGTTCGCGGGCGACGGCGCGACCGTACACGACGGCGGAAGGGGAGACGCTCTACTACCTGCGGCGGGGGGTGCTGACGCTGCAGGGGCGCTGGCGGTTGGAGGTGTGGCGAGGAGCACGGCACGAGGTGGAGTTGCGCTTGCCGGAGGGCTTCGTGGTGCGGGCGCTGCGGGCGGCGGAGTCGGAGGTTGCGTATGCGCAGCGGGGGCGTTCGGTGCGGGTGGGCTTCGAAGGCGCGCGGGAAGGGGCGCTGGAGCTGAGGCTGGAGGCGGAGCGAGCGCTGGAAGGGGAGGAGGCGCAGGCAGTGCGTCTGTCGCTGCCGCCGCTGGGGTTCCCGGGGGTGGAGCGGGTGTCGGGCCGGCTGGGGTTCGCGGCGGGGGAGGACCTGCGGCTGCGGTTCTTGCGGGCGCGGGGCCTGGAGCGAGAGGACGCGGAGGAGGGGGGGCTGTCGGCGCCGAAGGGAGCGCGGCTGCTGCGGGTCTACCGGCGAACGCCGGCGGAGGACGCGGAGGTGGAGCTGAGCATGGAGCCGGTGGCGCCGCGGGTGGACCTGGCGGTGCAGGCGGCGCTGGCGGTGGCGGAGCGAGAGGTGCGGGCGCTGGCGCTCTACCGCTACGAGGTGGAAGAGGGATCGGTGTATGCGGTGCGGGCGCGGTTGCCAGCGGGCTACGCGTTCGAGCGTGCGCAGGTGCGGGACGAGGCGGGGCGAGAGCCGGCGCACCAGCTGAAGGAGCTGAGCTGGGGGAAGAACGGGGCGGGGGTGGAGCTGCTGGTGGAGCTGGAAGAAGGGCTGCGGGCGGGGCAGGCGCTGCTGGTGACGGTGCAGGCGACGCGGCCGTTTCCGGCGGGGCTGGCGGGGAAGAGCCTGGAGATTCCGCGCTTCGAGGGCAGCCCGGCGGCGCGAGTGCACGGACACCTAGGCTTCGCGCCGGACGAGGCGCTGCGGCTGGAGGGGGCGCCGGCGGGAGCGCTGACGGCGGTGCCGGCGGAGGCGCTGCCGCGGCTGGGAGTGGACGTTGCGGGGCTGGTGCTGGGCTACCGGGTGGAAGGAGCGGAGTACGGAGGACGGCTGCGGGTGTCGCCGAAGGAGACGCGGCTGGAGGCGGAGACCTGGGAGCGGCACCGGGTGCACGAGCGGGTGGTGGACAGCGAGGCGCTGGTGGAGGCGCGGATCGAAGGGCGGCCGGTGCGGAGGCTGGAGCTGCTGCTGCCGGCGGGGAGCGGACGGCTGGCGCACGTGGAGGCGCCGGGGCTGGTGGGGGAGCGGGAGTATTTGGGTACGGCGGCGGACGGACGGGAGCGGTGGCGGCTGCGCTTCGACGAGCGGAAGCGGGGTCGGCTGCGGCTGAAGGTGTCGCTGAGCCGTCGGCTGGAGGCGAAGGAGGGAGAGAGCGGAGCGCTGGAGGCGGAGCTCACGGGGGTGTCGCTGGCGGGAGCGCTGCGGGAGCGAGGGGCGCTGGCGGTGTATTCGTCGGGGTCGGCGGAGGTGCTGGCGGAGGCGGAGGGCCTGCGGGCGGTGGAAGTGACGGAGGTGCCGGCGGAACTGCGGGAGGCAGGGAAGCGGCCGCTGTTCGCCTACACGCGTCGGGGAGGTTCGGGGCGGCTGCGGCTGCGGGTGCGGCGGCCGGCGGCGGCGGCGGTGCTGTCGGCGGTGGCGGAGCGGCTGGAGATTCGCACGTCGGCAGGGCCGGACGGTACGTCGCGGCACACGGCGCGCTGGAAGCTGTCGAACCTGGACAACCAGTTTTTTGCGCTGCGGCTGCCGGCGGGGGCGCGGCTGTGGAGCGTGGTGGTGGACGGAGAGGGGGTGAAGCCAGCGCAAGAAGGAGAGCTGCACCTGGTGCCGCTGCCGGACGCAGGGGCGAAGGACGCGGAGGCGACGACGGAGCTGACGTGCGTCTACACGCAGGCGGGGTCGGCGTGGGGCGTGCTGGGGCGAGCGAAGCTGGAGGCACCGGAGCTGCTGCGGGCGGGGGAGGCGCTGCCGGTGCTGGAGACCCGCTGGGAGCTGGCGCTGCCGGGGGACTACCGGGTGCTGTCGGTGGCGGGGAACCTGAGGGGTCCGCTGCCGCAGGCGCCGCGGCCGCTGCTGCTCTCGCTGGGGCGTGAGGCGCTGCGGACGCCCGTTGCGCTGCCCCTGGGTCTGCTTGCGCTGCTGGGCCTGCTGCTGGGAGCGAGCGCGGGCGCGCAGCGGCGCGCGCTCTCGGCGCTGGCCGCGGCCGGAGCGGGCGCGCAGGGCGCCGCCGGCCTCGCCGGCCGCTTGCTCCGCTCCCGCCGCGCGCTCCTTGGCTGCGCCGCCCTCCTCGGTTGCGGCGGCCTCCTCTTCCTGTTGCTGGTGCCCGCGATGCTGTCGGGGAAAGCAAGCCGCACGCCCCGCGCCGAGGAGCTGGCCCGTTCGTTCGAGCGGAGCGAGGACGCGCAGGGAATGGGTCGCGTGAGCGAGTGGGCTGAGGCGGAGGCAGAGAGCGCGGGTGCGGAACGGCGGAACTTCGTGCCCTCGCAGGGGCCGCCCCTGCACCTCCAAGAGGGGGACGGCGAGCCCACGCCGCCGCAGCCGGTGGGCAAGGCGGACGACGACGAAGACTTCGAGGAGGCCCTGGAGGAACTTCGCAAGGTCCAGGAGTCGCTCGCGCGGCAGGCGAAGAATCGGTCGAGCCGGCGCCCCCGGGCCAAGGCCGGGCGTCCGAGCACACCGCCCGCCGGCGCACCGACGAACGCTCCTCGAGCCAAGGCCGTCCCGCCGTCGGCCCCCGAGCAGGCAGCGACCGAGCCCACGCTTGACGCGCTCCGGGCACGCCTTGGGCGGGCGGCGGCGGAGCGAGGGCTTCCCGCCGACGGGGCGCCCTCCGGGGACTTCCCCGACGAGGCGGCCCGGGACCGATCGCCTGCGCCCCGGTCGGCCGAGCCTGCACCCCAAGAAGCGGCGAAGCTCGCGGGCGGGGGCGAGCTCGAGAACCTCGACCCCAACCTGGGGCCGGTTGGCGGGAGGCTCGAGTTCGAGCGGGTCGAGCCGCGGCGGTTCGGAGACCTGGGCGCCTTCGGGCAGGTCGGGCTGCGCTCTTTGGTCCTCGACTTGCCGCGCGTGGGGGTCGCTGCGGTCTTCGAGCGCGAGGGCGGAGACGCCGAGCTCGACCTGCGCGCCGTGCGGGAACCGGCCCTGGTGGGCGCGTGCGGTCTGGTCGCCTTGCTTTCCTTCGTCCTGGCGGGGCTCCTCTCCGCCCGGCGGAGCCTCTCGGCGGCGGCGCTCTCGCTGCTCGGCTTGGGCGCGCTGACCGCGGTCGGGGTCCTGGGGGCGGGTCCCTTCGCAACGCCGCTGGTCAACGCAGCCGCCGCCGGGCTGCTCTTCGCTTTGCCCGCGCTCGCCCTCCGCTCCCTGGCCCGAGCGCTCGCGCGAAGGCCCTGGGGCCGGCTCGGGGAGGCTCTGCGCGCTGCGCGCGCGCGGTAGCCGGCGCCTGCGGAGCGGAGCGTTCGTCCACGCCTCCCGCGCGCCGGCGACCGCTCAGGGTCGAGCCTGGGGCAGGCGCCGTGCGACGGGGGCGAGTTCTTCCCAGCGCCCGTCGGGGCCGAGCACCTCGCAGGGGCGGAAGCGTGCCTTGTAGTTCATCTCCCGGCAGTCGCGAATGTAGTAGCCCAGGTAGAGGTAGCTGCGGCCCGTGCGCAGGGCCAGGTCGATCTCGCACAGCGCCGAGAAGGTGCCCAGGCTGCGGCGCGAGCACTCGGGGTCGAAGAAGAAGTAGACCGACGAGACCACGTCGGGGAGGAGGTCGAGCACGCCCAGGCCCACCAGCCGCTCCCCGAGGTAGAAGCGCATTTCGCGGGTGGTGATCGGCGAGGGGCCGAAGACTTCGGCGTAGCCCTCCAGCGACCCGAACCCGGCGTCTCCTCGCTCGAAGCGGGCCGCGACGAAGCGGTTGTGGAGTTCGAGCTTCTCGGGAGTCGGCTCGGGGGGACCGAGTTCGATGCGCAGGTCCCGGTTGCGGCGCTGCACCCGCCGCTGGCTGCGGGAGGGGCGGAAGCGCTGCACGGGAACGCGGATCGGCAGGCACTCGGCGCACCCCCGACACTCGGGACGGTAGACCACCCATCCGGAGCGGCGGTGTCGTTCGTCGAGCAGGTCGCGGTAGATCGCGTCGTCGCGGGGAGCGGGCAGCATGCGCAGGGCCCAGCGTCGCTGCGCCAGGTAGACGCACTCGCCGGTGTGCAGGTAGCCCGAACTCAACGCTGCCTCCCGAGTCCCCTGGCAAGGAGCCGGTTCCGCCCTAGGATGCTCCCGCGCGGGCCAATTGCCAAGGCTGGGGCCTGCGAGCGGCCCCTCCGTCGAGCTGCGGCGGTCGGAGCTGCGCTCCACGGGCCATGGGAATAGGCAACGGAAAGGGCGCGTTGCGCCTTCCGGGAAGCGAGGCGACATGAACGCGACGGTGATCGACGAGGAACTGCGTGGCTACCTGCGCGAATACTACGGGCGCCGCCTGCAGCACAACGGCGACCTGACCGAGCAGGCCTGTTGCACCGACGCCACGGCGGCGCGGCACGCCGACACCATCGCCCTGCTTCCCGACGAAGTCGTGCGCAGGCACTACGGCTGCGGCTGCCCCCTCCCCGAGGACGACCTGAGCGGCCTGACCTGCCTCGACCTCGGCTCGGGAGCGGGCGTCGACGCCTTCATCCTCTCTCGCCTGGTCGGTCCCGAGGGGCACGTCCACGGGATCGACATGACCCTGGAGCAGCTCGAGGTCGCCCGAAAGCACGCGCCCGCCGTGGCCCGCGCCTTCGGCTTCGAGCGTCCCAACACCACCTTTCACGAGGGGTTCATCGAGACGGCCGAGGCCATCGCCGACGCCTCGATCGACCTCGTCATCTCCGACTGCGTCATCAACCTCTCGCCGCGCAAGGATCTCGTCATCGAGACCATTGCTCGGGTCCTTCGCGAAGGGGGCGAGCTCTACGTCTCGGACATCGTCGCCGACCGGCGGGTTCCCGAGTCGCTGGCGAGCGACCCCCGGCTGGTCGCCGAGTGCCTGGGCGGCGCCCTCTACTTGCACGACTTCCTCGACCTGCTCCGCGACGCGGGCTTCGGTGACCCCCGCATCGTGGAGTCGCGTGTCCTGCAGACCGACGTCGCGGGCGAGCCCATCGAATTCCGATCGGTGACCGTGCGCGCGCAGAAATTCGCCCAGCCCCTCGACCGTCGCTGCGAGGACTACGGGCAACTGGCCACCTACACGGGCGCCTTCCCGCGCTGCCCCGCTCGCTTCCGCTACGACGACCACCACGTCTTCGAGCGCGGTCGCCCCACCCCGGTTTGCCGCAACACGGCCCGCATGCTCTCGGAGACTCGGCTGGCGAAGGGCTTCCAGGTGACCCCTCCGCTGCGCCACTTCGGGCTCTTCGACTGCGCGCCCCGGCCGGTGGCGAGCGATGCAGAGGCCTGCTGCTGAACGCCGGCCCTGCCCGTAAGCTCGGAGGGTGGTGCAGACCCTCGCCAAGCTCGGGCTCCTGACGCTGTGCGCCGCCACCGCCGGCGGAGCGGCGTTGGTCTTTTGGGTGCACCCCGGCGCGTTTCCCCTCGAGCATCGTTCCCTCTACGGCCTCTCCCTCTTTCCGCTCGCCGTTGCGGTGCTCGCCCTGGTCGCGGCCTTCGCCCCCTTCGACAACCCCAAGGCGACTCTCCGCTGGACGGCGACCCTCGAGGGGCTGGCCGGGGGCGTTGCCCTGGGGGGGCTCCTGTGCTTTCCCGTGAGCTTCCTCGTCCTGGCCCCCTGCCTGTTCCTCTACGCGGGCCTGCTTCACGTGTGCGCCCGACGGGTCGCCTTCGGGGCTTCCGCCGGGTCGCCCGCCGAAGGCCTCTCGCCCGCCGCCGACGAGGAGCCGACGGACGTGAGCCTCGCGGAGGAGGAATCCGGGCGTTCGCCCACGGACTCGGCGGCGACCACCGCGGCCCCGCCCGGCGCGGACCTCGAGGAGACGCTCATCGGGGCCGGAGGCGAGGAAGGCCCGGCGGCCACCGCGTCCGAGGGCGAGGATCCCAGCGACCCTTTCGGCCACGGGACCACCTTCCTTGCTGGGAAGGCCCTCGACGAGTCCGCCGAGACCGCCGACCCGCGCCGGGGCGTTCGCACGGTCCTCCTCGCCTTCGGTCTCTGCGGACTCGCCGTCGTCTGGTGTTGGCGCCCTCCGCCCGGTGGTGCACGTCCTGCGCCCCTCGACGCGCAGCCGCGCCCTGCGGTTCGAGCGGCCGAGCGCCGTCTGCTGACCCGGCGCATCGTGCGCTCCACCGACGTGGTGGAGCTGAGCGGGCGCCGGGGAACGGTGGCGATTTCCCTGCGCCGACCGCGCATCGTGGTCGAGCAGCACGAGCAAAAGCTCGTGGTGGAACCTTGTCTCCTCGTCGAGGAGGGCAGCCTCGACGGGTTCTTTGCCCTGCCCGGCTTCAACACCTACCGGGCAGAGCCTGGCTGGCGCCCCGACGAGGCGGGCCTGGCGACGGTAGAATTCGTGGAGGGCCCCCGCACGGGGTGGGTGCGCGTCGAGTACGAGCACACTCGCTTCCTCCCCGCCCAGCCTTCCCTCGCGGCGGCTGCTCGGGCCTTGGGCGCGGGGGTGGGCCCCGAGGAACTCGGCGCGGTCGTCTACGTCGAACTCGACTTCGAGACCGCGCGGCTGACCGTCGACGCCTGGACGCGCCTGCGCCGACCCCTCGCGGTGCGCCGGGCGACCGCCTGCTTCGTCGAGCTGAAGACGGCGGGCGAGGGGCCCTTGACCCTAGGACTCGGCGGCGACGCGGTGGCTTGGAATCCTCCTCGGCGCGGCGACCAAGGCCGCGAAGGGGTCTTGAGCCTCCTCAGCAGCGACGGGAAGGTGACGCGGCTCCTGCGCGCCAAGCGCGGTGAGGCGGGCCCCTACGAAATGCTGGCCGTGGGTCGCCTCGACGGCTGGATGCAGCTCCCGGGTCGCTTCGAGCCCGTCCTGTTGGTCGCTCCGGACTGGGAAGCTCAGGCCTCGCGGCGTCCTTCACGAACGGCGGGGCACGGGCTACCGGAGAACGGAGTCTTCGCCCTGCGAGGAGCCGACGGGCTCGAGGTGTTCTTCGAGCCGGCCGGCGCGCGGGTTGGCAGCGCGCGGCTCGCGACCGAGCTACCGCCCGGGCTCTACCGCAACCGGCTCGTCCTGCTGCCGCTCGGGAAGGCCTCGCCCGAAGCCGTCGCGGCGCGGGAGAAGGCGCGCCTGCAGCGCGCCGAGCGGAGCGCGTCCGTCAGTCCCGCGGCGCCGCGTTCGCCGAGAGCCACTCCACCAGCTCGGAGAGGCGCTCGTAAACGCGGGTGATCGGCGCCTGCAATTCGACCCGCTCCCAGGGTGCGAGCCGGGGGTGCGCGTTCACCTTGGCCTCGAGGACCCGCAGCTGCTCGCGCACGCGCGTGGCCTTCTTGAGGAGGGACTCGCCCTCCAGGTCGTGGGCGAGGAGGGTGGGGTCGCGGGGGCGCAGGAGCAGCGCGCGCGGCATGGGCGCCGCGGGCGGGTGGAGGAGGTCGCCGTAGAGGACTTCTCGGAAGGCCGCGGCCACTCGGGAGGGATCGTAGGGTGCTCGCTCCTCGGGGACGTGCGGCGGGGGAGCCGCCACCGTGGGTCCCCTGCTCCGCTGCTCGGTGCGGGTCCGGCCCCCGCGAGGGACCCGAGGCGACGGCGCCGGGCGACGCCGTCGTGGAGGCGCAACCACCTTCGCACGGCCCTTGGCCTCGCGGCGGGGGAGGAACTCGAGGAGGGGACGAAGCGGCTCGGCGAGGGGCAGGTGCGTCGTGGGGTCGCGAGGGGAGAGGAGGAAGAGGAAGTCCGGGGGGGCGTCGGGGCGGGGCTCGCCATCCTCGTCGTACCAGGCGGAGTCCTCGCGCCAGGCGAGGACGTGCGCCGTCACCCCGTAGCAACCCGGCGGCACCTCGACCAGCGTGCCCGTGCCGGGAATGTGCCGCAAGGGTCCGCCCCGACCTTCTCCGGGCAATCGCTCGGGCGCGCCGGCGAAGACTCGTCCGCTCACGACCCGCACCCCGAGCCCTGCCTGAGAGCCCACCGAGAGCCGCTCCTCCTCGGGGCGCAGGCTGCCCGCGCGCAGGAGCACGCGGTAATTCCCCTCCCTCCCCAGCGGGAAGAGGGCCAGCGTGCCCTCGAGGACTTCCTGCACGTCGCGCAGGTCGTCGAGCCGCCACCAGTCTCCCGGCCCGCGCACCCTACGCTCGAGGGCTTCCGAGTCGAATACGGCCAGCGTGGAGTGGTCGGTGCTGACGGGGACGGCGCGCTCCATGCACGGAATCATACTCGGTGCGCGGAGCGTCCCAGAGCGAGCGCCGGGCCGCGTCCGTCGATCCGGATCCAGGCCAGCTTGAGGTAGGGGGCGTCGGCGGGACCGCTGCGGAAGTCGAGGGGGAGGCTGTCGCTTTCGAGGGCTCCGGTGCGGTCGGCCGCGGCGAGGCCGGCGCGGATTCGCTCCTCGAAGCGCTCCCAGCGCAAGCGGCGCAGGTTCGTCGACACCAGCAGCCGGCCTTCGGGCGCGAGCAGGCGGGCGGCGCGTTCGACCAGGAGAGGCAGGTCGCGCTCGATGGACCAGGTCTTCTTCCCGCGGCGGCCGCGGCCGGTCGCGAACGAGGGCGGGTCGCAGAGGACGAGGTCGAAGCGGCGGCCCTTCTTGTGGAAACGGCGCAGCCAGTCGAGGGCGTCGCCGTGGACGAAGTCGTGCTCGCCGGGGTCGATGGCGTTGCGCCGCATGTTCTCGCGCGCCCAGTCCAGGTAGGAACGCGACAGGTCCAGCGTCACCGTGCGCGCGCCCGCGCACGCCGCGGCGACGGAGAGGGAACCCGTGTGCGCGAAGACGTTGAGAACGTTCCGCCCGGAGAGGTCCTCGCCGAGCAGGCGGCGACGCGTCTCGCGCTGGTCCAGGAAGAAGCCCGTGGAGCAGCCCTCGGGGGAGAGGTCCACGAGGTATTCGAGTCCATGCTCTCGTACCCAGAAGCGCGGCGCGGGAAGTTCTCCCCGCAGGAGACGGAAGCCGGAACGAGGACCTCGCCGTGGGCGGCGCTGTTCGACCAGGGCTCGCAGGCCGCCTACGCGACGGAGGGCGTCGAGCCAGCGGCGCGGGAGTTCGCTGGGGGACTCGTCGTAGCGCAGCAGGAGTCCCACGTCGCCCAGGCGCTCGACGCGGAGGCCCGGGAAGCCGTCGTGCTCCCGATCGATCCACAGGTAGGCGTTGGTCTCGGCGGAGTCGAAGAGCAGTTCCCGCGCCTCGCGGGCGGCGAGCGCCGCCAGGCCCGGGTCGGTGGGGGAGCGGCCCGCGAGCACTTCGCGGAAGGCCTGCGGCAACGGCGCTTCCAGGCGCGGTCGGCCGGGGAGTTCGAGGCTGTGGGCGTGCAGGAAGAGGCGTGCGGCCGGAGCACCGGAGTATTCGCCGTCGCCGAGAATCGGCGCACCCAGGCGGGCGGCGTGGAGGCGGATCTGGTGGGTGCGTCCGGTTCGGGGACGTGCCTCCCACAAGTCCCAGCCCGCGCCGCGTTCGATCCGGACGAAGTCGGTGCGCGCGGGGCGCTCGGCCGTTCGCCGGCGCTTCCCGCCGGGGAGGGCCGCGTCGCAGCGCTCTTGCGAGGGCCGACCGGGATCGCTCCGCCGCAAGAGCAGGTACCGCTTCTCCAGCCGCCGTTCGGAGAAGGCCGCGGCGAGGCGCTGGTTGGCCGCGCGGGTCTTTCCGAACACCAGCACTCCCGAGGTCCCCTTGTCCAGGCGGTGATGGATGGCCAGGCGGGTCTTCGTCCGAGCGCACAACCACTCGTGCAGTCCCGCCTGGCCCCCCGGGCGTGCCCGATGCGTGACGACTCCTGCGGGCTTGTTCACCGCGCACAGTTCCTCGTCTTCGTGGATGCGCCAGGGGTCGCTCACCGGAGGGATTGTAGGAGGATCGAATCGGAGTTCGCTTGCTGGGGTCCAAAGAGCTGACCCTGCGGACGGGCCGCGAGTCAGCCCAACGGAGTCGGGGGTCGGAGCGGCGAGCCTCCGCCTCGACCCGGTGCGCGGTCGGGCGAGCCCTTCGCTCGCCGGAGTCTCTCTTGCGCCCTCGGTGGCCCGGTCGTACGATCCGCGCCCCGCATCCGATGTACAAGCTGTTCCTGACGTTCCGCTACCTGACCCGCCGGCCGCTCTCCCTGGTGGCGATGCTGGTCCTCTCGGTGGCCATCGCGGTCTTGGTCGTGGCACCTTCGATCATGGCGGGCTTCCAGCAGGAGTTCCGCAAGCGTCTGCGGGGGGCGCTTTCGGATCTCTCCATCGAGAGCGCCAAGCCCCTCTCCTTCCCCGAAGACCCCAAGATCGAGCGCTACCTCGCCTCGCTTCCCGGGGTGGCGGCCGTGGCGCCCTTCGTGGAGAACCCCGCCCTCGACAAGAACCTGCACAAGATCGACTACTGCTTCCTGCGGGGCATCGACCCCCGCCGGGAGGAGGCCGTCAGCGACTTCAAGGGCTACTTCCTCTCCGACCGCGAACTCTTCGCGGAGATGAACGACCTGCGCAAGGTGAGCGACCCCGAGGAGCGCGCAGCCTTGGAGGAACAGCTCGAGCTCCTCCCGGACGAGCCCGACCTCGAGCGCATTTACCGCGAACTCGAGGAAGGAAGCGACCTCGCGCCGGGACTCCCCACCCTGGTCTGCGGTCTCTACTACCTCAAGGCCAAGGACCTGCAGGTGGGCGACACCGTGCGCTTGACCACGGCCAGCGACGAGGGCGAAGTCAACGAGGACCGCAAGTTCGTCATCGTGGGTGCCTTCAGCAGCGGGCGCTACGAATACGACCGGCGGCTCCTGGTGATGTCCGTCCGCTCTTTGCAGGAACTGATCGGCATTCCCGGCAAGCTCTCGGGGTACTCCCTGCGCCTGGTCGACTACGAGAAGGCGGACCTGACGAAGGCCGCCCTGAGCAAGGACATTCGCGCGGGGATCGCCCCGCTTCCCCGCGGGATCGGCTACTTCGTCAAGACCTGGGAGGAGCGCAACGAGAACCTGCTCAAGGCCGTGCGCATGGAGGAGTTGCTGATCTGGCTCATGACGCTCCTCATCGTCGTGGCCGCTTCGGCCTCCATCTTCTTGGTCCTGTTCATGACCGTGCACAGCAAGGTGCGCGAGCTGGGGATCCTGCGCGCGGTCGGCGCCACGCGCTCGGGGGTCTTGGTGCTCTTCGTCGGGCAGGGCTTCCTCATTGCGTTCGTGGGCATGGTCCTCGGGCTCGTCGTGGGCGTCCTCTTCGGCACCTACATCAACGAGATCGCGGACTGGATCCACTCCTGGAGCGGATGGCACCCCTTCCCGCCCGACGTCTACTACCTCGACCGCATTCCCGTGCGCTTCGTCAACGGCGACATCGCCCTCAACTTCGTCATCACGCTCTGCCTGGGCGGTCTGGCGGCCGTCGTACCTGGCACCCTGGCCGCCCTGCGTCCGCCCCTCAAGTCCATCCGCTATGAGTGAGCCCGTCCCACTCGTCCGCGTCCGCGGGCTCGAGAAGCGCTACCCTCGCCAGCGCGTGGACGCCCCTTGGCGAGCGCGCCTGCTCGGTCGCCTCTGGGGCTGGACCGGAGCCCTGGACGAATGGGAGTTGCTCAACGAGGGCCTCCCCGTGCTCAAGGGGATCGACCTCGACGTCTACGCCGACGAGATCTTGGCCATCGTCGGCCCTTCGGGTGCGGGCAAGTCCACCCTTCTGCACCTCATCGGGGCGCTCGACCGACCGAGCGCGGGCGCGGTCGTTTACGAGGGACAAGACCTCGGCTCCCGTCCGGCCGCCGAGCTGGACCGCTGGCGAAACCTCACGGTGGGGTTCGTGTTCCAGTTCTACCACCTGTTCCCCGACCTCGACGCGCTCGAGAACGTGCTCGTCCCTGCGCAGGTGGCCCACTCGGTGCCGAGCTACCTTGGCCGACGCAGGGAGTTCGCCGAGCGGGCCCGGCACCTGCTGGAGCGGGTGGGGCTTGGCGACCGCGCCCACCACCGGCCCAGCCAGCTCTCGGGCGGCGAGCAGCAGCGAGTGGCGATTGCGCGTGCCCTGCTCCTCGAGCCCAAGCTCCTCCTCTGCGACGAACCCACGGGGAACCTCGATCGAAAGACCGGCGAGCACATCCTCGAGCTGCTCTGGGAGCTCAAGGCGAGCCAGGGTCAGACCTACGTCATCGTGACCCACGACGACCGCCTTGCGCGACGGGCTGACCGGGTGGCGCTCCTCGAGGACGGACTCCTCATCGACGTGGTCGAACAGCGGGAGCGCGACGCCGGCGCGGGCCCCGCGCCGGAAGAACCTTCTGCCCTCGCCGACGAGGCCGCGAGCTGAGGCCGTCCCTTACGACGGTCCGCCGCGCCCCGCAGCGTGGCGGGGCGCTCGAGAGGCGCGCCGAACCCCTGCGAGGACAGGCGCTTGCGGTCGAAGCACGCGCTTGCATCGACCGTTCGCGCACGTAGACTGACCAGCGGTCATGCCCATCCTGCGCGTCAAGAACGGCCCCCAGAAGGGGCTCGAAGTCGAACTTACCTCGGACCACCTGATCATCGGTCGGGACGAGATTCCAGGCGGCCTGCAGATCCTCGATCAGGGCATCTCGCGTCGCCACGCCGAGGTGTTCCGGATCGGCGAAATGTACTTCATTCGCGATCTCGGCTCGCGAAACGGGAGCTACGTCAACGAAGAGCGGATCACCGAAGAACTGCTTCGCGTCGGAGACGAGATCAAGATCGGCTCTACGGTGTGCCT
Source organism: Planctomycetota bacterium (assembly GCA_003695705.1). Classification (GTDB taxonomy): domain Bacteria; phylum Planctomycetota; class J058; order J058; family J058; genus J058. Next base: position 23,031 of record RFHU01000035.1, read on the forward strand.
CTTCGAGGACCGGCGCCCCTCCGAGCGCAACCGGGCGCGGCGCCCGGATCCTGCCGAACTGGATCAGATCTCCGCCACGACCACCATCCGCCTCGACCTCATGGACGACGGCCTCATCGCGGAGCCGGTCGAGGAGACGACCACCTCGCGGGATCTGCAGATCCTCTACAAGGTCGCGAAGACGATCGCGTCCGAGCGCGACATCAAGGGGTTGGCGCGCAAGGTGGTCAAGCTCGCCGTCACGGCGGTGGACGCCGAGCAAGGCTACATGTTCATCAAGCATCCGGACCGGGGCGAGTTGACCCTCGCGGCTTCGCACGAGCGGAGCGGCAAGGGAAAGGAACAGCCCTTGGTCTCGCGGGCCATCATCAAGCGCGTTCTCAAATTCAATCGAGGCGTGCTGACGAGCGACGCTTCGACCGACGATCGCTTCAAGAACCGCGGCAGCGTGGTGATGAAGGGGATTCGTTCGGTCATTTGCGCGCCGCTGGTCGCGATGGACCAGATTTGCGGTGTCCTCTACCTCTCCACGGGGAAGGTCTCGGAGGCCTTCGACACCGACGACCTCGACCTGGTGACGACCATCGGCATTCAGGCGGGCATGGCGGTGCAGGGGATCACCCTCTCTCTGGCGCAGGAGAAGAACTACCTGGAACTGGTCAGCGGCCTGGTGCGGGCCATCGAGATGCGCGACCCCATTTCGCGCGGCCATTCGGAGCGGGTCGCCACCTACAGTTCGGGCATTGCGCAGGCGCTGGGGCTTTCGCGTTCGCGCAACCGCCGCGTGCAGCTTGCCGCGCTCTTGCACAACATCGGTCTTTTGTTCCTCGACCCCGAGGAGGCCGCTCGCTCCACCGAGGAACCGGACATCGACAAGCGCCGCATCGACCTCGCCTGCCAACTCCTCGAGGGCATCCAGGGCATGTCCTTCCTCCTCCCCGCGGTGCGGCACCACCGCGAGCGCTGGGACGGGAGCGGCTACCCCGACGGACTCGCGGGCGAGGACATTCCCCTCGAAGCCCGGATCATCTCCGTCGCCAACGACTTCGACCTGCTCCTCGAGCGCTCCGCGGAGCAGGGGGAGGACCTTCCCACCAAGGACGCCGTCGCCAAGCTCGTCGAGGAGGGCCAGGACCGATACGATCCCCGCGTGCTCGAGGCGCTCCTGACGGCCCACCGCGAAGGCTGGCTCTACAAGCCCCAAGAACGCGTCAAGGTCGGGTAGGGGCGACGAGGAGGCCGGCGCGGGAGAGCCCGCTCAGTCCCGCCTGTTCGTGCCGGTCGGCGCACCCTTTCGGCCCGGCCGCAACGAGGGCGGTCGCCCCGCAGTGCACCCCCACCCCTCGCCGCACGCCCAGCGCGGCATGGCTTTGCGGGGGGGGGCGGGAACGGAGCGGAGGCCAGGGGCAGGCAGAGACCGACGCTTCCCGAGCGCTGCGCGGGGTCGCGCCCGACGGATCAGCGGAGACGCCGGACGACGAAGGCCGGAAGCCAGCGGAGGGTCCAGGACACGACGCGCATGGGCAGGGGGAAGGTATAGACGCGCGGGCGGCGGCGCAGCGCCCTCCGAATGCGCCGAGCCGCTTCCTCGGTTTCGAGGAGGAAGGGCATGGGGAAGTCGTTCGAGGCGGTCATCTCGGAGACGACGAAGCCTGGGTTGACGCAGGTGACCGCGATGCCGTAGCGCTCGAGGGCCCAGCCGAAGCCCTCCAGGAGTGTGCGCACGGCTGCCTTGGAGGCCGAGTAGGCGGCGTGGCCGGGGAGGGCCCGCGAGCCTGCCACCGAGGCAATGGCCACGAGATGTCCACCGCCTTGGGCGCGCAGGACGGGGACGAAGGGCACCAGCGTGTTCAGCACCCCTACGACGTTCACCTCCATGAGGTTGGCGAGCGGGGCGGGATCGCCGCCGGAGAGGCGGTCGGGTCCGCCCCGGCCGGCGTTGGCGATGACCAAGTCGGCTCCGCCCGCGGCGGCGACGAAGTCGTCGATGGCCGCGCGGAGCGCCTCGCGGTCGGTGACGTCGACGGCGTAGCAACGGGTTCCCGCACCGCGGGCGCGGCAGGTTGCCGCGACCTCCTGAAGGCGCTCTTCGCGGCGTCCGACCAACCCCAGAAGGGCTCCCTCGCGCGCGTAGCCCTCGGCCAAAGCTCGCCCGATGCCCGAGGTGGCGCCGGTGATGAACACGCGCTGAGCTTCGGTGCTCACGAACCGGCGTTCGTCAGGTAGAGCGCGCCGGCTCCGAGGGCAGCCAGGCCGATGAGGAAGGTCACCAGGTTCCAGCGCCGGAAGCGCGCGCCGCTGGTGAGGTATTCGTCCGCAGCCCAGTCGGGGCGGGGGGGGGCGCCGTCGGGGGGTGGCGACCCTCCGTTGGATCCGGAAGGAGGATGGTTCACGGGAGGATCTCCAAGAAGTTCTCCAGGGTCTCGGCGCGATGCGGGAGCCGCAGCTTGCGCAGCGCACGCAGCTCGATCTGTCGAATGCGTTCGCGCGTGACGTTGAAGCGTCGACCGAGCTGCTCGAGGGTGTACACCTTCCCGTCCTCGAGCCCGAAGCGGTACTTGATCACCTCGCGCTCCCGTACGGGAAGTTCGTCGAGGACCGCGCGGAGGCGTTCGGCGAGCAACTCGCGCAAAACGCCGGCGCTGGGTTGGGGAGCGCGAGCGTCCTCGAGGAAGTCTCCGAAGTCGCTCTCGCCGCCTTCGGCGAGGGGGACGTCGAGCGAGATCATCGGGCGCCCCGCCTTGAGGACACGCTCGACTTCCTCGATGGGGACGCCGAGTGCGCGGCTGACCGAGGCGAGGTCTCGTGGACGTCCGGTCTCTTCGTCGAGTTCGCGGCTCAGGCGGCGGGCCTTGTTGAGGACCTCGGTCAGATAGACCGGAACCCGGATCATGCGCGACTTTTCAGCGAGGGCGCGGGTCACGGCCTGCCGGATCCACCACGTCGCGTAGGTGGAGAAGCGGAACCCGCGCCGCGGATCGAACTTCTCGACCGCGCGAAGGAGGCCTGAGTTGCCTTCTTGGATCAAGTCGATGAAGGACAGCCCCCGGTTGCGGTATCCCTTGGCGATCTTGATGACCAGGCGCAGGTTCCCGCGCGCCAGTCGGCCTTTGTGTTCGCAGTAGCGCTCGATGAGCGGCAGGCACTGCTTGCGGATTCGCCGCTGCAGGTCGCCGGGTCGTTCCCAAGCGTCCTCCTCGAGTTCTTGCAGCTCGGTCTCGTGTTTCGTCGCGAGCGTGTCGTCGCCCCGGCGCCGAGCTTCGCGCGCCAGGATGCGCAGGCGGAAGAGGCGACCGAGCCGGCGGTCGAGGTCTCGAGCCACCTCGAGGGCCAAGGCCACGTCGTAGTCGTAGTCTGCGAACACGGCAGCGAAGGCGTCGGCAATGTCCTTCATCTGTTGCTTGGCGTGGAGGATCTCCTCGGCCCGAAGCGAGTCGTCGCGCGCGCCGAACAGGCGAGGGCGGAGCGCCTCGGCGCGGGCGAAGAGGGAACGAGCTCGCTCGAGGTCCTGCGTCAACCGTTCGCGCGCTTCCGCGCGGGCGCGTTTGCCTCCTTCGAGGCGAGCGGCGCCGACGATTCGCTCGAAGAAGAGCTTCCCGCCCGAGGCGCGCTCGAGCAGTCGGACCCCGGCGGCAGCGCCCTGGCGGGTTCCGAGGACCAGGCGCGCGAGCTCCTGCTTGCCCTCATGGAGTGCCCAGGCGACCTCGCGCTCTTCTTCGGGAGTGAGCAAGGGAATGTCGCCCATGTCGTTGAAGTAGAGATGCACGGGGTCGGGGTCGGGGTCCTCCGGTGCCGATGCCGACGCCGTGAACTCCTGCTCGAGGCCCGCGCCTTCGACCCGGACGCCGCGCTCTTCGAGGGCGTCGACGAGGGCCTCGAGGCGCTCGCCGTCGCCCCACACCTCGAGGGCAACGGCCTCGAGTTCGCCGAGGGGGAGGGCGCCGCCCGCTTCGGCGGCGCGCAGCGTCAGGCGCTCGAGGGTGTCGGTCCAGCGCTTGCTTGGACGGCCCCTCCGACGTCCTTTTGGCGACGGCCCCCGCCGAGGGGTGGTCGTGCGACCCGCAGCAGATCGTGCGCGCGGGGTAGCGGTCTTCTTGGAGGAGGACTTCTTCTTGGAGGAGGACTTCTTCTTGGAGGAGGACTTCTTCTTGGA
>RFHU01000391.1 GCA_003695705.1 Planctomycetota bacterium
GCCGTACTCCGCCGCGTGGCGGGCGAGGAAGTGGTCGAGGAGCTCGGGGAGGTCGCCGGGGCGCTCGCGGAGGGGCGGCGGCTCGAGGCGGATCACGTCGAGGCGGTAGAGCAGGTCCTCGCGGAAGGCGCCCCGCTCGACCTCGAGGGCGAGGTCGCGGTTGGTGGCGGCGATGACCCGAAAGTCGACCGCTCGCTCGCGGGCTTCGCCCACGCGGCGCACCCGGCGCTCCTGGAGGACCCGGAGGAGTTTTGCTTGGGCGGCGAGGGGGAGCTCGCCCACTTCGTCGAGGAAGAGGGTCCCGCCGTCGGCGAGCTCGCAGAGTCCCGCGCGGTCGGCGCTGGCTCCGGAGAAGGCGCCGCGCTTGTGCCCGAAGAGCTCGGACTCGAAGAGGGGCTCGGGGATGGCCGCGCAATTGACCGTGACCATGCGTCCGCGGTGCCGCCCGCTGCTTTCGTGCAGGGCGCGCGCGACGAGCTCCTTGCCGGTGCCGCTCTCGCCCACGATGAGCACCGAGGCGTCGGAGGCGGCGACGCACTCGAGCTTGGCCTTGAGGGAGAGCATGGCCTCGCTGCTGCCGAGGATGCTGCCTGCGGGGCCGGCGCGCTGGACGGTGGGGTGCGAGCGCCGCGCGCTGCGCAGGAGGGCGACGCTCCGCCGCGCCCGTTCGACGAGGTCGAGCAGGTCGTCGGGGTCGGCGGGCTTGGCGATGAAGTCGTAGGCCCCCGCGCGCATGGCCTCCCGGGCCCGCTCCAGGGTCCCCACGGCGGTGAGCACCACCACGCGCCCCGCGCGGCCCGTCCCCTGCACCCGGCGGAGGAATTCGCCCCCGTCGATCCCGGGCAGGTTCCAGTCGAGGATGGTCAGGTCGAAACCCCGCTCCTCGCAAGCGGCGAGCGCCTCCTCCGCCGTGGCGAAGGAGCGCAGCTCGACTTCGCTTCCGAGGAGGTCGGCGAGCATGGTCCGCGCGTTGGCTTCGTCCTCGACGTGGAGCACCCGGAGCCTGCTCACTCGATCGCCTCCCTTCCTCCCGCGGCGCCCGTCCCCTCCGCCGGAGCCGCCTCGCCCGCGCGCCCGTTCGGGGCGGGTTCTTCCGCGGAGTCCGCCTCGCCCGCGCGGGCAGCCTCCGCCGCCCCCTCCCCGGCGCGCGCCTCGCCCGCGTCCGCAACGGGCGCCGCCCCCAGCGCGGACGAGGCCGGGGCGCCGGGCTCGACGCCCGGCAGGAAGAGGCGCGCGCGGGCGCCGCCGCCGGGGCGCGCTTCGAGGACCAGGTCGCCGCCCATGGCGCGCAGGTTCCCGCGGGCCACGACGAGCCCGAGCCCGCTCCCGCCCTCGCGGTGGCTCACGAAGGGCCGGAAGAGGGCCTCGGGATCGCCTGCGGGCAGCCCGGGCCCGTCGTCCTCGACGAGCAACTCCCAGCCGCCGTCGCCCGCGCGGACGCTCAGCTCGACCGCGCCGCCCGCGCCCCGTTCCGCCAAGGCCTGCAGCGCGTTGCCCAGCACGTTGAGCAGCGCGCCGCGCAGGAGCACCGGATCGGCGCGCACGGGGGCGCGCGCGGGCGCCGCGGGGTCCGCCGCCCACCCCACCCGCACGCCTGCGGGCGCGTCGGCCCGCGCGAGGTCGATGACGTCTTGGCCCATGGCCACGCAGTCGACCTCCTCCAGGCGGGGCTCGGGGGGACGCGCCAGCGCGAGCAGGCTCCGCGCGCGCTCGTCGATGACCTCGACTTCGTGGCGGATGATCTCGATCCCCCGCTGCACGACCTCGCTCAGCGCCCCCGCCTTGAGCGCCTCGCGCTCGATGATCTTGGTGTAGCCCTTGATCGGCCCGAGGGGGTTCTTGATCTCGTGCGCCACCTGGGCGGCGAGCTGCCCGACCAGGCTGAGCTGCTCGGCCTGCTGCAGGCGGGCGCGCGTCCCTTCGAGCTCGCGCTGCAGCGCGCGCAGGCGCGCCTGGGCCCGGGCCGCCTCGGGAGAGAGCGCGCGCTGCACGAGGGCGTCGAAGCTCGGCCGCAGGAAGGCGTAGCCGACCGCGAGCCCCGTCGCCACGGCGGCGGCGACGAAGACGGGCAACGGCGCCTTGGGAAACAGGCGCAGGTTCGCGGCCAGGACGAGCACGAGCACCGCGCCCACGCCGAGGAGGAGGAACTGCAGGAGCAGCGCGTAGCCGGGGCTCGGCAGGCGCTCAGCGTCGGGCTTGCGGGCGAGGAGCACGAGCAGGACCACCATGGAGCCAATGTGCACGCAGGTCGAGGCCACGGGACCGCGCGCGGTGTCGCTCTTGAGGAGCAAGTAGATCAAGGCCACGGCGACGAAGGGGAGGAAGAAGAAGCCCACGCGCAGGGCGCGGGCGTCCTTGGCCGCGCGCCGCACCCCGAAGGCGACGAGCGTCGCACAAAGGGCGAAGTAGGGCGTGGCCACCAGTTCCGAGAGGCGGAAGTTCCAGTCGGCGAAGGGGCGCAGGGGAGGGACCCACATGAGCAGCCAGGCGGGAAGGCCGACCAGGACCGCGAGGAGGCGCGGGCGCAGGCTGCGCTCGAGGGCGAACACGACGGCGCCGGGGACGAGGAAGGTGCCCGCAGACGCGAGCGCCAGCCCGGGAACCCAGCCCGTGGGGCGGCCGACGCGCCCTCCCGGCGGCAGCGGCTCCTCGACGCCGAGCAGGTAGAGGAGGGAGCCGAGGGCGTAGAGCCCGGTGCCGGCGAGGAGCGCCGCGCAGAGGCTCCGCCGCGGCACGCGCGCGCCCCCCGTGAGCACCGCGCCGGCGAGACCCAGGGTCAACAGGAGGAGGACCGCCGGCGGGATCAAGTCGAGCATGGGGCTCCTCGGGAGCCAGGACGCGGCCTGCCCCCGTGGGTAAGACCTTACTCACCTGTCACCGCTCGGGTAAGGACCGCTCGGCGGCGGGAGCTTCCGCGAGCTCCTCCGTGCGCCTCCGCCGCATCCGCAGAAGCCCCGGCGGCCTCCGTCCCGCCAATCCAGCCCGCGGGCGGAGGCGCCTGGGCAGGCGCCTCCGCCTCCGCGGGGAGGGCGGGCGGCTCCGCCGCTTCGTCGTTCGCGGGCGCCTCCGCCTCCGCGGCGAGGGCGGGCGGCGCCGCCGCGTCGTCGTCCGCGGGCGCCTCCGCCTCCGCGGCGAGGGCGGGCGGCGCCGCCGCCTCGTCGTCCGCGGGCCTTGCCGCCTCGCTCGCAGGCAACTCCGCTGCCTCGTCCGCGAGCGGCCCCGGATCCGCGACCGGAAGCGCCCGAAGGAGCTCCGTACCGTCGCCGCCGGCGGCGCCGTCCTCGGCGCGAGGCGGCTCGAGGTCGACGGACGGGCAACCGTACACGGTGCAGCGACCGTGCGCGACGAAGCATTCGGGGTGGTGGGGCGTCCCGCAGTGGTGGCAGCGCCCGCGCCGCTCGCCGGGCCGGAAGTCGCTCCGGCAGAAGGGGCAGCGCACGCCCGGACCGGGGCGCGGGCGTGCGCGCGCCCCGCGGGCGAGCGGCCGCGCGCCCCGCCGGGAGGGCGCGAGGCTCCGCAAGGGAGCGCGCCAGGCGGCGTCGGCGAGCAAGGCCGCCACCACCGCGCCGAGTCCGAACACGTGCACCAGGTCGACGACGTCCATGAGGTCCTCCCGTTCGCCGCGCCCCGCTGCAAACCCGTGGCCGAACCCCGCGCCCGGTTGGCCCTGCGCTTGCGAAGCGTTTCCGCGAACCCCACCGACCGGGAGCCGTCATGCAGCAGCGCGTCCCGACGCCCAGCGCGTCCCCCTTCGCCCGCTTCCTCCTCCGGAACTTCGTCGTCTACAACCCGCTCTTCCTCTTCAGCGCCGCGCTCCTCCTCGCCGGCGCCTGGCTGCTCAACCCGCCCGCGCCGGGGCAGGAGCGCAGCGTGCCGCTGCTCCTCAAGCTCTTCGCCCTGGTGCAGCTCTACGAGTTCTCGCTCCTGGGCGCGGCCCTCCTTCTGGCTCGCCGGCGGGGCACCGCCCGCGACGTGCGCAACCTGGCGCTCGTGCTGGCTCCCTTCCTCCTCGACGTGAGCTTCACCACCTCGAGCCTCGAGACCGCCCTTCTCAACTACGTGGACACCTGGCAAGGAATGCTCGCGGTGTCTGCGCTCGCGCTCGGCACGCTCTTGCCCCTCGCCTGGGCCAAGCTCCGCCTGGCGGCGCGGGCGACGGGCCAGCGCTTTCGGCGCGCCGAGCTCCTCGCCCTCTTCGCGGGCCCCGTGCTGGTCACCGCGTCTCCCCTGCTGGGCGGCTTCCTCCCCCTCTTCGGGCTGCGCACCGAGGGGGCCTTCCTCGAAGGGGTCGGCGTCGCCCTCCTCGCGCTGGTCCTCGCTCGCCTCGCCGTCTCCGAGCGCGCCAGCGGGCCGGCCCTGCGACGCCTCGCGCCCTTGGTCCTCGCGGGGGTGCTCTGCCACGCCAACGCCACCGCGTGGGCCAACGCCGTCTCGACCCTGCTCGTCTCGGGCCCCTTGCTCCTGGTCGGCGGCGTCGTCCTGCCCGCCTTGGCCTGGCCGGACCGCCGCGCCCGCGACGCCGCCACGCCGCTGCTCCTCCCCGCCCTCGGCGCGTTGGCACTCGGGGCGGTCGACGCTCCTCTGTTCGGCGTCGGCTCCTGGCAAGTCGGCCTCTGGGCCGCGTCCGCGTCCTTCGCCTTCGAGTTCGTCCGCCGCCGCTCCCTGGCCTCCTTCGCCTCGCTGCTCGTCGTCGCCCACGCAGCGTCGGGGGGAGTGAGCCTGGAGGCCTCGCTGGATCGCCTGGGGCAGAACCCCTTCGAGCCCCTCCTCCTCCTGGCCCTCTTCGGCTACGGGGTCTGGCGCAGGGCGCACCCCGCGGCCCTTGCGCCGCCCCTGTTGCTCGCGGCCCTGCGGGTCGCGGATCTCGTGCCCCTGCAGCACGGCGTGGACGCGGCCGTCGGCGCGCAAGTCCTCGGCGCCGGGCTCCTCGTTTGGACGCATCGCGAGCACGGTCGCCGCCCCGAGGCCGCCTGGCTTCGCGTCGCCGGGGTGCTCTGGCTGGTGGTTCCCTTGGTCTCGGTGGCCTACGTGCTCGGTCCGGGACCCCACGACGGGGTGTGGGCCTACGTCCTCTCGGGGGCGACCCTCGCCCTGTTGCTCGTCCTGGCGGGGGCGACGCGGGAGCGCCTCTACGCCTACCCCAGCCTGCTCCTCGGGCTGGAACCCGCAGTGTCCTTCGCGCCGGCGAGCAGCCAGGGCTGGGGAGCGCTCGTCCTCCTCGCCGCCTTCGTCACCGTCTGCCTCGGGGTCGCGCTCGCGCTCCAGCGCGAGCGCTTGCTGGCGTGGCTCGAGGCCCCCGCCCCCACAGCGCCCGCC
>RFHU01000392.1 GCA_003695705.1 Planctomycetota bacterium
CCTCCTCCCCTCCGTCCGGCGACTCCCCTCCGCGGATCGCCTCCGCGGGCGAAGCACCGGGCGCAGCCTCCGCGGGCGAAGCACCTGCGGCCGTCCCCGCCCCCGGCCTCCTTCAGCGGGCGAGCGTGGTGGCGTTCGGCACGGTGGGTCTCCTCGTCGGACTCGCCTTCCTCGCGGCGGTGCCCGTACTGCAGTTCTTGACCCTCGGCTGGCTGCTCGAAGCCGAGGGGCGGCTCGCCCGCGGCGAAGGGTGGCGGCGGGCGCTGCCGGGGCTGCGCAAGGCGGCCTGGCTGGGATCGGTGGTCCTCGGCTCGGCGCTGTGGCTCCTCCCCGTGCTCGTCCTCTGGAGCGCGCACCGCGACGCCACCCTTCTCGCCACGCCCGAGAAAGCGGGCAAACTGGGCGTCGCGCTGCTCGTCGTCGCCAGCCTGGTCGCCTGCCACATCGCCCTGAGCGCCGCCCGGGGAGGGCGCCTGCGCTCCTTCTTCTGGCCGCCCGGCGGCCTCCTCTGGCTGGCGCGGCGCCTCCTCGGGGGCAAGCTCCCCGCGCCCGCGGCGCTGCGCGAACGAGCCCGCACAGCCCTTGCCTCCCTCCGCATCGGCCACTACTTGGTACTCGGAGTCAAGGGCTTCGGGGTCGGCCTCGCCTGGCTGTTCCTGCCCACCACCTTGCTCGTCCTGGGCACCCAAGCGCCCCCGCTGGCCTTGCTCGGGGGACTCGCGCTCCCCTTCGTCCTCCCCTACGCCGTGGTCGCCCAGGCCCGCCTGGCGGCCACCGGAGACGTGCGGACCGCCTTCCGCCCGCGCGAACTGCGAGCGCGCCTGGCCCGAGCACCCCTGGCCTTCGGACTGGCGCTCCTCGTCGTCCTGGCGCTGGCCCTCCCCCTCTACGCCTTCAAGATCGAGGCCCTCCCCCGCGACGCCCTCTGGCTGCCCGCCTTGCTCTTCCTCGCCTTCGCGTTGCCTGGGCGCCTCCTCGCTGGCTGGGCCCACGCGCGCGCCGAGCGACCGCGCCCCGCGCACTGGGCGCTCCGCCTCGCGGCCGTCGCCCTGACCCTCCCCACCGGCGGCGCCTACGTGTTCTTCGTCTTCTTCAGCCAGTACTTCGGCTGGCAGGGAACCGCAGGGCTCTACGCCCAGCACGCCTTCCTCCTCCCCGTGGCCTTCCATTGAGTGCTCCGACACCGTGGCTCCGCGGGCGACCGCCCGACGTGCGCCGACGGTGAACGCGGCGTGCCGTCTCCCTATAGGATGCCCGGCGGAGGGTCGCGTGTTCCAGCACATCCTCGTCCCCCTCGACGGATCCGAAAACTCCCGCCGAGTGCTCGCGCTCCTGCCACGACTCGTGGATCCGGTCTCTCCTCCGCGGGTCACCCTGCTCGGGATCGTGGAGGCCGCCGACTCCACCGCCGAGGTCCGCGCGCGCCTCGCCGAAGCCGCCGGAGCGCTCGGCGAACGCGGGCGGATCGCCGAACCCCTCGTCCGGAACGCCGTCGACGCCTCCGAGGGCATCCTCCGCGTCTGCGCCGAGCGCGGGGCCGACCTCGTGCTCATGGCCACCCACGGGCGCACCGGCCTCGCGCGCCTCCTGCGCGGCAGCGTGGCCGAGCGCGTGCTCCGCCGTTGCCCCGCGCCGCTCTTGCTGTGCAACCCCAGAGGCCTCCCCGCGCCCGATGCGAACGGCGCCCGCTTTCGGCGCATTCTGGTCCCCCACGACGGCTCCGAGGTCGCCGACGCCGTCCTGGAGCCCGTCGCCGAGTTGGCGCGGGCCTACGCCGCCGAAGTGGTGCTCTTCAAGGCCGAGACCTTCCAAACCGACGGCCCCAAGGATCGCCTGCGCAACCCCGACGAACTCCTCGCCAGCCTCGATCCCCTGCGGGAGCGCTTGCACGCGGCGGGGGTTCCCCTCGTGCGCACCCGCGCCGCCTTCGGGGCTCCGGTCGCGGAGATCCTCCGCGCCCAGGAGGCGAGCGAGGCCGACCTGCTCGCCTTGAGCACCCACGGCCGCTCGGGCCCCTCCCGCTGGTGGTTCGGCTCGGTGGCCGAGGCCTTGGTGCGGGAGGCGCCCTGTCCGCTCTTCGTCGTCCGCGTTCCTCCAGCCGAGCCGGCCGGAGGCTCCGCGGAGTCCGCCTCCCACGGCTCCGCGGGATAGGATCGGCCGCCCCGACCCCAGGAGGGCGACCCCTCATGAGCGACCGCTTCCAGACCCGCTCGCCGGTGGACGGCAGCGTCTACGTCGAACGCGAGTACGCCCGCGCGGAGGACCTCGACACCACCCTCGCGCGGGCCCGCGAGGCCCTCGGACCCTGGCGCCGCCGGGGCCTCGCCGAACGCCGCGCGCTGCTCGAGCGCATGGTCGAGGCCGTCGTCGACCGCAGCGAGGAACTCGCCCTGGAATTGACCTGGCAAATGGGCCGCCCCCTGCGCAGCGCCCCCGGCGAGCTGCGTGGCTTCGAGGAGCGGGCGCGTTGCATGCTCGCCCTGGCGAGCGAGGCCCTGGCGCCCATTCGCCCGGGGCCGAAGCAAGGGTTCACCCGCGAGATTCGCCGCGAGCCCTTGGGCGTGGTCCTGGTGCTCGCCCCCTGGAACTACCCCTGGCTGACGAGCGTGAACGGCATCGTTCCGGCCTTGGCCGCAGGGAACGTCGTCCTCCTCAAGCACTCCGAGCAGACGCCGCTGGTCGCGGAGCGCTACATCGAAGCGGCGCAGGCGGCCGGTCTGCCCCCGGGCGTGTTCCAGTACCTGCACCTCACCCACGCGCAAGTCGCCACGGCGGTCGCCGATCCGCGCGTGGACCACGTCCTGTTCACCGGCTCCGTCGAAGGCGGACGCGCCGTCCACCGCGCGGCCGCGGATCGCTTCATCGCCTGCGGCCTCGAACTCGGCGGCAAGGACCCCGCCTACGTGCGCGCGGACGCGCCCTTCGAGGAGACCGTCGCCGCGCTCGTGGACGGCGCCTTCTTCAACTCCGGCCAGAGCTGCTGCGCGGTCGAGCGGATCTACGTGCACCGCGACCTCTACGAGCGCTTCGTCCCCGCCTTCGTGGAGAAGACCAACGAGCTGGTCCTCGGAGACCCGACCGACCCACGGACCACCCTGGGGCCCGTGGTGCGCGCGAGCAACGCCGCCGCCATCATGGACCCCGTCGACGCGGCCATCGCCGCCGGAGCGACCGCGCACATCGACCCGGCCTACCCCGGCAGCGAACGCGGCCCCCAGTACCTCGGCCCGCAGGTCCTGACCGAGGTCGACCACTCGATGAAGATCATGCGCGAGGAGACCTTCGGCCCCGTGGTCGGCATCGTGCCCGTGGGTTCGGACGACGAAGCCGTGCGCCTCATGAACGACAGCCCCTACGGCCTCACCTCCTCGGTGTGGACTCGGGACCTCGAGGCTGCTTGGGCCCTCGGCGAGCGGGTGGAGACCGGCACCTGGTTCCTGAACCGCTGCGACGTCCTCGACCCGGAACTCGCCTGGGTTGGGGTCAAGGACTCGGGCCGCGGCTGTACCTTGAGCCGCATCGGCTACGAGCACCTCACCCGCCCCAAGAGCTTCCACCTGCGCCACGCCTTCTGAGCCGCGGCGTCCCCCGGCCGTCGCGCCGGCGAGACCGCCCAGGAGCCACGCAAGGCCTTGCGCGCCCCCCGGAGACGGCACGCGGATTGCGGCCACTCCGGACGCGAAAGGAGGGCTCCGTGAGCGACAACAACAGGCGCACCACCCCGTGGGACGACATGGAGTTCCACAAGACCCTCCCCGAGACCCTCGACCGCATCGCCGTGGCGAACGACCTCGAGCGCCTGCCCGAGTTGCTCGCGCCCCTCGCCGCCGACCTCGAGGCCCACTTCGCCGAGGAAGAGGGACCCGGCGGACTCTTCGAGCAGCTCCGCGCCGACGCCCCGCACACCGACCCCAAGGTGCAGGGCTTCGAGGCCGAACACCGGGCGCTCCTCGCCGCGCTTCGCGACCTGCGCACGCAGACCGACGAAGCCGTCCGCCTCCGCGCCGCCGTCGACGAAGCCCGCCGCGCCCTCGTGCACCGCCTCCGCCGGCACCACGCCGCCGAAGAGGCCTTGGTCCTCGAGGCCTACACCCAGGACATCGGAGGCGAGTAGGCCCCGCCCCCTCCGCAGCGGCCCCCTCCCCCGACGCCCCCGAGCGACCGCCCGGTCTTGGGAAGGCTGTCGCAGCCCTGTGACGAGGCCTCCCGCATCGCGGGGCTTGGGTACGGCCTGTCCTTTGCGAGGCGCTGC
>RFHU01000393.1 GCA_003695705.1 Planctomycetota bacterium
CCCGCCCCCCGCCTCGCCCTCGCCCGCGCGGACCTGCAGGAAGGTGCCCTCGACTCCGCGCGCCGTCGCCTCGAGGAACTCCTCGCCGCCTCCCCTCGCCTCGAAGAAGCCCGCGCCCTCCTCGCCGACGTCGAGGCGCGCGCGGGCAACTTCGAGGCCGCCCGAGACCTCTACCGCTCGCTCCTCGGCGGGCCCCTCGAGGCCCACGCCCACTTGGGCATTCGCGACAGCCACCTCGACGAAGGCCACGGCGAAAAGGCCCTCGCCTTCGCCCGCACCCTCACCGAGGGGCTCGCCCCCGCGGACCCGCGCCGCTGGGCCCTCGAAGGCGCGGTCCTGCAGGAACTCGGCCGCTTCGACGAAGCGCGGGCCCTGCTCGACCGCCTCCTCGCCGACGGCCGCCCCCGCGACCGCCGCCTCTGGCGCGGCTACCTGGCCCTCCTCGAGCTCGACCGGGGCGACCTCGCCCGCGCCGCCGAAGCCTTCGCGGCCCGCGCAGCGGAGGGCCCCGGCGGAGCCGAAGACCCCGAACTGGCCCTCTGGGGCGGCGTCGCCGCCGCCGAACGCGGAGACGAGGAGGCCGCCCGCGCAGCGTGGTCCCGCGGTGCCGCCGCCCCCGACCTAGGCGCGACGGCCCTCTACGTGCGCGCTTGCCGTCGCTTGCTCGGCCAGGGCGGGCGCGAGGAGCTGCTGGCTGCGCTTCGGCTCGCCGATCGGCGAACACGGGGCGACGCCCTGTTCGTCGAAGGCCTCGCCCTCGAACGCGCCGGCCGCGCCGAGGAGGCCCTCGCCGCCTACCGCGAAGCCATCGCCGCCGAGCGCCCCGGCGGCTTCCCCGCGCGCTTGGCAGCACGTGCCATCGCCCGCCTCGGCGGCTGACGACCCGCCCGCAGGGGACGAGCGCGGACAAGGCGGCCCCAGCCAAGGCGACCGGGCGCGCGTTCAGAGCGCGTCGGCGCGCTCCGTTGCCTCCAGCGGGGAGCGGCTCGCCGGGGCCGTAGCCAGCGCCGCCGGCCAGCCGGCCGGCAATGCGCCGAGACGCGCCCGCCCCAGCCAGAGCTCGAGCTGGGCGCGGGCCTGCAGCACGAAGTGCTCGACGCCGTCCACGACCTCGGCGCCGCGCGCCGCGGCGTCGGCAAGGAAGCGCGTGCGGCGCGGCGCGTAGACCAAGTCGTAGGCCACCACCCCCGCCCCGAAGGCCTCGGCAGCGACGGGCGAGAGGGCGGGGCCCGGGGACATCCCCACGGGCGTGGCGTTGCAGAGCACGTCGCAGCCGTGCTCTGCGCCCAGCGCATCGTGCCCCCCCGCGTAGGCAGCCCCGAAATCTTCGGCCAGGCGCCGAGCGCGCCCCGCGTTGCGCGCGTAGACCCGCACCGACATCCCCAGAGAGCGCGCAGCCCAGGCCACCGCGCGGGCTGCGCCGCCGCAGCCCAAGAGCCCCAGGCGAAGGCGCTCCGCCGCCGCGCTCCGACGCGCCGCCACCGCCGCCAGGAGCCGCCGCGCCGCCAGCGCATCGGTGTTGCGCCCCCGCCACCCCCCGTCCGGCGCGCGCACCAGGGTGTTCACCGCGCCCACCGCCGCCGCCTCCTCCTCCGGCCGCACGCCGGCGGCCCGCAGCAAGGTCTCCTTGTGGGGCGAGGTCACCGAGAGCCCTCGCCAGCGGGCGTCGAGGGCCTCGAGCAAGGCCTCCGGCGCGGCGGTCTCCAGCCAGGCATAGACCGCGTCGACCCCCAAGGCGGCGAAGGCCTCGTTGTGCACATCGGGGGAACGGCTGTGCGCGAGAGGTCGCCCCACCACCGCGTAGAGCCGGGTCTGGGGGCCGAGGCGACGCCCCCAGAGCAACCCCGCCAGGCGCTCGCAGCCGAGTTGCCCGGGGGCGGCCGGGCGCTCCGGATCCGCCGCGGCGTAGACGTGGGGCGCGCCGTAGCAGGGGCCCACGAGCCGGCTCACCGCCCCCGCGAATCCCAAGGCCACCGCGACGGTCGGCCGCGGCTCCGCCTCGGCCCGCGCGAGGAGTTCGAGGGCCTCCCGCGCGTCGCCGACCCGCGCGGCCACCTTCCCCGCCGAAGCTTCGGGGCGTCGCACCGACGCGAAGAGCTCGTCCCAAGAAAGCGCCCCCGAGACGTCGTGGCGCGAGACGAGCAGCCGCGTCGGAACCGGACCCCGCGCCAAGAAGGGATCGACGGCGTCCCATTCCACGTCCACCCAAGCCGCCCCCGAGCGGGCCGCTCGCGCGAGCAGGTCCAGCCGCGCCTCCTCGCTCCCCCTCCAGCGCCCCCCTTCCCGCGGCGGGCGGCAGGTGAACAGCACCGGGCGCGGAGCGCGCCGCACGAGCTCGGCAGGGTCGAGGACCCCCGGCGCGGCCGCGTCGAGGCGCAGCTCGAGGAGCGCGCAGTGGGGCTCGGCCCGAGCGCAGAGGGCCAAGACCGCCTCCACGCTCTCCGCCTCGACCGTGGCGCAGATCGGAGCGCGGGGCGTCAGCTAGAATCCCTCGCCATGCATCCCATCCTCTTCCACCTGCCGATCCTCGACAAGCCGGTCTACAGCTACGGCACCCTCCTCGGCCTCTCCTGCGTCCTCGGCGCCCACCTCGCCGTCTACCTCTCCGAGCGCAGCGGGATCGAAGCCCGCAAGGCGTGGTGGTTCGCCCTCTCGGTCATCGTCCTGGGCGTGGTCGGCGGGCGCATCCACGAGCTGTGGGTGCAGGGGAAGCTGTTCACCTCTGCGCTCTTCCAGCTCGAGCACTCGGGGCGCACCGCCTACGGCGGGTTCATCTTCGGAACCCTCGGGGGCATTGCCGCGGCGCGCCTCTTGAAGGTCCCCTTCTGGCGCTTCGCCGACGCCGTGGCCCCCACCCTCGCCCTCGGCCTCGGCCTGACCCGCATCGGCTGCTTCCTCTACGGCTGCGACTACGGCATCCGCAGCGACGCCTGGGGAGTTCGCTTCCCCCCAGGGAGCCCCGCGGCCCAGGACCACCTCGAGGCCGGCCTCGTTCAGCTCTTGCCCGACGGCAGCGCGCCGCCTTCGCTGCCCGTCTTCCCCGCCCAGCTCCTGGCCTCCGCCGTGGGGCTCGCCCTGTTCGCCTTCCTCCTCTGGTTCTGGTTCCGCCGCCCCCGCCGCGAAGGGAGCGTGTTCCTCCTCTTCGGCTGCCTTTACGGCCTGGCCCGGGCAGGCCTCGAGCAGCTCCGCTCCGACGTCGGCCGCGGCGAGTTGCTCGGCCTCTCCACCTCGACCACCATCGGCCTGTTCACCGCCGCCGCCTGCCTCCTGCTCCTCTGCGTCCCGGCCCTCGCCCGCTGGCGGGCGGAGGCCAGGGAGATCCTCCCGCCGCCTGCGCGGGACTCCGCGACGAAGGCCACGGCGTGAAGCCCGCCGTCGTGCTCTGCGGCGCCCTCCTCGCCGCCGCCCTCCCCGCCTGCGCAGAGGAGCCCTCTGCCGGCCGCGAGCGCACCCCGGCCTGGGAACTGAGCGCCGAGGAGGCACCGCCCCTGAGGCAGTGGGGGCGCCTGGGTCCCTTCGAAGTGCGCGACCCCTACCCGCTCGCGCAACTGCGGCACGCTCCCTGGGCCCGCAGCCCGCGGACCCTGGGGCACCTGCAGTGGGAGGCCGCCGTGCGGGCGGTGTGGGCCAACTCCTACGGCTTCCGCTCCGGCCGAGCCGTCGTCGACGCCGAGACGCGCACCCTGAACCTCTCGCTGCGCCTCGGCCTCCTCGACCGCCTGGAGTTCGGCCTGCTGGTCCCCTACGAGTGGCGGGGCGGCGGGATCCTCGATGGATTCATCGAGGGTTTCCACGAGCTGTTCGGCCTGCCCGAGCAGAACCGCGACCGACGCAAACGCGACCGCTACCTCGTGGCGGGCAGCGAGCCCGACGGGAGCGCCAGTCGCCTCGACCACCAAGGCGACGGCCTCGGCGACCTGACCCTCGAAGCCCGGGGGCTGCTCTCCCGCGGCGGTCCCCTCCTCCCGGCCGCCGCGCTCACCCTGCGCCTCCGCCTCCCTTCCGCCCGCCCCGGCTTCCAATTCGCCGACGGCGTCGACGCGAGCCTTGCCCTCGACCTCTCCAAGCGCATTGCCGCCAGCCCCGTGGTCCTCTACGCGAGCCTGGCCTACACCTACTACGCGGACGCCGAGGTGGTCGGATTGCGGCTGATGCGGCACCGCCTGTTCTTCGCAGCAGGCTTCGAGTGGGAGATCGACGCGCACATCTCTCTGGTGGCGCACGCCTGGGTCGAGTCGCGCCGCGAGCGCGCCCTCTGGGACGACGCGAACGTCCCGGGCATCGGCAACCTGAGCTACGGCAACTACGTCAGCTACGTGGCCGCCGGCTTCAAGTTCGCCCCCACCAAAGGCCTGGCCATCGAGCTGGGCATTCTCGAAAACCTGCTCGACCCCGACGTGACCGCGGACCTGGGCTGGCTCCTCAACGCCTCCTGGCGCTTCTAGCCGCCTCCCCGGGACGAACACGCCCCCGGCCCCGAGCGCGGGCCGGGAGCGCGCCGGCCTCGCTCTGCGCCGAGACGGGTTAGCATGAGCGCTCCACCGACCCAGGAGGAAGGACGTGTCACTGGACGCGATCTTCTTCGACGTCGACGACACCCTGTTCTCGACTTCGGAGTTCGCGCGCAAGGCGCGCCGAGCAGCCTGCGAGGCCATGCACCGCGTGGGCCTGCGGCTCGACGTAGAGGTCCTCGAAGACGAACTCCAGGAAGTCGTCGCCGAGTTCAGCAGCAACTACGACCACCACTTCGATCAGCTCTTGCGGCGCATTCCCCGCCGCCACTACAAGGGCGTCAACCCAGCGATCATCGTCGCCGCCGCGGTCAAGGCCTACCACGACACGAAGGCCACCGAGCTCGCCCCCTTCCCCGACGCCCTCGCCCTGCTGCGGGATCTCTCGCGCCTCGACATCGTCCGCGGCATCATCACCAGCGGGCTGACGGTCAAGCAGGCCGAAAAGCTCCTCCGCCTCGGCGTCTACGAACTCCTCACCCCGAGCGCGATCTACATCAGCGAGCAGATCGGGATCAACAAGCCCAACGTGAAGCTCTGGCGACGCGCCTGCAGCGACCTGAACCTCAAGCCCTCCTGCTGCATGTACGTGGGCGACCGAATGCAGCGAGACATCGACCCGGCCAAGACCCTGGGCATGATCGCCGTGCACCTGCGCCGCGGCGGGAAGTACGCCGCCGAGGACGGGCGAAGCGATCCGGACCACCGCATCGCCTCCTTCGAGGAACTGCGCGGGATCCTCTGTGAAGCCTACGGGCTCGAGCTTCCCCGCACGGCGGCGCCC
>RFHU01000394.1 GCA_003695705.1 Planctomycetota bacterium
CTGGCCGACGAACTGACCCATGTGGAGTTCATTCCCTGGAGGGTCGACATCCAGACAAGCAAGCTACAAGGTGCGCTGCAGAAGAGCTTCAAGGATCGGACTGGAGTGCAGTAGGTCTCGGTAAGAGCATCCGGCTTGGGAGCTACACTGGCCCAGCCATGGCCGAGCCCACCAACCCTCACGACGCGCTCTTCAAGGTCGCCTTCTCCAAGCCGGAGGCCGCCGCCAGCCAGCTCCGCGCCCTCTTGCCGTCGGAGCTACTCGCCGAGCTCGACCTGGCGGCGATCAAGGTGCGCCCGCCGAACTACATAGACCCAGAGCTACGACAGTCGCAGAGTGACCTCCTCTTCGAGGTGCCGCAGCGCTCGCGGCTGCCGGCGCTGATTCATGTGATCTACGAGCACCAGTCGACTCCAGATCCCTTCATGCCGTATCGGCTCCTCCGCTACATGCTGCGGGTCTGGGAGGGGTGGTTGGAGCGAAACAAGCCGAAGAAGCCGACGCGCCTGCCGCCCGTCATTCCGATCGTGCTCTACCACGGCGAACGCGCTTGGAATGTCCCCCGCAGCCTGGGCGACATGCTCGACGTGGACCCGGACCTGCTCCCCGTGATCCAGCGACACGTCCCCGACTTCGCCTTCGTGCTCGACGACCTCAGCCAGCGCAGAGACGAGGAGCTACGGGCTCGCACGGCGCCGCCCTTGACCGTCAGCGCCCTGGTGCTCTTCAAGTGGGGTCGCGAGGATGTCGACCTCTTGGCGGTGTGGCGGTCCCTGGCCGACCCGATCAAGAAGCTCCAGGCAGAACCGAAGTGGACGGTAAGCCTCCAGCAACTGGCCCGGTATACTCTCTCCGTGGGCGACGTGTCCCGCGAGGACCTGGCTCGTGTTGCCAGGGAGCTCGCCGGCCCGGAGGCCGAGGAGACGATCATGAGTACCGCCGAGAAGCTCCGGCAGGAAGGCGCGCTCCAGGGGCGCCGTGAAGTTCTTCTGCGCCAGCTCAGGATCAAGTTCGGTAGAGACCTTCCCGAAGCGGCGCTGGCTCGGGTGGAAGCGGCCAATCTGGACGAACTGGACCGCTGGTTCGAGCGTGTCCTGACCGCCTCCAACCTCGACGAAGTCTTCGCGGAGTAGCGCGCCGACCACACCACGCGCCAGCGTTGGCCGTGGGGATTGCGGGTCTACCCTGTTCCCCCTTCCGAGGTTGACACCCCCCGCTTCCGAAAATCCCCTGGACACCTGACCGGGGGGTGGGCTCTCGCGGAGTCGGTGCGTCCTTCGCCCGCTCTCCGGCCCGGGTCGGTCAGGGGGTCCGGCGGGCGAGGGCCAGCAGGCACACGTCGGGCTCCGCCGCGAGGGTGCGCACGAAGGAGCCGAGGAGGGGGGTGCCGGGGCGGCGGCTCGAGCCGAGGACCACGAGGTCGGCCTGGCGGGCGTGGGTCAGCAGGATGGGGAGGAAGTCTCCGACTTCGACGAGGTGGCGGGCGGCGCCGAGGTCCTCCGCGAGCTCGGCGAGTTGCTTGGCGGCGGCCGGAGCCTCCTCGGGCTTCGAGACCACGCGCAGCAGGGTGACCTCGCGCGGCTTGGCCCGCTCGAGCATGCCGAGGACGCGCGCGCGGAGGGGGTCGTGGCTGGCGGCCCCCGCCACCGGAACGAGGATGCGCTCCACCCGGTCGGGGGAGAAGTCTTCGGGGGCGTTCAGGATGACGACGTCGCTCGGGCTGTCGGCGACCACGCGCTCCAAGAACCCGCCGCTGCCCGGTCGGTCCAGCCGGCTCATGCCGAAGAGGACCACCTCGGGAGCGCGCTCGCGGATCAAGCGGCGCGTGGCGCGGACGAAGTCGGCGTCGACCGTGAGCACACCTTCGAAGCCGATCCCCAGCTCGCTGGCCCTGTGCGCCGCGGCGCGCTGGGCCGCTTGGGCTGCCTCGAGCTTGGCGGAGAACTCCTCGGGCACGGCGCCCTGCGGGTCGTGCGTGACTACGGTCAGGCCGAGGACGCGCCCCCAGCCCTGGGGAGCGAGCGCGTAGGCGAAAGAGGTCAGCGCCGCCGCCCGCGCGGGGTTGGCCAAGGGGACCAGCACCAGCGGCGGCCTTCGGCCCCGCAGCCGGACCAGGTCCTCGTCCAGGGCCTCCATGCGGGCGCTCACCCGCTCGGCGTGCTCGCGGAACATGACCCAGTAGATGAGCACCCCCAGGCCAAGCCAGCCCGCCGCCACCGCGGACGCGAGCGGGGCCGTGACCACCTGCAGGGCGGAGAGCGCGAGGCAGCCGGCGATCCCGCAGAGGGGGAGCATGGGGTAGAGGGGAGCCCGGTAGCCGTTCTCCGCTCCCCCACGCACACGCACCAGCAGCCCCGCGCCGTTGGTGAAGGCGAAGGAAAGGAGGAAGATGAGCGAGGCCGTCGCGCCGGCCGTCTCGACGTCTCGGGTGACCGCGACCAGCAACAGCGCCAGCCCGAGGCTGACCCCGAGCGCCTGCCGCGGGATGCCGCCGCGGCTCGTCCGCATGAGCGGACGCGGCAGTGCGCGGTCGCGGGCCATGGCGAAGGCGACGCGCGACGCGGCGAGCAGGGCCGAGGAGAGGGCGGTGAAGGTGGCCAGCAGCCCGGCGACGACGACGACCCACGTCCCGAAGGAGCCGAGGTAGCGCTCGACGCCGACGGCGACGGCGCGCTCGCCGAGTCGCCCCAATTCCTCCCAGGAACCGCCCAGCGTGAGGAGGAGGAAGAGCAGCAGCAGGTAGAGCGCGAGGGTCCCGCCAATGGACAGGAACATGGCGCGGGGGATGGTGCGGATTGGTTGCTTCACCTCCTCGCTGACGGCGGCGATGACCTCGAAGCCCTCCAAGGCGATGAAGGTGAAGGTCATGGCCGCGAGGACGCCCCCCAGGCCGTGGGGGAGGAAGGGCGTCAGGGAGGTCGTGAGTGCGCCGGGCGATCGCCCGGCGAGCAGCGCGAGCCCCGGCACGACGAGGACCAGGAAGGCGACGACCTTCGCGATGGTGACCGCGTTCCCTCCCGCAAGGACCGCAATCCGCGTTCGCGCCGGCAAGCGCAGCCGCGACACCAGCCGGTCGAGCGCGGCTGACGGCGCCGGCGCGCGGCACACGCTACCCGAAAGGCGAAAGATATGGGCAAGCACACGGTCTCCGATC
>RFHU01000395.1 GCA_003695705.1 Planctomycetota bacterium
GACGACGACAACGCCTGGGTCCTGCGCCTCAGTTGCCAGGCCATCGCCGAGATCGTCGCCGCCGCAAAGGAGCCCGCCGACGCGACCTGGCTCGTCTGGCACCTGCGCGTCCCCGAGAAGCTCGTCGACCTCCTCGAGCACGAGGGCGAACTCCACTCGGGCTTCGTGCGCGCCGAAGCCAACGCAGCCCTGGAGAAGCTGCTCAAGAAGCGCTTCGGGTTCCGACCCAGCAACGAGAGCCTGAGCACCCCCGCCGAGACGGCCGCCCGGAAGAAGTGGCGGGCCTACGTGCAGAAGCAGCGTGCGGCCTGGGAGCGCGAGCAGAAGCAGAAGGAAGCGCAGCGGACCGCGCTGCGCGACGCCCTCGACGCCTTGCGCAAGGGACAGGCCCCCGACCCCAAGGAGCTCGAGGAGATGGGCATCGGGGGCTGAAGGCGTCCGCAGGACTTCGCCGCGCGTCCGCGGGGACGCCATGAAGCAAACCGGACTCTTCCCCCAGGCCGAGCCGCGGGCCGAGGCGCGCCCCTTCGCGCGGGTCGCTCCCGAAGCGCCGGTGGGGGGACCCTTCACCTACTTGGTGCCGCCGGAGCTGGACGCGCGCGCCCAGGCAGGAGTCCGCGTGCGCGTCCCCTTCGGCGGGCGCTCCCTGCGCGGCTTCCTCCTCGAGCGCACCGAGGAGAACGAGGCCGGAGGCCGCAGGCTCAAGCCCCTCGCCGCCGTTCTCGACGAAGAGCCTGTGGTGACGCCCGAGGTGCTCCGCCTGGCGCGCTTCGCCGCCGACTACTACCAGGCTTCCTTGGGAGAAGTCCTCGCGGCCGCCGTCCCCCAGGGGGTCGGCGCCGCGCCCGCGCGCCCCGACCCCGAGCGGCTCTGGGTGCGGCGCACGGAGAAGGAAGGGACGGGGCGCCTGGGCGCGGCGCAGCGGCGCGCCCTCGACGCTCTGCGCGAGGGGCCGCGGCCCTACGCCGACCTGCGCGCCCTGGGCGTCGCGCCGGCCGTCCTGCGGCGCCTCGAGGAGCGCGGGCTGGTCGCGGTCGAGGAGCGCGGGCCGGAAGCCGGCCCGCGCGACGAGCCGCCCACCCTGACCGCCGAGCAGGACCTCGTGTTGCGCCCCCTCCTCGCGCAGATCGACGAGCCTCGCCACGCGACCACACTGCTCTACGGAGTGACGGGCAGCGGCAAGACCGAGGTCTACCTGCGGGCCATCGAGCGCGCCCTGGCGTGCGGACGATCGGCCATCGTCCTCGTCCCGGAGATCGCCCTCACGCCGCAGACCGTGGCTCGCTTCCGCGCGCGCTTCGGCGAGCGGGTCGCCCTCCTCCACAGCCAGCAGCGCACGCGGGACCGCCGACGCGAGTGGTCCCGCGTGCGCCGGGGGGAGGCGCAGGTCGTGGTCGGGCCGCGCTCGGCCGTGTGGGCGCCGGTGCGCGACCTCGGGCTCGTGGTCGTGGACGAGGAGCACGAGGCCACCTACAAGCAGGAGAACGCGCCGCGCTACCACGCGCGCGACCTCGCCGTGGTGCGCGGCAAGCAAGCAGGCGTCCCGGTCCTCCTCGGCAGCGCCACGCCATCGCTCGAGTCCTGGCAGAACGCCCGCAGCGGTCGCTACCGCCTGGCCCGCCTCCTCGAGCGGCCCGGGGGGCGCTCCCTGCCCACGGTCCACGTGGTGGACATGGGGCAAGAATGGTCCGAGGTCCGTGGAGCGCCCCTCCTGTCGCGCCTCTTGCTGCGGGAACTGCGCACGGCCCTCGAGCGCGGCGAGCAGGCCCTGATCTTCCAGAACCGCCGCGGCTTCACCACCTACCTCATGTGCCCGGGCTGCGGACACGTCCTCACCTGCCGGCAGTGCGACATCACCCTCACCTACCACCGCGGCCTGGGCGCCACGGTGTGCCACTTCTGCGACGCGCGGCAGCCGCCGCCCGGCTCGAGCTGCCCCGAGTGCCTGGGTCCCCCCTTGCGCCAGCGCGGCGCCGGCACCGAGCGGATCGAGGCCCTCCTCGCCGAGCTGCTGCCCGGCGCGCGGGTGGCGCGCCTCGACACCGACGTGGTGCGCGGGGGCGCTTCGCCCGAGGAGGTCCTGGCGCGGTTCCGCGCCGGCGAAGTCGACGTCCTGGTGGGCACGCAAATGATCGCCAAGGGGCTGGACATCGCCCGGGTCACGGTGGTCGGGGTCGTGTCGGCCGACACCGCGCTCAACCTGCCCGACGTGCGCGCCGCCGAGCGCACCTTTCAGTTGATCTCCCAGGTCGCCGGGCGGGCCGGGCGCGGGGAGCGCGCGGGGACGACCATCGTGCAGAGCTTCCTGCCGCGCCACTACGCCATCGAGGCCGCCGCCAAGCACTGCTTCGAGGACTTCGCCCGCCGAGAGCTCCAGGCCCGGGAGGCCCTCGCCTACCCTCCCTTCGCCCGGCTGCTCAAGGTCCTGGTCCGTGGAGCCCGCGCGGAAGCGGTCGAGGAGGAGGCCGAGCGGCTGGCGGGCTTGCTCCGCCGGCCGGAGCTCGACGGCGTGCTGGCCGTGCTCGGGCCCGCTCCCAGCCCGCGCGCCTACCTGGCGGGCAAGCACCGCTGGCAGCTCCTCGTCAAGGGGACGCACCCGGGCCTGCGCCGTGCCTTGCGCCGCCTCGCCGGGGCGCGGACCCCCTCGGGGCTCGAGCGCGTCGTGGACGTGGACCCCTACCACCTGCTCTGAGCCCGCGGTCGGGCGTGCGTCCGCGGGTCCCCTCCCGAACGTGTCGACCCTGCCTTCCCGGTCGAAGAGCGCGAGCGAGGCCGCGCTCGGGGCTCGGGGAAGGAATGCCTCGCGCGGGGTCGGGTCGAGGCCTCGCCGCACGTCTGGTTCTCGGATAGGGTCCCTCCAGGGAGGAATGCCCGTGAAGCCCCTCAGCGCCCTCGCCTTCGCCTTCGCCTGCGCCTGCGCTCCCGGCGCCGCCCTCGCCGAGACCGCCCTCGCCGAGAGCCCCGCGCTTCCGCTGCGTCCCGAGCTCGGCCCGGCCGACCTGCTCGCCTTCTACCGGGTCCCGGCCGAGCGCTTCGCCGTTCGCCTCGCGCCCGAGCGGCGCCACCAACACTTCGCCGTTCGCGAAGTCTCCTTCCCTTCGCCTGTCCGGGAACGCTGGGCGACGGTGCACGGAGCCTACTACCGGCCGGTGGGCCTCGCGCCCGGCCAGCGCGTGCCCGCGGCCGTGGTGGTGCATCACCTCGGCGGGCGCTTCGACGCCGAGAAGTACCTCGCCCAACACCTTGCCCAGCACGGGGTGGCGGCCTTCTTCCTCTCGCTGCCCAACTACGGTCGTCGGCGCGAGCCGGGGACGCGCCAGGGCTTTTTGCGCTTCGCGCCCGAGCTCGCCCTCGCCACCTTTCGGCAAGCCGCGCTCGACGCGATCCGCGCGGGCGACTTCCTCCGCTCGCGGCCCGAGGTCGACCCCGAGCGGGTGGGCTTGGTGGGGGTGAGCCTCGGCGCCTTCGTGGGCGCTTTGGCGCGCGGTGTGGACCCACGCCTCGGACGGACCGCCCTCGTCCTCGGGGGAGGCGACCTCGCCGGCGTCCTCGAGGGGAGGCCCGAAGGGGTCGACTTGCTCGAGCGCAGCGGCCTGCCCCTCGACGAACTCCGCAGGCTCCTGCGCTCGGTGGACCCGGTGAGCTTCGGCGCGCGGGTCGAGCCGGGCGACGTGCTCATGATCAACGCGCGCAACGACGAGATCGTGCCGGAGCGCTCGGCCCGCGCCCTCTGGCGGGCCCTGGGCCGCCCGCGGATCCACTGGCTGCGGTGCGGGCACAAGGGGGTCGTGCTGCACCTCCTGTGGCTCATGAACGAGGTCCTCGACCACCTCCGGGTGCCCGATGCTCCCTCGGCCCGCCGACCCCCCGGCCCCGAGTGAGCGAAATCGCTCGCTCCGGGCGACGCCCGGAAGGAACACCCGGAGCACCGCGCAGCGCTAAGTCCTTTGGATCTCGAAATGGCATGGGCCGTGCGCAGGGGCCGCGCGACCCCACACGAACGGAACGAAGCCATGAAGAAGATGTTCGTTGCTGCTTTCGCCGCCCTCGCCCTCACCGGCGCCAGCGTCTTCGCCTGCGGGGGCATGACCCAGATCGATCCCCCCTCGCTGCAGCTCGACGCGGGCCCCGACGAGAACACGGTCGAGTCGATCATTCCCGAGCTCTCGGGCATCGTCATCCTCTGCTAGCGGC
>RFHU01000036.1 GCA_003695705.1 Planctomycetota bacterium
GAAGAAAGCCGCCAAGAAGAAAGCCGCCAAGAAGAAAGCCGCCAAGAAGAAAGCCGCCAAGAAGAAAGCCGCCAAGAAAAAGGCCCGGCGGCGTTAGTCCCGCGGAGGTCCCCCTGTTCCGGTGGGGGGTCTCGCCCGCAGCTCCGTTGCGTCCGAGCCACGAGGCAGCCAGGGCGCAGGACCCGGATCGAACCGGGATCGGCCCCGGCCTTCCTCTCCTCGGCTGCACGGCCCGGGAGGCCCGGAGCTTCGTCGGCTGGCGGCAGCGCTCGGGCAGGGGCGGCCCGCGGGCCGCCGCCGGCGGCGGGCGCGCTCAGGGCGTTCGGCCACCGCCTTCGGCGGCCCGTCCGCTTGCGGCCTCCGCGCCCTCGGGCCGAGCGCCGTCGGGCGGCTCGGCCTTCCCCTCGCCGACGCGTTGGGCGCGGCCCGAGACCTCGGGATCCAGCTCCCCCTTCGCGCAGCGACGGAGCCAGTCGATCTGCAAGCGGGGGCCTTCGACGACCAAGGCCGTTCCTTCTTCGAGGGGCGCGTCCGGATCGGGCGCGAGGCGGACGACTTCTCCGTCGCGCTGGACCCGAAGGCCAATGACCAAGAGCCCGCGCTTGCGGCGCAGGTCGAGCTCCCGCAGGGTCTTCCCCACGAAGGCAGGCGGAACGACCACGCCTTCGATCCCGTGGCCGGCGGGGAGTTCCACGTAGTCGCGCTCTTCAGCCTCCTCCTCGGGGTGGGTCACGAACAGAAAGCCAAGGTCGTCGAGGTGAAGGATCTCGCGGTTGAGGAAGGCGAGGAGATCGTCTCGGCGAATCACGCCGACCTGCCGGCCCTCCTCGACCACGGGGAGTTCGCGCAGCGAGGTGCCCGAGAAGCGCACCAGACAGGACTCCAGGGTCTCGTTGGGATCCACCGTAGGGCAGGTGTGGCTCAAGAGGTCGTAGGCGTTGACCAATCCCTCGGGAGGTCGTGAGCGGAGGAGGGGCTTGACTTCTTCGAGGCGGACCACGCCCAAGAAGCGCCCCTCGGGGCCGTGGACGTAGAGGTGGTGTCCGTCGTGCTCGAGGAGACGATCGACGACCTCCTGGAAGGGCGTGTCGGGGGCGAGGACCGCCGTGGTCTGCCGCATGAGGTCGCGCACCGGGGTGCTGCGGACGCGATTCGAGGCGGTGGGATGGGCAACGCGCTCGCCGCGGCGAACGAGCTTGAGTGTGTAGATGGACTCTCCTTGCACTGCCACGGCGACTACGAGCGCGACGATGCAAGTCAGCATGAGCGGAAGAATGATCGAGTAGCCGCCCGTGAGCTCGAACAGAATGATGATTGCGGTCAAGGGCGCATGGGTGGTGCCCGCGACCACCGCCCCCATGCCAACGAGGGCATAGGCCGCGGGGTCCGCAACGGGCCAAGGCGAGAGGTCCTGGAGGACGAGTCCGTAGGCGCCGCCAAGGGCGGCGCCCAAGAAGAGCGAGGGCGCGAAGATGCCTCCCGACCCGCCTCCCGCAAGGGTGAGGCTGGTCGCCACGAGCTTGGCGAGGACCAGCGCCGCGAGGAGTCCGAGGGCTACGTCGTGGTGGAGAACGTGCTCGATGCTCTCGTAGCCAATCCCGTAGACGTGGGGGACGAGGAGTCCAAGAGCTCCGAGCGAGACGCCCCCGAGGAGCGGAGCGGTGAAGGCGCGCCGGGGGAGGCGGTCGAAGAGGTCCTCGAAGAAATAGAGCAGGTTGGTGAACCCGAGCGCGAGGAGTCCGGCGAGGAGACCTAGGCCCATGTAGGAGACGAGTTCCAGCGGATGGGCCAGGCGATAGGCGGGGAGGGTGAAGGCCGGCGCGTCCCCCAGCGTCCAGCGGGAAAGCGTCGCCGCGGAGACGCTGGCAACGACGATCGGGCTGAAGGTGCTGATGCTCGCGGCACCAAGGATGATCTCCACGGCGAAGATCACGCCGGCGATGGGAGCGTTGAAGGTGGCGCTGATGCCTGCCGCCGCACCGCAGGCGAGGAGCAGCCGAACCCGCTCGACCTCGAGGCCCAGCCTTTGCCCGACGGTGGAGCCGATGGCGCTGCCGATTTGCACGATGGGTCCTTCGCGGCCGACCGACCCTCCCGAGCCGATGGTCAAGGCGGACGCCAGCGCCTTGATCAGGACCACCCGCGGGCGAATCCGCCCCCCTTCGTGGAGGACGGCGTGCATGACCTCGGGGACCCCGTGGCCGCGGACCTCGGGAGCAAGGCGGCGACCGAACTCGGACACGACGAAGAGTCCGAGGACGGGCGCCGCGAAGCGCCACAGGGGAGGAAGGTTCCCGGCCACCTCCAGGGGAGAAGCCGCGCCAAAGACGGCACGGGTTGCGGCCTCGACGAGGGCCCGAAAGGCCAGGGCGCCGGCGCCGGTGCCCAGGCCGACCCCCAACGCGAGGAGGAGGAGGCCTCCTGGCGCCTGCCTGCCAAAGGCAGCCTGCAGGCGGCGAACGATCCGATCCAGGGCGCTACCCACAGCGTTCCACTCCAAGACGCCAACCCTAGCACTCGCAAAGGGCAGCGGGACGCCCGCCAGAAAATTCGCTCGTCGCTCCCCTCCTGCGGGAGCGCGCGGCTTCGAGGCGGGTCACGAGGCGCCGCCCTGAGCGCCCGCCGGCCTCGTCCGAGCCTCTCGCACCGACCGCTCGGCCGGGCCAAGAGACCTCAAGCCCCGGTCGGCAGGTCTCGGTAGAGCCCCTCGAGGCGCTCGGCCAAGACTTCGTAGGCGAACCGTTCCACGGCGCCCCGGCGGGCCTCGGCGGCCAGGACCCGCCTCCGCTCGGGATCTCGAGCCAAGGTCACGAGGGCCTCGGCGAGGGCCGCGGGCGTCTCGTCGACGAGGAGCCCGTCCTCGCCGTCGCGAACGAGCTCGGGGAGCATGCCCCGTCGGGTGGCCACCACCGGGACCCCCATGGCGAGGGCTTCCCGCACGGCGCGGCAGGTCCCGTCGGACCCCGGAACGAGGAACACCTTGGCGTCGAAGCTTGCGAGGGTGCGCGCGTAGTCCTCGCCGCTGACGTAGCCGCTGAAGTGCACGCAGTCGCCGAGGCCAAGTTCCTCCACCGGGCGACGCGCGACGAGTTCCTGGTGGGTCCCACGGCCGACCACGACGAGATGCAGCGAGGGGGCCTCGGCGCGCGCCCGGCGGACGGCCTCGAAGAGCAGTTCGAAGCGCCGGTGGGTCTGCATGCGCGCCACGATCCCCACGCAGAAGGCGTCCTCGGGTACGCCGAGGGCCTCCCGCCGCGGAGCGAGCCCTCGTGTGGGGTCGAAGCGACGCACGTCGATCGGCGGCGCGAAGTGCACCACCCGGACGGGGTCGATGCCGTAATCCTCCGCGCGGTCGCGCACGGCCTGCGCGACCGCTTCGCTCGCGCAGATCAAGACCCGTGTGAGTCGACCCCAGGCGAGTCGCCGCCGCGCGGTGGGCGGAGGCGGAGTGCCGTCGTAGAGCGTCCGCACCACGGGGACTCCCAAACCTCGCGCCGCCAGGCCTGCCACCAGGTGGTCCCCGGGGAGGTGGCAGTGCACGACGTCGGGCGGGTCCGCGCGCAGGTGGCTGCGCAGCGCGCGAACGTCGAGGAGCGCGCGCAGGGGAGAAATGTGCTTGGGAAGGCGCAAGCCCGTGAGCTCCGCCTCGGGCACCCCCCGCTCCCGGGCCGTGCGCTGGACCCTGCGCGTGCGCCCGCCCTGCTCCTTCACGTCGCTGGAAAAGAAGCGCGCGTCCACACCTCGCAGAGCGAGGGCGCGCACCGTCTCGAGCGCCAGCTCGGCCGGTCCCGTGAGCTTGTGGTTGCTGTAGAGGTGCAGGACTCGCAACGGCAAGAGGATACGCGACCTCCTCAACCGCTGGAACCGAGACTTATACTTGCCTCGGCCATGACCCCCCACGAGCAGTTCCGTCTGCTGGTCGGCCTGTCCTTCGTCGACGGCCGACTGCACCCCGGCGAGGAGGACCTCCTCCTGCGCGCGGCGCGACACCTGGGTGTGGCTCGCGACGAAGCCCAAGCGATCGTCCGCCAGATCGCGGAGGGCGGCCGCGTCCGCAACCTCACGCCGCCCGCCGACGCCCGCGAGCGCGAGCAGCTCTTCGACCTCCTCGTGCGCCTCGCCGCGGCGGACGGAGCAATTACCCCCCAGGAGCAGGGCGTCCTCCAGCGCCTGGCCTCACCCTTCGGGATCCACCCGGGCTCGGTCCCCTCCATGCTCACGTCCGCCTTGGCGGCGGTCGGGGCCGGGGCCGCAGGGATCGCCGCGCCGCCGCCCCTCCCGCCGGGCGCGGCCTCTCCCGC
>RFHU01000396.1 GCA_003695705.1 Planctomycetota bacterium
CTTCCTGGCCGTCTTCTTGGCCTTCTTCTTGGCCTTCTTCTTGGCCGTCTTCTTCTTGGCCGCCTTCTTCTTCGTCGCCTTCTTCTTCGTCGCCTTCTTCTTGGCCTTCTTCTTCGTCGCCTTCTTCCTGGCCTTCTTCTTCGTCGCCTTCTTCTTGGCCTTCTTCTTGGCCTTCTTCTTTGCCACTGGAAACCTCCCCCTTGGCATGGAACTCGGGAGACCCCGGCCGCCTCTGCCCCGGGGCGACCGCGTCCTCGCCGATGAGTGGATGCAGGTGGTATATCCAACGCAACCGACAGGATTAAGGATTTGGATTCCCCAAATTCGGACGCCCTCGAACCGCCGGGGCCCCCACCCGGGGGACAATCCCCTGCGATAGCATCGCTTACGCCCATCGCCTCCATCGCCGCCGCGCGCTCCTCGGCCGCCATGCCCCACCACCAAGAACTCCTCGCCTTCACCCCCTCGGGGCCCGGCCTGCACGAGATCACCCCGGCGGTTCGAAGGGTCGTCGAGCGCTCCGGCGTCGCCTGCGGGCTCTGCACCCTCTTCGTGCAGCACACCTCGGCCAGCCTCTTGCTCCAAGAGAACGCCGACCCGTCGGCTCGCCACGACCTCGAGCGCTTCTACGCCCGCCTCGCCCCCGAGGGAGACCCCCGCTACACCCACGTCGCCGAGGGCCCCGACGACATGCCCGCCCACTTGCGCTCTGCCCTCAGCCGAACTTCGGAGACCGTACCGATTCGCGACGGGCGCCTGGCCCTCGGCACCTGGCAGGGGATCTACCTGTTCGAGCACCGCCGCCGACCTGGCACGCGCCGGCTGATCGTGCACGTGTGGGGCGAGTAGATGCCGCGACCTTCGCGCGCCGAGACCCACCTCGCGGCCTGCGACCCGGTCCTGGCCGGCTGGATCGAAGCGCTCGGGCCGTGCACGCTGCGCCGGAATCGAGTGCGCGACCCCTTCGTGGCGCTCGTGCGCGCCGTCGTCGCCCAGCGCGTGTCCGGCGCCGCGGCGCGCACGGTCAACGCGCGCCTCGAACGCCTCCTCGGCGGCCCCCCGTCTCCCGCGGGCCTCCTCGCCCTCGGGCCACGGCGCCTGCGCGCCGCGGGCCTGCCCGAGCGCAAGGCCCACGCGATCCACACGCTCGCGAACCGTGTTCGCAGCGGAGACCTCCCCCTGGAGCGCATCCGGAGGGCACCAGCCCCCCGGGTGCGCGCGGCCTTGACCGCGATCCCCGGCGTGGGCGAGTGGACCGCCAACATGTTCCTGCTCTTCCACCTCGCCCGGCCGGACGTCTTCCCGGCGCGGGACCTCGGCGTGCGGGAAGGGATCCGGCGTGGCTACGGACTCGCTTCCCGCCCTTCCGCAGCGGAAGCCCTCCGCTTCTCCGAGCGCTGGGCGCCCTACCGCTCGACCGCCGCCTGGTATCTGTGGCGCTCCCTCGGCGGAGAGGCAATGGTGTAAACGACCCGCGGCGCGATCCGACCGCGGTCCGGGCGACGCCCGGCCTCAGCGCGCCGCGGACTCGTCCCGAAAGGAGAAGCCGGGGCAGGCGTGCGCGTCGATGTCGGCCTGATCGAGGGGGTAGCGGCCGCAGGTCCCGTAGTACCAGTAGTTGGTCTGGTAGACCTTGCAATAGTGCTCCTTGGTCTCGGGGTCCTGGCCGAGGAAGATGCAGTCGTACTGCCGGCAGCACTTGGCGCAGCGAGTGCAGGCGCCGCGCCGCTGGGCGATCCGCTCCTTCACTCGCTCGGGGCCGAGGAGCACGTTGTACTTGAGCATGCGCAGCACCGAACCGAAGCGAAGGTGCACGTAGCACGTGCGCAGCACGTAGCCCATGGTCCCGAAGTAGTTGCGCGCGAGCGACCAGTCGCGCGCCTCGTGGGCGATCAGGAAGGGCCACAGAGGCAGGAGCGGAATGCCGAGCGCGAGTTTGAGGATCCACAGGTACATCTTGAGCCGGGAATAGCGGAACCCGTCGACCCCGTTGCTCGTCCGCAACTCCTCCTCGGTGCCGACCGCCCCCGCCAGAGGAGGGACCGACGCCTCCACCGCGGTCACGACCGGCAGGGCCCGCGGCCCGCTCGCCTCGCTCATGTCCCTCTCCTCGCTTCGGCCCCCAGGCGCCCGCTCGGCGCCGGCCGTCCGGTGACAGCAAACGGCCGGCCGTATTCCAAGTCCTCGTCTCCGCCGAGACGAAGGCGCTCGCGCGTCTAGGGTCGGACGCGAACCGACAGTTCCTTACCCCTGCGCCGGATCTTAAGGACATGAGCGCCGGGCGCAAGCAGCGCCTCGCGAAGGTCCGCCAGGCTCCGGGGCGCCTCGCCGTCCACCGCGAGGAGCAGGTCTCCGACCAGCAGCCCCGCTCGGGAAGCGCCGCCGTCGGCCTCCAACCGCACGACGACCGCGCCCGCGGCGTCGGCCGCCAGGCCCGCCGCGCGCCGGTCGAAGAAGGTCAAGGCACGCAGTTCGAGGCCGAGTCCCTCGACTCCCAGGCGCTCGGCGTCCACTGGGCGCAAGGGCCCCCGGGCCAGTTCGAGGACCACCTCCCGCTGCTTCGAACCCCGCCGAACCACGAAAGGGACCTTCTCGCCCACGTTGTAGTCCTCGACGAGGGCGTCGAAGGATTCGCCGGGGTCGAGGTCGAGGGGCTCTCCGTCCATGCGCAGCAGCACGTCGCCCACTTGCAGCCCGGCCGCCTTGGCCGGTCCCTCGTAGAGCTCGGCGATGCGGACCCCCACGTCGACGGGCGCCCCGACCCGCTGCGCGAGTTCGGGGGTGAGCACCTCGCCGCGGATCCCGAGCCAGGCGCGTCCCCGTCGCTGACGTACCTGGGGAGGGGCGCCGGGCGGGGAGGCCACGAAGGCCGCGAACCGCGTCCGCGGGAGGGCGTAGCTCGCCTGGTTCACCGCGAGCAGGTCGGGACGGAGCAGATCCCCCGATTCCGGAAGCGGCAGGGCCGCGGTGCTGACCAAGGCAAGGGGGGCACCCCCGCCGTCGAGGACCAGACCGCCCAGCGACTGGAGGAGCCCGGGAGAAAGGCCCCAGCGCTCGGGCGCGACGAAGGACACTCGAACCGGCTCGGCCCGCAGGTGCGTGCCGAGCGGCGCGGGGGTCAGGGACAGCACGAGCAAGGAGTCGCCGAGCTCGGGGCGGCCCTCCCCCCAGGAAACCGGGCGCAGTCCCTCCCGGCCGGGAGGGGAAACCCGCACGAGCCCGAGGCGGGTCTGGGGATCTTCCCCGAGCCAGTCTGCGTCGCGAATCCGGCCGTCGCTCCCCACCACGCGCACCGAGAGGACCTGCGCCGAGGCCGGAGCGCCCAGGAGCGCGTAGGCCGAACGCGCGGGGTCGAGGGCCGCGGCAGGGAGAAGGACCAGTCCGTCGGCGGAGACGACCACCCCGCCCACCGAGACCTGCTGGGTGCGGCGGGTGCCCTTGCTGAGGCCGGGCAGCCGGCCCATGGCCACGCTCACCGTGGCGCGGACCCGCACCAGCGAAGGGCGCTGGGCCTCGGCCAGCGCGCGCACCCGCTCGGGGCTCAGGGGCTGGGCCCGCGCGAGCGCCGGACAGCAAACGAGCGCGAGGCAGAGGAAGGAGGTAGTGCTTCTCATGGCGCCGGTCGTTGTATCACGCCGCCGCCAACGCCGCCGGTAGCCCGCCGTCGGGCCGCCTCCATAGGGTCTAATGGCGCGCATGGACTGGAGCTCCTTCCTGCTCGGAGCGGTGACTTGCCTCTTGGCGGTCCTCGCCCTCTACCAGTGGCGGCTTCCTTCCCTGCGCCGCCAGATCCTCGACGAGGCCCGCGAAGACCTCGAGCGCAACGCGAAGGTCGCAGCCAAGGAGCAGCTGCTCCACGAGCGCGAACGGCTCGAGGAGACCTACGCCGCCACGCGCAAGGAGCTGAAGGAACTCGAGGACCGCTGCCGCCTGCGGGAAGACGCCCTCGACCGACGGGTCGAGTCCTTCGAAGACCGCGAGCGCGAGCTGGCGAGCAAGGAGGCCGCACTCAAGGTCGCGCGAGCGGGGCTGGAGACCCGTGAGGCGGAGGTCGAGCGGACCCGACAGCGGCAGCTCCGCGAGCTGGAGCGGATCTCGGGCATGCGCCGCGAAGAGGCCGAACACCTGCTCCTCGATCGCATGGAGCAGAGCTTCCAGCGAGAGGCCGCCGAGGTCCTGGCTCGCGCCGAGGAGGAGCTGCAAGCCGACCTCGAGCGACGGGCCCGCGACGCGCTCCTCACGAGCATGCAACGCCTGGCGACCGCCCGTCCCGGCGAGGCCCTGGTGAGCGTGGTCCCCCTCGCCGACGACGAACTCAAGGGCCTCCTCGTGGGGCGCGAAGGACGCAACGCCCGCGCCTTCGAGGCAGCGACGGGAGTGGATCTGCTCCTGGACGACACGCCCGGGCTCGTCGTCCTCTCTGCCTTCGAGCCCGTGCGTCGCGAAGTCGCCCGCAGGGCGCTCCTGCGCCTGCTCGAGGACGGGCGCATCGACCCCGCGCGCATCGGAAGCGTCGTCGAAGAGACCCGGCAGGACATGGAGGAGGTCGTCGACCAGCTCGGCGCGGAAGCCGCGGAGGAAGCGAGCGTGGCAGGACTGCACCCCCGGCTGGTTGCCCTCCTCGGCCGCCTCGAGTTCCGCACCTCCGAAGGGGTCAACGTCCGCCGCCACGCCGTCGAAACCGCGCGGCTGGCGGCCGCCCTCGCCGACGAGCTCGGCCTGGACGCCGAGCTCGCCCGCCGCGCCGGCCTCTTGCACAATGTGGGGAAGGCCATCGACCACAGCGCCGGCGGCCACGCGGCAGCAGGCGCCGAATTCGCCGCCCGCTGCGGCGAGGGCCCCGAGGTCGTCAACGCCATCGCCGCGCATCACGGCGACGCCCAGCCCACCTCCCCCTACGCACCCCTCGTCGCTCTGGCGGCCACCCTCTGCGCGCGCCGACCCGGCGCGAGCGATCCCCGCGCCGAGCACGCCGTTCGTCGGCGCGAGGAGCTCGAGGCCATCGCTTGCCGCCATCCCGGCGTCCAGCGCTGCTACGCTCTGCAGGCGGGACGCGAACTCCGCGTCGTCGTCGACCCCGCCCGCGTCTCCGAGAAGAACACGGCACGCCTCGCGCGCGACATCGCGCGCGCGATCGCCGAGGAAGTTCCCGCCCCGGCCCCCGTTCGCGTCTCCGTCCTCCGCGAACAACGGGTCGAAGAACTGGCCGAAGCCGACTGACCGCGCGCCCGGACCCACGACAGGCGGAGCGCAGCCGGAACCCCTCAGGCTGTCGCTTCCGCCCGAACCACGCGGGTTCGCAGCGCGCGGTGCCGAGGGCTCGAGCCGGGCAGGCCACGACGCGCCGGCCGCCGGAGGCGAAGCGGCATGTGGTATGGATGGCTCCGTGAGTCCGCAGCCCCGCCCGACCTCGTCTTCCCCGGTCCGCTCCCGCGAGCGTCCCTTCACCGTGGGCGAGGTCCTTCGGCAGGTGCGCGACTGCCTCGAAGACAATTTCCTCCCGCTCCTCGTACGCGGCGAAGTCGCCGACCTCCGCCGCCCCCGCGGCGGCAACATCTACTTCTCCCTGCGCGACGCCCGCGCGCGGCTGCGCGTGGTCGCCTTCGCATCCACCCTCCGCCGCGTGCCCCACACGCTCGAGAACGGAGCGGACGCCTTGGTGTGGGGACGGATCTCCGCGTACCCGCCCAGCGGAGACGTCCAGCTCATCGCCGAGCACTTCGAGCCCGCGGGCCTCGGCGCCCGGCACCAGGAGCTCGAGCGCCTGCGCAAGCGCCTGGCCGCCGAAGGTCTCTTCGCCGCCGAGCGCAAGCGCCCGCTGCCTTGGGTCCCCCGCTCCGTTGGGGTGGTCACCTCGCCCACGGGGTCGGCCATCCACGACGTGCGCACCACGCTCGCCCGCCGCTTCCCCGGCCTGCGCGTGGTCCTCTCCCCTTCCCGCGTCAACGGCGCCGAGTGCGCCCCCCAGCTCGTGCGAGCCCTGCGCGCCCTCGACGAGCGCGGCGGCGTGGACGTGATCCTCGTCGTCCGCGGCGGCGGCTCCCGCGAAGACCTCGCGGGCTTCGACGACGAGGCCGTCGTGCGGGCGGTGGCGGCCTGCCGCACACCCGTCGTGAGCGGGGTGGGGCACGAGGACGACGTCACCCTCATCGACCTGGTGGCGGATCGCCGCGCCCCGACCCCCACCGGCGCGGCCGAGCTGGCCGTCCCCGTGCGCGAAGAACTCCTTGCCGAACTCGACCGGCGGGGGCGCCGCATGCGGGTGGCCGTGAACCGTCGCCTGGAGGACGCTCGC
>RFHU01000397.1 GCA_003695705.1 Planctomycetota bacterium
CCTTCCCGGGCCCGGGGAGCTCCGGGGGCGCGGGCGGAGGGGCCGGGTGCTGTGCCTTCGCTGCCCCGAGGTCGACCGCCGAGCTGGCGGCGTCGGGGGCCTGGGGGTCGTGGGCGAGGAGTTGCGCGACGAAGTCGCGCAGCGGGCCCGCTGCGATCCGCGGCAGCACCTCCCGCGCGGCCGCGGTCCAGAACCAGACCGGCAGGGCCACCCCCGGCGGCTCCGCCCCCAGGCGCTCGAGGACGACGACGGTGGCCTCCATGGACCGGTATTCCTCCACGGCGAAGGGTTCCCGCAGCGCCGTGGTCGCCGAGACCAAGGCCAGGCGGGGCTCGCCGGCCAGGGCGACGAGGAGGTCGCAGGAGTTGGCGCGGGGGACGAGGTCGGCCGAGACCGGAAACATGCCCGACTGCAAGGCGAAGGCGACCTCGGTTGCGTCGCAGGTTTCGAGGAAGGCCGCCAGGCGCTCCTGGAAGGTGGCGCCGAGGCCGTGCTCCGCTTCGGCGTCGAGGAGCCAGCGGAGGACGGCGCCCGCGAGGCGGTCGGTGTCGCCGAGGGTCAGCAGGGCGTGCAGGACCTTGCGGGGGAGTGCGCCGGGTGCGTCCACGAGGGGAGGATACCGCGCCTGCGCCGCCCGCTCCACGCGAGGTCGGGCGGGCGAGGGGGTCGCTCGGTCCGATCCCTCGGACCCGCGCCCGCGACGCGCTGGGCCCCTCTCCGCTGCCGCTCCTCGCGGGCGCCTCAGCGCCGCGCGAGGGGGAGGTCCTTCCAAAAGGAACTCCGGACGAGCTGGGCGAAGGGCTTCCCGTCCACCTCGCAGTAGGGGTCCACGAAGTAGTTCAAGGGGTCGCTCGCCTGGGGCGGGGCGAGGACGAGGTCGCGGCCCTCGCTGAGGGCGATGCGGTTGGGCGAGTGGGCGCCGAAGAAGGTGTCGGCGAACTCGGGGTGCTTTTGGGCCTCGGAGATGTCCACGGGCACCCAGGCCTTGCCGGGGACGCGGAAGAGCGCCCAGCAGTGGTAGCCCCCGGTGCGCAGTTCTTGGCCGGGCTTTGCCTCGTAGGGGCCGTAGAGGCCGATCTGGAAGCGCGTGGGAATGTCGGCGGCGAGGCAGAGGGCCATGAAGTAGGCGTGGAAGTCGGTGCAGTTGCCCGCCTTGGCGTCGCAGGCGTAGGCGCTGTCGCCGCGCCCCCAGCCCTGGCCCGACTTGTCGTAGCGCATTTCCCCACGCACGTGCTCGTAGAAGGCTCGCGCCTTGGCGAGGGTGCTCGCGCGCCCGCGCACGAGGCGCTCGGCGATGCCGCGAATGCGCGCGTCGGCCACCACCAGGCGGCTGGGCTGGAGGTATCGGGAGAGGTCTTCGCGTTCCACGCCGTCGCCTTCGAGGGCGGCGAGGTCGCTGCGGTGCCACCAGCGCGAGACCGTGTAGCGCACGCTCACGCGCGCCTCGCCGCCCTCGCCGCTGTTGGCTTCGAAGTAGAGCATGCGGTTGCCGAAGCGCGGCTCACGGGTCTCGCGGTGGGGCCACGGAGCGTCGACGGCGAGGGCCTCCACCCGCTGGTGCGCGTCGTTCGCGGGCAGGGGGATCCACAGGCGCAGTTGCTTGCCCGCAGGCAGGGCTCGCAGGGCGACTTCGTAGCGAACCTCCACACGCCGGTCGGGCAGGGTCGCGGGCGGGCTCGGCGCGGGGCGTTCCGAGCGCGCCTCTCGGGAGCGGTCGGCGGCCTGCGCCGACGGGCGCGCGGAGTCGGGCGCGGCGACGTCGGGGCCGCTCGCGCAGGCGGAGACGAGGAGGGGGAGCGCGCAGAGCAGGGCGTGGCGCATGGGCTACTCCGGGGCGAGGGCGACGAGCAGCGTTCCCGCCGCTCGGTAAAGGGGGTGACGGGCCCGCTCGCGCAGGCGACGGCCGAAGGGGAAGAGGCACGGGTCGAGGACTTCGGAGCGGAGGAGCTCGCCGGCGCGCCGGCGGGCGGGCTCCCCCTCGGTCGCGGCCGCGGCGACGAGCTCGCAGAGGAGGCCGAGGTGATCGAGGGGCAGTCGCCCCCAGGGCGGGCGCACGACGCGCTCCCGCCCGAGGGCGGAGAGGACCCGACCCACGAAGTCGTGGATCCGCGCGCCGAGGAGCTCTCGCTCGCCGGGGAGCCAGGCGCTGGCGTAGGGCGGCGCCTCGCAGGGGGCGACGAAGAGGCGCACGAAGTCTTCCGCCGGGCCGGGCGCCTCCTCGGCCTCCTCCCCCGCTAGCCAGCGCGCGAGGTCCGCTTCGATGGCCCGCAGGGAGTCGCGGGCGGGGGGGGCGGCCAGGACCGCGCGCAGCTCCTCGTCGGGTTCGGAGAGGAGGAGGCGGGCGGTGAGGGCCCAGAGGGGAGCCTGCTGGGCGGGGTCGAGGGAGGGCGGAGCGTTCACGAGACCTTCGCCACGGTGCACACGTTGTCGAACCAGTTCTGGCCGCCCACGAGGGGCGCGGGGTTGATGGGCAAGACGTCGTTGAGGGGCACGCCGTTGCCCGGCCCGCCCTGCTCCTTGGACCACCAGATCCGCTCGGGGACGTCGGGGTCGCGCAGCTCGGGCGAGGTGCCCGCCGCGGCGGGGCTCGGGCGGGCGTCGGCGCGGGCCACCGGCCCGTGCTCCCAGTGCCCGGCGTGGTGCGAGCAGGCGACCACGCGCGGGTGCATGCCGGCGAGGAAGCGGACGCGGTTGCGCAGGATCCCGACCGGCTGGCGCTCGCCCGCTCGGTAGGTGCGGCCCTTCGGGCGGTAGACGGTGACCTTCACCTCGTCTCCGTCTTCGAGGCCGAGGCGGGCGCCGGTCTCGGGGTTCATGAAGAGGGGGTTGGTGTGGACGATCTCGGCGTGGTACTTCCAGTAGGCCGAGCGGCCCTGGGTGTGCACGTTCCACTTGAAGGTGGTCAGCACGAGTTGGTCCTCGTCGAGGTCCTCGTGCTCGGGCACTCGCTGGTAGGTGGGCAGCGGCGAGGCGTTCCCGTCGTCCTCCGGGAGTCCGGTGAGCTTGGCGGCGAGGGGGAAGAGTTCCTCCCGCACCTGGATCTTGCGACTGGGGGTGGGGAAGCCGCGCACCGCTCGTCCGTCTTGGACGATGCCCACCGCGCGCCGCTTGCCGTTCTTCTCGCGGACCACCAAGCCGGTCTCGGGCTCGACCTTCGTCCCCTCGAGCTCCTCGGGGGTGAGGGGCCGCTCGTAGAGCTCGTAATCGAGCGGGCGCTCGGGATCGGTCCACACTCCACGCCGCTTCAGCTCTTCCCAGGAGATGGGCAGCTCGGAGTACCAGGCGCGGTAGTAGTCCTCGAGGTCCTCGAAGTCGAAGTAGCGCTCCATGCCCCCGCCGATGCGCCGGGCGAGGTCGCGGAGGATGATCTGCACGGGGCGTGCCTCGCCGAGGGGCTCGACGAGCGGCTGGCGAATCGCCGTGTAGGGGCGCAGTCCGTAGCAGTTGGTCGAGTGCGCGTCCCAGCGCTCGAGGCTGGTCGCGTCGGGGAGGATGATGTCGGCGAGGGCGGCCTGCTCCGAGTAGCTGATGTCGATGGCCACGTGGAAGGGAACCAGCGACTCGTCGGCCAGGACTTCTCGGGCGACGTGCGCTTCGGGGAAGCCGTAGGAGGCGCCCAGGGTGTAGGACATGTAGACCTCCACCGGCTGGACGCGGTCGCGGATCATGGGGTAGACGAGCTGCCCCACGCGCATGGAGTAGAACAGCCAGGAGAGCGGGTATTCGCTCGGGGTGGCGAGTTCGCCGTAGTACTTTGCCTGCCACTCGGGCGGGAAGGCGGCCACGCGGCGGCGAACCTCTTCGGGGAGGGATTCGAAGCAGCGCGTGCCCGGTCGCCAGGGTTCGGGCTTGGGGGGGTGGGGGGCGGGTTGATCCAGGACCGGCAGCCCCTCCTGGCCGTAGCGGTTCTTCCACATGCGCAGGGAACTGAGGCAGAAACCGCCGGGGCGGCCCACGTTGCCGACGAGCACGTCGAGCATGCGGATGGCTCGGTCGGCCTGGACGCCGTTGTAGTGCTTGGCGGAGCCGCGGTTGGAGAGGGTGCAGCAGCGCGGCGCCGCCTTGGCGAAGGCGACGGCCAGGCGGCGGATGTCTGCGGCGGGGACCCCGCTTTCGCGCTCGGCGAACTCGGGGGTGAAG
Source organism: Planctomycetota bacterium (assembly GCA_003695705.1). GTDB lineage: Bacteria > Planctomycetota > J058 > J058 > J058 > J058. The sequence goes on from RFHU01000397.1 coordinate 4,141, forward strand.
GGGCGCACCTGCTCGCGAATGACGCCCAGGGGGACGTTGGCCCAGCGATCCCAGAAGGCGCGGTCCTCGAGGCCCTCGGCGAGAATGACGTGGGCCATGGCGAGGGCGATGGCGCCGTCGGAGGCCGGCTTCACGCGGAAGAACTCGTCGGAGATGGACGCCGTGGCCGAGGGGCGAACCTCGAAGGTGACCAGGCGAGCGCCGTGGTCCACGCGCGCGTCCATGAGGCGCTTGATCATGAACAGGCCGCCCTGGGTGGCCTCCATGGGGTTGGCGCCGAAGTTGAGGACGAACTGGGTGTTGGCGAAGTCCTGACTCTCCCACTCGAACTCGCGCCCGTAGAAGCTCATCAGCGGTACGCGTCGGTTCGAGCTGCAGATCGAACGGCGGTTGAGGCGGTTCGGGGTGCCGAAGGCGTTGGTGAAGCGCTTGGTGAAGCCCTTGGTCTTGTCGCGACCGTAGTGGAAGACGAAGCGCTCGGGCGTCCCCTTCTCGCGCAGGCGGCGGAGGCGCGAAGCGACTTCGTCGAGGGCCTCGTCCCAGCCGATCCGCTTCCAGCGCCCCGCGCCGCGCTTGCCCACGCGCCGGAGCGGGTAGAGCAGGCGCTCGGGGTAGTAGGTGTAGGAGATCATGCCGTTGGCCTTGGCGCACAGGGTCCCCTGGGTGTTGGGGTCGAGGGGGTTGCCGTCGATCTTGCGCACGCGCCCGTCCTGCACCCAGCCCAGGACGCCGCAGTGGGTGGTGCAGCCGAAGCACACGGTGGGTACGGCCCGCGCCTTCGCGTAGTCGATGCCTCCCGACGCGGCGAGGCTTTCGAGGGGCGCTGCGTCCTCGCCGCCGCCGGCGGGCGCGGTGGCGCGGCAGCCGAGGAGGCCTCCCGCGAGGCCGCCGGCGGCGAGGCCGGCCGAGAGGCGCGCCGCGTGGCCGAGGAGCTCGCGGCGGCTGAGGGTGTTCTCTTCGTCCGCGCGGGGGCGCGGGGCGTTGTGCTCGCGGGGGCTCATGGGCGCTGCTCGTAGATGATGTCGGGGTCTTGGGGGGAAAGGGGAACGCCTTGGCCGACGGCGGCGCCCTGCCAGGGCTCGCTGCCCACGTAGCGGACGGCGGGGTGCAGCTTGGCGCGGGGCGCGTCGAG
>RFHU01000398.1 GCA_003695705.1 Planctomycetota bacterium
ATCCCGGGCGGACCGCGCAGCCCCGCTCCAAGCCGACGACCAACCCCGCGCCCCCCGGCCGCCGTCCTCCCCGCCCCGCGCGCGCCCGGAGTCCCAACGAAGCCGGAGGAACTCCTGAGACTCCCTGGGCGGCGCGGAGGGCGGGGCTCCCCCGCCCTCCGCGAGCAGGGCTCCGAAGGAGCCCTGACGTCGCGCCGTGGGGCCCGGCGTCGGTCGGGGCGCCGTCGGCCGCAGGCGCGGGCGGGAACCCGAAGGAGAGACCGCTAGGCGCTGGCCTCGGTCTTCTGGGCCTTCTTGGCCTTGCCCTTCTTCTTCTTCTTGGCCCCCGCGGCGGCCTGGCGCGCCTTGCGCTCGGCTTTGGCCTTGGCCCCGCGCTTGCGGCCGCGCTTCTTGGTCTCCTCGCTTGCCTTGGTCGCCTTGATGCGCTCCTTGAGGCGCGTGGCCTTGCCCACCCGGTCGCGCAGGTAGTAGAGCTTGGCGCGGTGGGTGACGCCGTGGCGCTTGGGCTTGACCGCGACCACCGAGGGCGAGTGGATGGGGAAGGTCCGCTCGACGCCTTCGCCGTCCACCAGGCGGCGGACGGTGAAGCTGCGGCGCAGGCCGCCCCCACGCATGGCGATGACCGTGCCGGTGAAGACCTGAATGCGCGACTTGTCGCCTTCCTGGATCTTCACGTGGACGTCGACGGTGTCCCCGATCTCGAACTCGGGGAGGGTGTCCTTGGTCGTGTTGCGCGCCTCCGCCCGCAGCATGACGTCGTTCTTCATTGGGGTTCTCCTGTGTGTTCCTCGCCCAAGAGGTCCGGGCGGCGTTCTCGGGTTCGTCTCAGCGCCTGCTGCTCTCGCCACTCGGCGATGGCCTGGTGATCGCCGGAGAGGAGCACCTCGGGGACCCGCATTCCGCGGAACTCGCGCGGCCGAGTGTACTGCGGACCCTCGAGCCGTGCACCGCTGCGCGAAAAACTGTCGTCCTGCGTCGCCTCTGCGGCACCCAGGGCGCCGGGGATCATGCGCACGGTGCCGTCGATGAGCACCATGGCCGCCACCTCGCCGCCCGAGAGCACGTAATCGCCGATGGAAACCTCCAGGGGCCGGAGCCCGATGCGAATCCGTTCGTCGAATCCTTCGTAGTGTCCGCAAAACACGCTGAGCCAAGGCTCGCGGGCCAGCTCCTCCAGCAGGCTCGGGCCGAGGGGCGTGCCCTGGGGGGTCAGGAGAACCCGCCGCGGCTCCCCGGACAACCCGGCCGCCCGGCCGGCCGCGACGACCTTCTCGTCGCACGCGAAGACCGGGCCGCACATGAGCACCATTCCCGGGCCGCCGCCGTAGGGTCGATCGTCCACGCTCCGGTGCCGGTCGGTGGCGTGCTCGCGGACGTCGTGCAGGCAGACGTCCACCAGCCCCTTCTCGCGGGCCACGCGCACCAGGCCGTGGGTGGTAAACCCCTCGAACATGCCCGGGAAGAGCGTCAGCACGTCGATCCGCACGTCCGCCCCCGGCCGCCGTCGGCCGCTAGCCGCCGGCCTTCTTGGCTTCGCGCCGCTCCTTCTTGCTCATGGGGGCCTGGGTCGCCTTCTGCGCGGCCTTCCGCTGCAGGGCCAGCTCCCGCTTCTTCTTCTTCTCGGCCTTGATCCGCTCGCGCTCCGCGCGCTCCTCGGGGGAGAGCGCCCGCCGCTTGCCCGAGCCCGGCACGTCGATTCCCTGCTGCAAGAGCAGGGACTCCACCGTGGGCGAAGGCTTGGCGCCCACCGACAGCCAGTAAGCGATCCGCTCCCGGTTCAGCGCGACCTTCTTGTCGTTGTCCGCGACCAAGGGGTCGTACCAGCCCAGCTCCTCGATGGCGCGCCCGTCCCGCCGCGTGCGGTGGTCGAAGGCGCCGAGCCGGAAGCAGGCGCGGTTGCGGCGCCCCACTCGCTTGAGCCTCAACTTGACAGCCATGAATCCGTCCACTCCTGGACGCGGCGGCTAGCGCCGCGCCCGCTTGCGTTTGTTCTTTCGCTTGTTCTTGTTCTTGTTCCGCTTGGGCTTGGGTCCGCGCGACCGCGCGCGCAGGAGCGCCTTGCCCCCGGGGAGCTGAGGGAGGGCGTTCTCGATCCCTCCCGGGGTCATGAGCGAGCCGAGGTCGCCCACGCGGCCGAGCTCGCCCATCATGCGCTTCATCGCCTTGAACTGCTTGACGATCAAGTTGACTTCCTGCACCGTCGTCCCCGAGCCGCGCGCGATGCGCCGCCGCCGGCTCCCTCCGGTGCGCCCGCTGAGCAGCTCGGGGTTGCGGCGCTCCTTGCGGGTCATGCTGTTGATGATCGCCTCGACGGGCTTCAGCTCGTCGCCGGTGAACTCCACCTGCTTGAGCATCGAACCCATGCCCGGGATCATGCCCAGGAGCTGCTTGAGCGGTCCCATCTTCTTGACGGCCTGCAGTTGCCCGAGGAAGTCCTCGAAGTTCCACTTGCCGCTGATCAGCCGGGTGGCGCTCTTCTCGGCTTCCTTCTGGCTGACGACCTCCTGCGCCTTCTCGACGAGGGTGACGATGTCCCCCATGCCGAGGATCCGCGAGGCCATCCGCTCGGGATGGAACTCCTCCAAGCGGTCGAGCTTCTCGCCCGTGCCGATGAATTTGATCGTCTTCCCGGTGACCGCCTTGATGCTCAGCGCGGCGCCGCCGCGGGTGTCGCCGTCGAGCTTGGTGAGGATGACCCCGTCGATGGCCATGCGGTCGTTGAACTGCTTCGCCGAGTGGACCGCGTCCTGGCCGGTCATGGCGTCGCAGACGAGGAAGATGTTGTCGGGCTTGGTGAGTTTCTTGACGTCCTCGAGCTCCTTCATGAGCTCGTCGTCGATGTGCAGCCGTCCGGCCGTGTCCAGGATGACCACGTTGCGGCCGCTGTTCTCGGCGTGCTTGATGCCGTTCCGGCACACCTCGGCCGCTCGGGTCTGGCGGGAGAAGAGCCCAGTGAGCCCCTTCTTCTTCTCGCCGGGCTGCTCGCTGTAGACGGGGACGCCGAGGCTCTCGCCGAGCACGTGGAGCTGCTCGATGGCGGCGGGGCGCTGCAGGTCGGCGGCGACGAGGAGGGGCTTCTTCTTCTTCTTCTCGACCAGGTACTTGGCCAGCTTCCCGGTCGTGGTGGTCTTGCCCGAGCCCTGCAGGCCGACCATCATGATGACGGTCGGGCGCTCGTTGTTGATCTTGATGCGCGTGTCGATCGGCCCCATGAGCCGAACGAGCTCGTCGCTGACGATCTTGACGATCTGCTGGGAGGGGTCGACGCCCTCGACCTGGAGCTGGCCGACGGCGGACTCCTTGACGTTGGCGATGAACTCCTTGACGACCGACACGGAGACATCGGCCTCGAGGAGGGCCTTGCGCACTTCGCGCAGACCCTCGTCGATGTTCTGAGCGGTGAGCTTGCCGCCCGAGAACAGACGGTCGAACGCACCCTGGAAGCTGTCGCTCAGCGAGTCGAACACGAGGCCTCTGCCCAACCAAGAACCCCCCGGGCCCGACCGTCGCGCAGGTCCGGCCCGGGGTACAGAAGGCCCGCATTCTAGGGGGGGTTAGCAAGAACGCAAGCTCCAGCCCACGCCCGCGGCGGACCCGCCTCCGGGCCTGGCCGCGAGAACCGGCCCTAGGTCGAACCGAAGCCACCGCCTCCCCGCGCAGCACGGTGAACGTCCGACCTCGCCAAGGGCCCACCAAAGGCGCCGGCCGCGCGCCGTGCGGCCGTGGAGGGGTTCCACGCAAGACCTTAGCCCTCTGCGACGTTGGATCACGACGCCCCGCCGCGAGGCGGCCCGGAACCCGCGCGCGAACGTCCGGCGGCCTGCGACCGGCCGCCGGCGAGGGGTGGCGGCTGCCGGAACGCGGATCAGAAGGTGGTCAGGGCCCGCGCGAGCGAGGCGAGGACCAGGGCGACGCCGACGCCAACGCCGAGGACGGAGGCGACGAGGGGTGTCCAGAGGAGCGGACTCGTCCACCAGCGCGGGGAGTTCGGGGGGCGGGGCGCGTCGACGGCGGCGGCCGCCGCGGGAGAGCAGAGGGCCCACAGGGCCGCGGCGCTCCAGGCGCCGGGGAGCAGGGCAAGGAGCCCCCAGGGCCAGGCAACCAGGGCGCCGAGGACCGAGCCGAGGGCGCCGGCCCCGACAAGGCACGCGGCGCTGGTTCGGGCCCACGCGCGCAGCCGCCAGAGTTCCAGGCCGTTCGCCAGCAGGAACGCGCCCGCGGCGAGGAGCAGCAGGGACGCTGCGCCCAGGCCGTCGATGCCCCAGGCCAGGCGGAGAAGGCCGGCGACGGCCGCCAGCGGAAAGGCCAGCGCTCCCGAGGCGCACAGCAAGACCGCCAGCGCCCGGAGATGCCTCGCGTGACGGCGAACGGCCTCGCTGGGGAGCCGCAGGGCCGCGCTCGCGAAACTCGCTTCGAGGCGGCGAACCTCGGCGGGGGAGCGCCGCATGCCCGGCCGCACGAGGAACGGATCCTCAGGACCGCTCCGCTCGCGCGCAGGGAGGAGCCGAAGGCGCTCCGAACCGCACCTGGCGGGCGCGGCGGCCCGGGGCCCCCGCCTCCCACCGACGACCGCCGCGGAAGGCGCGTCGAGGGAGGCCGCGGGCGCGCCCTCCGCGGCGGCCCAGCGCGAGCCCCCCCCGGCGGAGGCCCGCGGCCGCGAACCGGCCGCGAGCAGGCCGAGGGCTCGGTCGCCCGAGGAACGCGCGACCGCAGCGGGAGCGCCGATCGCGGGGACGCCTCGCGGGAAGCGGGTTGCCGCACGGCCTCGCCGCGGCCAAGCCTCCCACCCGGTCACGACCTCGCAGCCTTGGGGCAGCCGCAAGACAGCCCCGCAGCGCCGGCAGCGCACGCGGCGGCCCGCCCAGCGCTCCGCCGCCCGCAGGCGCGAACCGCAGCCGCACACCACCAGCAGGCTCGACTCCACTCCTTCCTTCACTTCCGTCCTCCTTCGCCCTGCCTCGGTGCAAGGGACGCGCCGCTCGGAGCCCACCGCCGCGCGAGGAGTTCGGCGAATGCGTCCCGTGGCTCCCTCCGACCGCCGTTCCCGGCTGCGTCAACGCCGGCGACACCTCGGGGAAACCTCCACGCCGAACACCCTTCGCAGCCCACCGAGCCGGGGGGTGCCGACCTCCGCAGTTCCGCGAAACCCCTCGAGCGGTCCGCGCGTCGATCCGGCGGGGCCCAGCCGGAAACCATCCGTCCCGGGCCGTCCCGGGCCCGCCGACGGGGCGCCGCCGCGCTCCTGCGTTCCCTTCCGCAGCGAAAGAGCCCGGCTCGCCTGCGGAAGCGACCGAAGCGACCCCTCGCCGAGCGCGGCAGCCCTCGGGCGCGGGCTGCCGCGCTCAGGCGGCGCGCTTGAGGGTGGTCGACGGCGTCCCGCGCAGGCGCTCGATGCAGGCCCCGAGGCCGCGGAACTTCTCCTCGATGCGCTCGTAGCCGCGGTCGATGTGGTAGACGCGGTGGACGGTCGTTCGCCCCTCGGCCACGAGCCCGGCGATGACCAAGGCGGCGCCGGCCCGCAGGTCGCTCGCCATGACGTCGGCCCCGCTCAGGCGGGGGACTCCGCGCACGATGGCGCTGGCGGCCTGCTTGAGAATCTGCGCCCCCATGCGGTTGAGCTCCGCGCAGTGCATGAAGCGGTCGGGGTAGATCTTCTCGCTGACCACCGAGATCCCGTCGGCCAGGGTGAGCATGGCGACCAACTGGGCCTGCATGTCGGTGGGGTAGCCGGGGTAGGTCAGGGTGGTGACGTTGACCGGCCGCAAGGGACCCTGCCGGCGCACGCGCACGAGCCCGTCGTCCTCTTCGAGGACCTCGACGCCGGCCTCGCGCAGCTTGGCGACGACCGCGCCGAGGTGGTCGAGGGGCGCTTCTTCGATGCGCACGTCGCCGCCGGTCGCGGCGGCGGCCACCATGAAGGTCCCCGCCTCGATGCGATCCGGCGGAACCGTGACCCGCGCGCCGCGCAGCGCAGGAACGCCCGTGATGACGAGCCGCGGGGTGTCGATCCCTTCGATGGTCGCGCCCATGCGGTTGAGGAAGCGGGCCAGGACGCCGATCTCGGGCTCGCAGGCGGCGCCCTCGATGATCGTCTTCCCGTCGGCGAGGCAGGCGGCCATGAGGACGTTGGCCGTCGCGCCCACGCTCGAGCCGTTGGGTCCGCCCAGGAACATGCGGGCCCCGCGCAGCCGCCCGCCGGGAGCCCGCGCGACAATGTACCCGTGCTCGAGCTCGATCTCCGCCCCCAGGGCGCGGAGCCCCTTGATGTGCAGGTCCACCGGCCGCAGGCCGATCACGCAACCGCCGGGGAGGGAGACCCGGGCCTCCCCGCGCTTGGCAAGGAGCGGCCCCAGGAGGTAGATCGAGGCGCGCATCTGCGAGACCAGCTCGTAGCGGGCGACCGAGTTCTCTTCGCTCAGGAGCCGAGTGACGTAGGTGTTCGGCGCAGTCTTCTCCACGCTGAGGCCGACCTCGCGGAGGATCTCCGCCAGGGTGCGAATGTCCTTGAGGTCCGGCACGTTCTGCAGCACGCAACGTCCCTCGGAGAGCACGGTCGCCGCGAGCAGGGGCAGGGCCCCGTTCTTGGCGCCGCTGACGCGCACCGTACCCTCGAGGGGCGTCCCACCGCTGATGACGAGTCGTTCCACGAACGCCCTATCGGCTGCCCAGGCGCTGCTCCTTGAGCGCGGGCCGGCGACTCCGCGAACGAAGACGCGGAGACGCACCGGTCGGCGCCGGCGAAGGGGGCGCGGTCAAGGGGTGTTGAAGCCCTCGCAGCCGAGAAGGACGCGCTCGGCGCCGAGGACCTCGCGCAAGGTCGCCGCGAACCGCCCGTACGGCTCGAGGGTGCACCAGGCTCCGTAGCCCGCGGCCTCGAGGAGCGCGGGAAAGTCCGTGCGCGCGGTCCGGCGGCCCTCGCTCCCGTCGCCGAGCAGGTAGTGGTCGAGGACCACCCGCTCGCAGACTTCCCCGAGGCGTCGGGCAAAGGCCCAGGGGTCGCCCAGCGGAAGCAGGGGGGCCACCGCCGCCTGGGTGCGAAGGCCCTCCTCGCGGAAGGCGGCGAGCAGTTCGAGGCGGGCCGCGATGGGGGTGGCGTGGGGCGGCAGCCCCGGCACGGGGTCGAGGTCGGTCTCGACGGTAACCGAGAGGAGGAAGCGGCAGCGCGCGGCGAGTTCCGCGAGCAGCGGCAGGTCGCGCAGGGCGAGCGGACTGCGCGTCTGCAGGACGAGCGCGTCCGGGGGGTGCTCGAGCATAGCCTCCAGCGCCTCCCGCGTGCGACGCAGCTCCCGTTCCTGGGGGAGGTAGGGGTCGGTGCTCGAGCTCATGTAGATGCGCACGGGGCGTGGAGGGCCCCGGCGCGGGCGCGCTGCGCGCCCGCGCTCCGCCAGGTAGGGCGCACGCACCGCGCCCTTGGCGGCGTAGAGCCCCCAGGGCCGCCCGCGCACGACGAAGGGGTTGTGCTGGGCGTAGCAGAAGCGCCCGCAAAGCCCGCCGGCGAAACTGCAGCCGAGGTAGGGATTGAGCGTGTGGGTGAAGCCCCGAGCGAGGTAGCCGCCCGTGGGCGTGAGGATGCCGCGGTTCTCGACCCGGGGGAGACGCACCCGGCGATGTTCGCCGACCCCGACGCTCGGTCCAGGGCGGGCGAAGGGAAAGGACTCGCGGCGGCGCCGCATGGAGCGCCCCCCGGCTCGGTGCTACCCTCGCCGGGTATGAAGCGCGCGGCCCCTCTCCTCGCGGTTGGTCTGCTCCTCCTCCCCGGGTGCCGCTCCTTGCGCGCGGAAGTCGGGGTAGGGGCCGGATTCGGCGTGGAACTCAGCCTCCCCGTCGTCCTGCACACCGGACTCTCCCTGGGCGGCTTCACCTACGTCGGTCACCGCTACGACCGGGGCTGGGGAGCGCACCGCAAGGACGGCGACTTCGACCACTCGGGACGCGCCCTCTTCTTCTGCTCCATGAGCCACGACGGTGCGATCCTGCCCCCGGATCTGGCCATCTGGAAAGCGGCGGAATTCCACACCTGCGGTGGGGTCGCGCCGCTCCTCTGGGACGTCCTGCGGGAGAAGGACCCCCGCGAGAGTTACGCCCTCGAAATCGGCGTGCATCTGCTCTTCGTCAGCCTGCGCCTGGGCTGGAACCCTTGGTACCTCTTCGACTGATCCCGCTGGGTCGAAAGCGCCCCGCTCGGGGCGCGGACGGTTCCGATCAGGAGCCCGGCCCGCCCCTCCGTCCGGTGCTGTAGAGAGGGGTCGCCCGCTGCTCCTGATGCTGCAAGGCGGCGGCCACGAAGCCGCGGAACAGCGGATGGCACTCGATGGGCTTCGAAGTGAACTCGGGGTGGAACTGCGTCCCCACGAAGAAGGGATGATCGCGGAGTTCGATGACCTCGACGAGTCGCCCGTCGGGGGAGAGGCCCGAGAACACGACCCCCTGCGCCTCGAAGCGGGCCTTGTAGGCGGTGTTGAACTCGTAGCGATGCCGATGGCGCTCGGAGACCTCGCTCTTCCCGTAGAGGCGATGGGCTAGCGAGCCGGGCTTGAGCACGCAAGGGTAGGCCCCCAGCCGCATGGTGCCGCCCTTGTCCTCGACGCCCTCCTGAGAGGCCATGAGGTCGATCACGGGGTCGGGGCAAGAGGGGACGAACTCCGAGGAGTGGGCGCGCGGAAGGTCCAGCAGCGAGCGAGCGATCTCGATGCAGGCCGTCTGCATGCCCAAGCAAATGCCGAGGAAGGGCACCCCGTTCTCGCGCGCCCAACGGGTGGCCTGCACCTTCCCCTCGATGCCCCGCTCGCCGAAGCCCGAGGCCACCAGGACGCCCGAGACGCCCGCGAGAAGCTTCTCGGCCCCTTCCTCTTCGATGGCTTCGGCACCGATCTTGCGGACTTCCACCGCACAACGGTTCGCTGCGCCGGCGTGCGCCAAGGCCTCGTACTTCGACTTGTAGGCGTCCTGCAGCTCGATGTACTTGCCGACCAGCGCGATCTCCACCTTGCGCTCGGGGAACTTGATCGCCTCGACGACCTCCTCCCAAAGGGTGAAGTCCGAGCCCCGCGAGTCGACGTCCAGCAGGGAGAGGATCGTCCGGTCCAAGCCCTGGTCGCGGAGGACGAGCGGAATCTCGTAGATCGTGGAGGTGATGTCCTCCTCGATGAAGCAGGCCTCCGGCGCCACGTTGCAGAAGCGAGCGATCTTGAGCCGCACCTCCTCGGGCACGGGGACTTCGGAACGGCAAATGAGCAAGTCGGGCAAGAGACCGATCTCGCGCAGCTTGCCCACCGAGTGCTGGGTGGGCTTGGTCTTCAGTTCCTTGGCCGCGCGCAGGTAGGGGATCAGGGTCAGGTGCACGCACAGGTAGTTGCCCCGCCCCAGCTCCCAGGTGAGCTGCCGGATCGCCTCGAGGAAGGGCTGCGATTCGATGTCGCCCACCGTCCCGCCGACCTCGGTGACGACCACGTCGGCCTCCGAGGCCATGGCGCGGATCTTGCGCTTGATCTCGTCCGTAATGTGGGGGACGACCTGGACGGTCTTGCCCAGGTAGTCGCCGCGGCGTTCCTTGCGAATCACGTCGTTGTAGACGCGGCCGGTGGTGAAGTTGGAATTTCGGTTCAAGGGCGAGTTCGTGAACCGGTAGTAGTGCCCGAGGTCGAGGTCGGTCTCCGTGCCGTCGTCGAGGACGTAGACCTCGCCGTGCTGGTAAGGCGACATCGTCCCGGGGTCGACGTTGATGTAGGGGTCGATCTTCTGCATCGCGACCCGCAGTCCGCGATGCTCGAGCAGCATGCCGATGGACGCGGCCGTCATGCCCTTGCCCAGCGAGGAGCAGACCCCACCGGTGACGAAGATGTGCCGGGTCTCGCCCCGCATGCCCAGTCCGCGGTTCGCGCGCACGCTGCCTCCCTCCCTGGCGGATCGCCCCAGCATACCTCCCCCGGCGACAGGCGCGCCCTCCTCCCCGCGGGGAGGCGCGACCCGTTCCGAGGAATTAGGATGAATCCCGCGTGACCGCGAGGACGAGCTGGCCCTGGATCGCGCAGATCGCGCGCGAGCTCGAGCTGCACAGCGAACACACCATTCGAGCGGCGCTCCGCTCCCAGTCGCAAGACCCCCGCCAGCCCATCGACTCCTTCCTCCCCTTCGGACAGGCTGCCCGCGAGAGCGTGGTGGACTACCTCGAACAAGACCGCGCGGGCTTCGCCGCGCGCCTCGCCGACGAGGCCTACGCCCGCTGGGTCCAATCCGAGGGCCTCGTCTCCACCGAGCGCCTCGAGGCCGCGCGCGCCCGCCAGGAGAAGAACGAGGGCGCTCGCCTCTGGGAGCTCTTCGACGGCGAGCCGCCCGCCGTCCCCAGCGAAGAGCTGGCCGAACTCGGCTGCCCCATCTGCCGCATCTCCCTCTCCCTGCCCGCCGACCTGCTCCCCTACGTCCCCACCTGCCCCGGTTGCGGCGTGCTGCGCGAGCCGGCGCCGGGCGAGACCGCGGGCGCGGCGCCGCCCACTTCGCCGGTGGAGGCCCAGCTCCGCCTGGCCGACGAAGCCTTCGCGCGCTGGGCCATCCAAGCCCGCAGCTTGGAGCCCCAGCGGGTCGCCGCGGCGCGCGAGCGTTCCGGAGTGCTCGCCCTGTTCGAAGCCCTGGTGCAAGACGGCGCCCTCAGCGCGGACGACGCCGTGGTCGCCCTCCGCTGCGAGCGTCTGCTCCGCTGTCAGGGTTGCGGGACCGGCTACCAACTGGGCGAGGCCCTGATCCCTCAGCTCGAGGCCCTCCCCTGCCCTCTCTGCCGAGGGCGGGTGGACCTCGACGAGGGGGCCGCACCGCTGAGCGAAGACCAAGCCCTCGACCCGACCCAGTCCTTCCGTCGCCTTGGGCCCTACCGCCTGCTGCGCCGGATCGGCGGTGGCGGCATGGGCGAGGTCTACCTGGCCGAGGACCCGCGCGGCGCGCGGGTCGCGCTCAAGACCCTCGGCGTCGCCATGCGCGACGAAGACGCCGTGCGACGCTTCGAGCGCGAGGGGCTCCTCCTCTCGCGCGTGCGACACCCCAACGTGGTGGGCCTCCTGGGCGCCGGGGTCGACGCCCGCAGCAATCAGCCCTGGATCGCGCTGGAGCTCGTCGAAGGCCGCGATCTGGCGGCGATCCTCGCCGACCGGCCCGGCGACCGGCTGACCCTCGAGGAGACGGTCTTCGTCATCGAGCGCCTCAGCCGCGCCCTCGTGCATTGCCATGCCAAGGGCGTCCTCCACCGCGACATCAAGCCCGAGAACGTGCTCGTCTCCGCCAACGGCGAGGTCCGCCTGAGCGACTTCGGCATCGCCCTCTCCGCCGACGCCTCGGCCCGCCTCACCGCCAAGGGCGACCTCCTCGGCACCCCCGCCTACCTCCCCCCCGAAGTCCTCGAACGTGGCGAGTGGAGCGAGAAGGCCGATGTCTATGCGCTGGGAATCCTCGCCTACCGCGCGCTCTCCGGACGACCGCCCCACGCGGCCGATGCGCCGCAGGAACTCCTCGAGGCGAAGCGGAGGGCCGACGCGCCTCGCCTTCGCGACGAAGTCCCCGAAATCCCCGCGCCCTTCTCCGAGCTCGTGGCTCGGCTCTGCGATCCCGACCCCGAGCGCAGGCCGACCGCAGCCGAATTCGGGATCGCCCTCAGCGAAGTGTGCCAGGACACCACGCGCCCCGCCGCCCTCCGCCGCCTCTGGAAGGAGGCGGCCCGTGGCGGCCGGGACCACTCCACCGCGCCGGCCTCCGACGTGGGCACCACCACCGACCTGGTCCCGGGACAGCGCTTCCACCACTACCGCATCGAGGAAGAAATCGGACGCGGCGGCATGGGGGTGGTCTACCGAGCAACGCATCTGGGGCTGAAGAAGCAGGTCGCGCTGAAGGTGCTCGTGGGGGGTGCGCTGGCCAGCGACGAGGAGCGGCGCCGGTTTTTGCGCGAGGCCGAGGCCGCCGGGGCGCTGCAGCACCCCAACATCGTCCCGATCCTCGACGCCGGCGAACACGAGGGGCATTACTTCCTCACCATGGAGTTCGTCGAGGGGATCCCCCTCGGCGACTACGCAGCCAGCCTGGCGAGCCTCGAGGACGCCCTGCGCCTGTTCTGCGTCATCTGCGACGCGGTCCACCACGCGCATTCGCGCGGCATCATTCACCGCGACCTCAAACCGGAGAACATCCTCGTCGAGCGGGACGGACGACCGCGCGTCTTGGACTTCGGCATCGCCAAGCGCATCGACGAGCAAGAGGAGTCCCGGGGCGCGGCGCTGACCACCGAGGGCGACATCCTGGGAACGCTCCGCTACATGCCCCCGGAGCAGGCCGCCGGGCAGATCCACGACGTGGACGTCCGCTCCGACGTCTACGCCCTGGGCTCCATCCTCTACGAGCTCGCCTGCGGCGTCACCCCCTTCTCGGGCAGCATGCGAGAGATCCTCCATCAGCTCCACTTCGTCGACGCCCGTCCCCCCTCGGTCAACAAGGACGACGTTCCCTGGGAGCTGGACGCCATCTGCCTCAAGGCCCTCGAAAAGGACCGAGACCTCCGCTACCAGTCCGCCCTGGAGCTCAAGCAAGACGTAGAGCGCTTCCTCGCCGCCGAGCCCATCCGCGCGCGGCCGGTGACCCCCTGGTATCGGCTCCGCAAGTGGGCGGCCCGCAACCGCCGGCAGGCGGCGGCCATCGGCGCGAGCGCAGGGATCGTGGTCACCGCACTCGCCGTCAGCATCTACCTGACGGTCAAGACCGAGCTCGACCGCCGCGCCCACATGCTCGACTCCACCGCGCGCGCCTGGAACCTCTTCGCCATGCACGACTTCCAGGGCGCCGCCGATGAATTCCGCAGCGCGCGCCAGGCTGCCCGCGCGGACGACGTGCTCCCCTTGCCCGCGGCGGTCGTGGAGCACATGCCCGCGGAAATTCGCGCCGCCTTCGGCCCCGACGAACGCCGACGACCGCGCTTGACCAGCGACCGCCTCGACCAGTGGGCGCGCCTCGCCAGCGCCCGCGCGAGCCGCGACAAGGCGAGCCAACTCGTGGGGCAAGCGCGGGCGGCCTACGAGGCGGGGAAGATCGAAGAAGCCTGCCGCATCTTGGAACTCGGGCTCTCGGTGGATCCCGAGCACCGCGCGCTGCACCAGCTGGCCCGCAAGGCGAGCCACGACATGGTCCAGGTGGCGCGGCGCTGGCTCGAGGCGGCCCACGCGGCCACGAGCCGCTCCGAGCGCCGTCCCGCCGTGGAACGCGCGCGCCTCGCCGCGGAGCAGGCCCAGCGACTGGACCAGAACAGCCGCGAGGCCCTGGACGTCGTCTTCGCCACCGCAGCAGAGATCGGCAAGCTGGACGAGCTCGACGAGGCCGCCGCGGCCCGTCAGCGGAACATCGCCACCGCCATCGACCTCGTCGCCCAGGGCGAGGCGCTGCTCCGCGCCGGCAAGCTCCTGGACGCGCGGCGCGCCTTCGACCAGGCCCTCGCCTTCGACGGCAGTTCGGACGCTGCCAAGAAGGGGCTGGTACTCGTCGAACGCGCGGAGGAGAAACGCCGTCAGGAAGAGGCGCGCCGCCAGACCCAGGCCCGCGTCGCGCGCCTCGTCGAGCAAGGGCGCGAAGCCTTGGGCAAGGGAGACCTACGCGTCGCACGCACGCACTTCGTGCAAGCCCTCGCCTTCGACGGAGCGAGCGAGGAGGCCCGGCAAGGTCTGGTCGAAGTCGACCGCATCGAGCAGAACCGCGCCCAGCACGAGGAGCTCCTTCGCAAGCAGCGACTGTGCGCCACCCTGGTGGCCGAAGCCCTCAAGCGCTTCGAAGAGGCACGGGTCCTCTTCCGCCAGGGGGACCTGGACGAAAACGTGCGCGAGCGCTACTTCGTCGCCCTCGAAACCCTGCAGCGCGCGCTGTTCGTGGTCCCCGAAGACCCCGAGGCCTTGCGGATCCTCGCCCAGATCGGCCGCGAATTCGCCGCCGTGCTCGTGGACCAGGGGCACGTGGAGTTGAGCCGCTTCATCCTCCGCCTCGCCCGGGTGGACCCCAATGCCGCCGACGAGGTCGAGTTGCCGCACGATCCCCACCTGAGCGTGATCGAGCGCGACCGGGTCAACATTCGCCATGCCTTCGGCGGCGGGGTCGTTCGCTTCGAGCCGACGCACGCCTTCGACGCGCTGCGCGCTACGCTGCGCGAGAGCGGCCGCTTCCGCGTCGAGGTCGGCATCCGCTGCGAGGTCCGGCGGCGGCCGCGCTCCCACCCGCAGATCTTCCTGCGCGGCTTCGAGATCCGCATCGAAGACAAACGAACCCACACCATCCTCCCCGCCGTCTTCATCCCCGTGGACAGCGACGACTGCGAGCGCGCCGTGCAAATCGACGGGCAAGGGCGTCGCCTGGTCCGCAACCTGGAGAAGATTGCCCACTTCGACCTAGCGCGCTACGTCGACCGCGTGCGGTCCGTGGTCGAAGAGTCCCTCGCGGAACGGGCCAAGGACGCAAGCAAGTAGCCCGCGCCGCACCGCTAGGCCACCTCCCGGTCGAGATCGCCTTGATGTCCTCCGTCCCCTCGGGATAATCCCGATCCCACCCAAGAACCAATCCCTGAGCCGAGGGCAACCGCGGACGCACACCGCACGGCGCGGCGCAGCGATCCCCACTTCGGCCTCAGGCTTACGAAAGGCGTCCCATGATTCCTCGACTCCGTACCTTCGTGGTCGGCCTCGCCCTCCTCGGCCTCGGCACCGGCTGCCAGCTCCTCCAACCCAAGCAGAAAGGCGACCAAGGCGGCGGCTCCTCCTCCGCCCAGGGCGGCGGTGCCGCGCAGGCCATGGTCGACAGCATGAAGTCCACCGAGACCCAGTACCTCCTCGCCCTCCCGCCGGGTGCAAAGGTGGGCGTGTGGTGGGAGACCACCGCCGGCGGCGCCAAGTCGAAGTACGCCGTCGTCGGGGAACAGGAGGGCAAGCTCATCGTCGAGCAGGCCATGGACGTGGGCGGCTCGACCATCATCAACGCGTGGCTGGTCGACCCCACCATCGACCCCACGGGCATGCCGAGCGAGGGCGAGCCCATGCCGGCCAACGTCGTCAAGGCCTGGATCGGCGTGCCGGGCAAGCCCGGAGAGGAGCGACCGGTGATGAAGCCGCCCGTCTACAAGAAGACCGGCGGCGGCTCGGGCGGCCAGGCCGAGCAGGGCGACGAACGCGTCGAGCTCGCGGGCAAGACCTGGGACGCGCACTGGACCCAGACCGCCCACGGCAAGACCTGGATGGCCAAGGGCAGCGCCTTCGCCCTCAAGACCACCGACGCTTCGGGCAAGACCCTGTTCGAGCTCACCGGCTGGGGCGAGGACGCCAAGCCGCAGCTCGCCTGGTAGCCCGCGTCGCGAGAAGCAACGGACGGGCGCAGCGGGTGATCTGCCGCGCGCTGCGCCCGCCCCGGCGATCCCCTCCGCGCGCCCCGCAGGGCCTCACGGCCTGGCGGGGCGCGTCGCTTCATGGGGCGCGCGGCCCCTCCGCTGCGCGCAGCCGGGCCAGGAAGGCGTCGTAGTCCTCGCGGGTGTCGATCCCGCGGGCCCCGCCCCCCGAAACGACGACCACCCGCACGGCGTGGCCGTAGTGGAGGGCGCGCAGTTGCTCGAGCCGCTCGCAGCGCTCGAGCGGCGCGGGGGCGAGCCCGCAGAAGCGCTGCAGGAAGTCGGGGCGGTAGGCGTAGACGCCGAGGTGCCGGTAGGGGCCGGCGGGATCGCCTCCGCCGGGGGCTGCGCCGTGGGGAATGGGCGCGCGCGAGAAGAGGAGGGCGCGCCCCCCCGCGTCGAGGACGAGCTTGACGACTTGCGGCCGCGCGAGGTCGTCGGGGTCGGTGAGGCGCTCGGCGAGTGTGCCCATGGGCTCTTCTCCGGAGGCCATGGCCTCGACGAGCCGATCGAGGTGCGCCGGATCGATCTCCGGCTCGTCGCCCTGGACGTTGAGCACCAAGGGCTCGTCGCCGCCGACGAGCCGCGCCGCCTCGGCCACGCGGTCGGTGCCGCTCGGATGGTCCTCCCGGGTGAGGACGGCCTCTGCCCCAAAGGAGCGCGCGGCGGCGAGGAGCTCCTCTCCGTCGACGGCGATGACGACGCGCGCCACCCGCCGCGCGCTGCGAACGCGTTCGTAGACGTGCTGCAAGAGCGGCTTGCCGCTCTCGGCGAGGAGCAGCTTGCGCGGGAGCCTCGTCGAAGCGAGGCGCGCGGGGACGACCGCCAGGGCCTTCATATCCCGAGGGTCGGGCAAGGCCCCCGCCCCATCAAGACCGGGCGTGTCCCCTGCCGGCCTCGCGCCCCGCCCTCTCGCCGCCGAAGGAGTAAGCTGGGCCCATGCGCTCCTCCTGGCTCTGCGGCCTGCCCATCGCGCTGGCCTGCTCGGTCCCCTCCCTCCTCGCAGCCCAAGACGACGACCCCCTCGGCACCCTCTTCGGCGAGCGCCAAGGCGAAGACGAGGAGCAGGCCCTCCCCGAGGACCCCCTGGCCCGCGCGCGGGCGCTGTGGTCGCGCGGGCGTCTGTCCGAGGCCGAGGACGCCTTGCGGCGCCTCCTCGCCGCGGCCAAGGCGTCGCCGGCGACCGAAGAGCTCCTCGCGCGCCTCCTCCTCCGCACCGGGCGCCTCGCAGAGGCCGAGGCCCTGGCCCGGCGCCGAATCGAGCGCTCGCCGACCGATCCCGTGGGACACCTGGTTGCCGGGCGGGTCGCCGAGCTGCGCGGCGACCTCGCCGAAGCGCGCGCGCGCTACGAGGCGGCCACGACCTTGGCGGAGGGCGACGAGGAGAGCCCCCTCGCCCTCGAGTGCCCCCTGCGCCGCGCCGAGCTCGAGTGGGAAATCGACGCCGAGGTGGCCGAGCGGGTCCTCGCGCGGATCCTCCGCCTCTACCAGCGCCGCGACGAGCTCTCGGCGCGCGAGTTCGTGTGGGTCGCCCGCGCCTGCCGCCTGGCTGCCTACTTCCCGCGCCTCAAGGCCCGCTTCGCCCGGGGAATGCGGGAGTACGCCCGCAAGATGCTCGACCAAGCGCTCGCCAGCGACCCGAGCCTGGCCACGGCCCACGTGGAGGCCGGCCTCTTGGCCCTCGACACCTACAACCTACCCTTGGCCAAGAAGAGCTTTCGGCGGGCACTGGAGCGCGACCCCAACGACCCGTCCGCGCGCGTGGGCCTGGCGCGCGCCCTCCTCTCCAGCTTCGGCCAAGACGGCGGCACCTTCGGCGACGCCGCCGCGAACCTGCAGAAGGCCCTCTCCGTGGACCCGGGCTACGCGCCAGCGCACGCGCTCCTCGCGGCCAAGGACGTTACCGACGGGGACCTCGCGGGGGCCCTCGAGCGACTGTCCACCGGACTCCGCGAACGACCTGGCGACGTGGAGTTGCTCGCCGTGAAAGCCGCCATCCACCTGCTCCGCGGCGACGAGCACGCGTTCGAAGGGGTCGCGAAGGCCGTCCTCGCGACGCGCCCTCGTTGCGGTCGCTTCTACCTGGAGGTTGCCCGCCTGGTGGAGCTCAAGTTCCGCTACGCCGAGGCCCGCGACCTCGCGCGCCGCGCGCTGGCGGTCAACCCCGGCTACTTCCCAGCCCTGGCCGTGCTCGGCGTCAACCTCACCCGAACCGGCGAGGAAGACGAAGGACGCCGCGTGCTTCGCAAGGCCTTCGACGAGGACCCCTACGACGTCTACGTCTTCAACCACCTCCAGCTCTGGGACCGCGTCGAGGAGCAGTACGAGGTCGTCGAGGCCCCCGGCTTCCTCTTGCGCGTCCACCGCGACGAGCTCCGGGTGACGCCGCACTACGCCCTCGAGCTGCTGGCGCGGGCGAAGGCGCGCTTCGAGAAGGAATACGGCCCGCTCCCCGAACGCGTGCTGGTCGAAATCTTCCCTCAGCACGCCGACTTCTCCGCCCGCAGCGTCGGCCTGCCGGGGATCCCCGCCCTGGGGGTGTGTTTCGGCAACGTGGTGACCGTCCTCTCCGCGCGCGAGAAGCGCGCCGTGGGAGCCCATTCCTGGGGGCGCACCCTCTGGCACGAGTTCGCCCACGTGGCCTCCCTCACCGCGACCCGCAACCGCATTTCGCGCTGGTTCAGCGAGGGGCTCTCGGTCTACGAGGAAGCGCGCGGTCACCCCACCTGGCGCCGCGAGTACGACGCGGAGATCATCACCCTGCTGCGCCGCGGGCTCCTCCTCCCCATCGCGCGCCTGGACGAAGGCTTCACCAAACCCAAGTACCCCAGCCAGGTCATGATGTCCTACTACCAGGCCGGCATGACCTGCGAGTTCATCGCCGCCCGCTGGGGCAGCGGGAAGCTGCGCGAACTCCTCGGCGCCTACCGCGCGGGCAAGGACACCGCCCAGGGGATCCGCGAAGTCTTCGGGATCGCCCCGGCGGCCTTCGACGCGCGCTTTCGCGCCTTCCTCGAGGAACGCTACGCGCACGTCGCCTGGCGCCCACCGCCCTCCCTCGACGAACGGCGCGCGCTCCTCGCGCAGGTCGAGCGAAGCCCCTGGGACGTTGCGGCCCGGGGCGCCCTGGCGCTCGCCTACGCCCTCCACGGCCAGCCCTCCGACGCCGAGGCCCACGCCGGGCTCGCCCTGCGCCACGCGGCCCTTGCCGCCGAAGAGTGGCCCCTCCTGGTGGAGCTCGAGGTGCCCTGGGCACTGCCCGGCGCGGAGGCCCTGCGCATCGCGCGCGCGGCCGCGGCTCGCGCGGGCGCAGCCGACGCGCACTTGGCCCTCTCCCTGGTCGCCCAGCGGCGCGGCAAGCTCGCCCGCGCGCTGCGTCGGGCCCGCCGCGCGCTGCGCCTGGGAACGCGCGACCCCGTCCGCGCCCTCGAAGTCGTGGGCACCGTGCACCGGCTGCGCAAACGCTGGCGCGAGGCCATCGCGGCCTACGAGGCCGCGGCGAGGCTCAGCCCGCCGCGGGCAGACACCCACCGCTTCCTCCACGCCTGCCGCAAGGCCGCCGGCGACGAGGAGGGGGCAATGCAGGAACTGCGGGCGGTGTGCCTCCTCGACTCGGACGACGCGAAGGCGCGCATGGACTACGCCGAGTGGGCCGCTGCCCGCGGCCGCTGGGCGGAGGTCGCCGAGGTACTCGACGACATCAACATGATCGACCCCTTCCTGCCGCGGGCGCATCTGCTCTTGGCCGATGGCCTCCGCCGCACGGCCCTCGGCAAGGTCGACGCCCTCGAACGCGCCCTGCGCGAGTATTCCTTCGCCCTCGAGCTGAAGGTCGACTACCGCGCGGGGGCCCTCTTCGGACAGGCCGCCTGCCTGGAAGCGCTCGGCCGCGACCGAGCGCGCGCGATCGAGCTCGCGAAGGCAGCCCTCCGCGACGACCCCGAGCACGCCGAGGCCCGCGACCTGCTCGAACGCCTCGAAGCCCAGGCCCCCCACACGCCGGAGCGTCGCTGAGTCCGGGCCGCCACGCCGCGCCGGCCCTCTGGACCCGCTGCCCGCTCAGGCGTCGTCGAGCAGGCGCCGCACGCGAAGGTCGCGCACCCGCCCGTCGGGGCCGAAGACCACCGCGCGCTCCTCGACGACCTCGAGGCGCAGTTCGACCCAACCCGCGCGGAGCCCGTCCCACGCCCAAGGACGGGACCAGGCCCACGGCCGCAGGGAGGGGAGCGGCTCTCCGCAGGGCCCAGGGACGAAGGGGCCGGTGCCCGGACTCCAGCCCCAGCCCAGGGTCGGGTCTCGGACGTCGCCGCGCAGGATCTCCTCGCGGCGGCTGCGGTAGAGCCAGCGCTCGCCTCCGCCCCCCGAGAGAGGCTCCACGGTGAGCGGCCACCCCCAGGCCACCTCCACCTGGCGACGGGTCATTCCAACGCGGACCTGGCCGCGACGCACCGCCTCGCGGAGCACGGGGTCCCAGTCGCCGCCGTAGGCACGCACCTGTGCGTCCCGCAGAGCGTGCCCGACCGCCCGCCCCTCGTCCTCGCCGCCATCCCAGCGCGGGTGCAGCGCCTCGACCAGCCGAACCGCCCGCCGCGGCACCCAACCGCGCTGCCCCTCGAAGGGCAGGGCCAGCCGGTCCCCCACGACCCTCGGGCGACCGGCGAGGGGCTCGTGGTGGAAGCGCGGCAGGGTGGCGATCCGCAGCTCCCCCTCGGGGCCCGCGTAGAGCGGCGCCTCCTCGAGGGCCACGTAGTGAACGCGGTGGCAGGCGACCAACGGCAAGACCAAGGCCAGCAGGACGAACGAGCGCGCGCGGGCCACGAGGCCTCCTCGCCCCCCAGCCTGACCCGCACGGAGCGAACGCTCAAGGGATCGCTCGCCGCAGGGAGCCGGCGGTCTGGGGGGCGGGAGCGGGTGCCTTCCTTCTTGCCGCCGCCTCCCGGCCTAGGGTCCGCCTCAAGGTGGACCATCGCCCGTCGCACCGCGGATCGACACGTACCGGAATTCAAACGCCGAGGACGCCCTCGAATGGGTGGATCCGGGTTCCCAAGCCGCCACGCCCTCGCGCCTCCGCGGATCGAACCGGCGCCAAACGGTCTTCCACGGGCCACAGCGCTCGGGCAAACCTCGCCAGGGTGCGCCCGTCCTGAGGATCCAGAACACTCCGTCCAGGAGCCTTCGCGGGTGCCGCGGCTTCCCCCCTCGTGTTGCAGGCCGCGGAAACAGGTCCCGGATCGACCGCCACCGCTCGTTCGTCAGCTCAGGACGCCCCGTCTCCCTCGGTGCCCTGCAGTCCCAAAGCGCTGCGCGGAGATCTTCGGTTCCAAGACGCATGGCGACGCCGGCCCTGCAAGCCCCCCAGGGACGCACCCAGCACCGCACCATCGCGAGGCGGACCCTCGCTCGACGCGGACCTCGGTCCGGGCGCCCCCGGCCGAAGCGCTCGAAGGGCTCGAGCGCGACTTCGCCGACGGCCTCGCCCACCGACGCGCCCCAGCGGCCCGCGAGGAAGGGCGCCCCGCCCCCCGACGCCGACTCCTCCAACCCGAACCTCTTCGACGCCTTTCGCGGCGAGGGTCCGAACGCGGCGGCCTCCCTCTGCGCGCACCGGACGTGTTGCGGCGGTCGGTGGCCAGGCGTAGCATCGAGGCTCTCGTGGAGGGGGAATGAAGCCGACACCGCTCTTGGCCGCAGCGCTTGCGCTCTGCGCGCCCCTCGCCTGGGCCCAGCCCACCGACCTCCCGCGCGGGATCTGGAAGCGCCTCCCCACGGACACGGCCAAGGCCTCTTACTACCTGTTCGAGCCCGTCGAAGGGGGAGTCCGCGGCGTCCTCCTCACCCCGCCCGAGGGCATGACCTGCGAGGTGGAACTGCGCCTCGAGGAAAGCCGCCTCGTCGGCGCCGCCACGTGGAAAGAGGAAGGCTACCCCGACCTCCAAACGCGCTGGGAATACACGCTGGAGGAAGCGGGTCGCCTGGTGGGCCGCAGCGAGTGGGTCGCCTGGGACGAAGAGGGCAAGGAATCGCGCGGCTGGGAGGACCACACCTTCGTCCCCGCCCCGGCGGTGGGACTGGTCACCTCGGGCGACGCCCCCGAGGCGCCCTTCGGCGAACCGGTGGACGACCTGGAATCGCTCGCCGGCGGCTGGGCCGGGCCCGGCGGCGCCTGGAAACTCAGCGTGGACGGTCCCCTGGTGACCCTGGTCCCGGTGGGCGACCACCACCCCGAGGCGCGGATCGCGCTCAAGTACGAGCGCGGGACCTTTCAAGGGCAAGCCACCCTCGGCGGGAACCAGCGCTGCCGCCTCGAACTCGCCTTCGACGAAGGCGCGTTGCGCGGACGCAGCACCTACGTCCAGGCGCCCGAACTGGGCGACAAGGCCCGGCACGGCTGGGCGCCCCTGGTCTTCACCCGCCTCGAACGCCTCGAGGCCGCTCCCCCCGCGCCCGAGGCCCCCGCGCCGGGCGAAGGAAGCCCGATCGGCGTATGGAAGCGCGACGACGGCCTCTACCTTCGGGTGCGCGAAGAAGGAGGCGAGGTCGCTGGCGTCCTGTGCGACGCCAGCGGACGGGCTCGCTGCCGCCTGCGTTTCGTCCAAGAGAACGGACTCTGGATCGGCACGGCCAACTGGGGCGACCTTGAGACCCGCTGGGAACTCTCGGCCAGCGAAGACGCCCTCGTGGGACGCTGCGAGTGGGTCGACGTGCACGAGGGCCAAGTGGTCGCTCGAGGCTGGGGCGCCCGCCGCTTCGTCCGCCTGCGCGGGCTGCACTGACCGCGGATCCTCTCCCCGGCAGGCCGCGCTCAGCGCGCACGAGCGAGCGAACCGCACCCAAGGCCGTTCGCTCGTGGACTCGAACGCCGCGCCGAGGGCGCTCAAGGTGCCCAGGGCGCCCAACCGGCGAGGTGCACCAGCTTGAGGACCAAGAGCACGGACAGGTGGAGGCCCAGCCACGCGGCGGGGCCGCCCCAGCCGTAGGCGACGCCGGCGACCGAGCCGGCCGGGACCTCGCGTTCGTACGGGCGAAGGACGCCCCAGTAGACGAGCCCGGCCAGGGCCGCTCCCGCGACGCCGTCGGCCACGAAGTGCTGTTTGACGAAGCAGATCGAGGCCGAGATCGCCAAGGCCAAGGCCCCGGCGGCCAGGCCGTAGCGTCGGTCGGCGGTCCAACAGGCCAGCGCCGCGATGACCGCGATGGCCGCGTGAAGGCTGGGAAACAAGTTCAGGGGCGGATCCAGCGCGTAGTTCACCCGGAGCCCCCACTCGTGGAACACACTCGGGTCGAGGAGGGCAGGGTCGGCTCGCAGCCCCACCGCGCTGACCGGGAACAGGAGCCACACCAGAACGCAGCCGGTGACCACGAGCGCGTACGCCGCGGCTACGCGGCGGAAGAGGCGTTGGCAGCGAACCGTGAACACGGGAATGAGCAGCGAGGTGTAGACGGTCACGTAGACCCACATGAAGGCGGGCACGAAGGGGATGGCGTCGTCGAGCGCCGTGCGCAGCGAACGGGCCCGGGCCGGGTCCTGGCCGGCACCGATGGCGTAGTAGCAGCCGAAGGTGTAGACGAGCAGCGAGGCCACCAGGGCGAGCTTCTCGCCCGGCCGACTGGGCAACGGGGCCGCGCGCGGGGCTTCCACTCCCTTCAGCCTAGCGCGGCTGCGTCCGATAGGTCCCCCAGAAGGGGAGTGTCGAGTTGCCCGAACACCGCCGGGGGCGCTATTCTCGCTTCGTGCGGATCTCGAAGCGCTTCGTGGCGGGCAGCGCCGGGCTGCTGGGCGCGGCCAGCCTGGGCATGCTGGGGGTCGTGGTCTACGGCCTGCGGGCCGAGCTCGCGCGAACCAGGACCGAACTTGCGCGGGTGCGTGCCGAGGTCCGCGACCGCGACGACGAACTCGCGCGGCTCGAGGACCAGGTCCGCGCCGTGGACCGCGGTCTGGGCGACGT
The DNA here is from genome assembly GCA_003695705.1 of Planctomycetota bacterium. Classification (GTDB taxonomy): domain Bacteria; phylum Planctomycetota; class J058; order J058; family J058; genus J058. Next base: position 23,335 of record RFHU01000398.1, read on the forward strand.
GCGCCGCTTCGAGGCCGACGCTCGCGACCGCCTGCTCCGCGAGATCGAGATCCGCACGGGCAGCCAGACCGAGGCGCGGCGCCGCGAACTCGCCGCGCTCGAGGAGCGCCTGCGCGCGCTGCGCGAAGCCACCGAGGCGCACGAGCGGATGCTGGCCGCCTCCCGCGCCGATGACGACCTCGAGCTGCGTTACCAAGAACTCATGTCCCCCACGGTGCGGATCAACGCCCGCCACGAGGTCGGCTCGGGAACCATTGTCTGGAGCAAGAAGGTCGGCCGGAACGTGCGCACCTACGTGCTCACGGCCTGGCACATCGTGCAGGAAGATCCCTCCAGCGAGGGGACCCAGCCCCCCCTGGAGGTCGACTTCTACGCCAACGGCAAGCTGGTGCGCACCGAGCCCGGCCGGACCGTCGCGCGGGAGGAGGCCCTCGACCTCGCACTGGTCGAGGTCCGCGGCTACCACGTCTACGAGCATCAGGCGCGCCTCGCCACGCGGCGGGACCTCGAGGACCTGCGGATCTTCTCCAAGGTCTACGCCATCGGCTGCCCGCTGGGCTATTCGCCGCTGCCCACCTCGGGCGAACTCGCCAGCAAGGAGAAGGAACTCGACGGCAACCACTACTGGATGGTCAACGCACCGACCATCTTCGGCAACTCGGGCGGCGGAATTTACGACGCGCGCAGCCGAAAGCTGATCGGCGTGCTCTCCCGCATCTCGGCCTACAAGAACATGATCGACGTGGCCGTGCCCCACATGGGGCTCGTCACCTCGCTCGACGTGGTCTACGACTGGCTGGGCGGAACCCGCTACCGGTTCATCCTGCGCGACCGCCTGTTGGCCGAAGCCGGCGCCCTGCCGGCCTCGGCCAGCAAGCCCACCGCCGCGGCCGGGCGCTGAGGTCGACTCCGGTGAGCGAGCGCGACGACGACGAAGACCTCCTCGGCATCAGCGAGCGCATCGACCGCCTTCAGCTCGGCAAGCTGATGCTCTCCGTTGGAAACTTTGCCCGCGCCCTCGAACTCCTCGAACCCCTCGTCGGGAAGTACGCCGGCGAAGACCCCGAGCGAGACGCCTTGGTGCGCGCGCTCGTCGCCCAGGCCCGCGCAGGCCTGGATGCCTCCGAAGCCTGAGCTCGGCCCCCGCTCGGGAAGGGCGACCGAAAAGGTCTCCCCGGGGCGCGTCCCTGGGCGCTGCGCGTCGGCGCGCCCGGAGCAGCCCAGGGGCCGGTGGGTCTCCCTGGCGCACCCGGCTGGGGTGGGGCAGGCAAGGACCGCACGCGGCGGGGGCCGCAGGAAGCTGCTCAGGGACGCCGCCAGCGCCCGTCCTCGTGCACGGCGCGGCCTTCGGCAGCGAGCTTCTCGAGGTGGGCCTGGGCCGCGCGGGCGGCGAGAGGCCACACCTCCGGCGGCTTGTCGTCGTAGGCCACGGGCAGAAGGGCCTCGACGGGCAGCGGCTCGGGGCCGAGGGCGGCCAAGACCTTCCGCTCGCGCATCCGCCGGTGTTCGATCAGGGCCGTCAAGGCGCCGCGGGGGTCGCCGAGGGGCGGCCCGTGGCTGGGTACGAGCAGGGGAGAGGGCAGGGCGCGCAGGCGAGCGAGGGATTCGAGGTAGAGGCCCAGCTTGCCCTCGGGGGGGTCGATCACGATGGTCCCCACGCCGGCGATCATGTCGCCGGCGACGAGGATCCCGCTCCGCTCCTCGTGAAAGGCGAGGTGGCCGTCGGCGTGGCCCTCGCAAAGCACGGCGCGCAGGCGGCGCTCGGGCGCTCCCGGGCCGCCGGACAGGGCAAGGACCTCGCCGTCATCGACGCAGCGATCCACGCGCAGCCCTCGGCCCGCGAGGCGCTCGCGCGTGCGCCGGTGGGCGGCGACGGGCACTCCGAGCCGCGAGGCGAGACGGGCAGCTCCCCCGCAGTGGTCGGGGTGGTGGTGGGTAAGGAGCACCTCGCGCACCCGCCGTCCCGCGGCGCGATGCCGGTCGAGGAGTTCGTCGAGGCGCGCCTGCTCGTCCGCGTAGGGGGAGGCCGGATCGATCACCACCAGCTCGCTCGCCCCGGAGACCAGCACGCAGTTGGTGTGGGTGGCGGGCGGGAGGGTGGGCGTGCGCACGGGGCACAGCCAGACGCCGGCGGCCAGCTCCACGTCGCCCGGATCCACGCCGCCGGGCGGGTGCGCCGCGGCGACGCGCTCGGCGGCGGCCTCCAGCCAGGGAGCGAGGGCGCCCCGACGGGGTACGCGCGCCAGCGCCTCGAGGCTGACCCGAGTGGGAGGCGCCAGGAGGAGCTCGTCTCGCTCCCAGCGGCCGAGCGCGGACCGGGGGTCCGCCCAGGCCACGTCGTCGACTTCGTCGTCGCCCACCCGCAACTCGGTGCCCTCCGGCGCGGCGGCGAGGAAGAAGTGCGCGTCGTAGGCCGCCGGGCTGACCGCCGGCGTGGTCCAGCGCCCCGCCGGGCGCAGGCACCCCGGATCGAGCGCGAGGCCGACCTCTTCGCGCGCCTCGCGCGCCGCCGCCTCGGCGGCCCCCTCGCCCGCCTCCGCCGCCCCGCCGGGGAACGCCCAGAAGTTGCCGAGGAAGAGGAGGCGCGGGGAGCGGTGCACCAAGGCCACCTCCACGCCGCTGGGTCCGGCGGCGGGGCGAAGAACGACCACGGTGGCTGCGAGGCGAGCGGGCATCGAGGCCGAGTCTACCCCTCCGGGTCCGGGGCGCCCGCGCAAAGCCCGCCTCCGCGTTCGGAACTCGCCTCCGCCGGTACCGTCCCGTGGCCCGGCACAGCGTCGCCAAGGCCTCCCTCCCCGCGCGACGCCGCTATGATCCGCCCGGAGGTCCCATGCGCCCACGGCAGCTCCCATTCCTCCTCGGGGCTTTGCTCCTCGAGGCTTCACTCCTCGGCTTCGCGCTCCCGGCGGCTGCGCAGGACGCCCCCGCCCCCAAGCACCGCAACCGCCTCGCCCACGAGAAGAGCCCCTACCTGCTGCAGCACGCCGACAACCCGGTGGACTGGCATCCCTGGGGACCGGAAGCCTTTGCCCGCGCCAAGAAAGAGCAAAAGCCGATCTTCCTCAGCATCGGCTACGCCACCTGCCACTGGTGCCACGTCATGGAACGCGAGTCCTTCGAGAACGAGGAGGTTGCCGCCTACCTCAACGAGCACTTCGTGGCCATCAAGGTCGACCGCGAGGAGCGCCCCGACGTGGATGCGGTCTACATGAACGCCGTCCAGGCCCTCACGGGGAGCGGTGGGTGGCCGCTGAGCGTCTTCCTCACCCCGGACGGACGGCCCTTCGCCGGGGGAACCTACTTCCCGCAGCCCGCCCGCTTCGGGCGCCGGAGCTTCCTCGAAGTGCTGCGCGCGGTACACGACGCCTGGTCGCAGAGGCGGGCGGAGCTCGACGAGTCGGCGCAAGAGCTGACGAAGCACTTGCGCCGCGTCGAGCGGAACGATCCCACCGAGGCCGAACTCGGGGAACAAGCCTTCGTCGATGCCCTGCGGCAGCTCGCGGCGGCGTACGACGCCGCGCGCGGAGGCTTCCCCGGTCGCGGGCGCACCCAGTTCCCCCTGCCCCACCTGTGCGGCCTCCTGTTGCGCATTCACGCCCGCAGCGGAGACGAGCGCTCGCGGGACATGGCCCTCCGCACCCTCGACGCCATCGCGCGCGGCGGGCTGCGCGACCACCTCGCGGGCGGGTTCCATCGCTATTCCACCGACCGAGAGTGGAGCATCCCCCACTTCGAGAAGATGCTCTACGACCAGGCAGGGCTCCTGCGCGCCTTCGTCGAGGCCTACCTGCTCACGGGCCGGGCGCGCTACGCCGACGTCGCCCGCGAGACGGCCGACTTCGTCCTCGCGCGCATGCACACGTCCGAGGGCGCCTTCACCTCGGCCTGGGACGCCGACAGCGAAGGGGTAGAGGGCAAGTGCTACCTGTGGACCCTGGCCGAACTGCGCGAGGCCCTCGGCCCCGACGACGCGGAACTCTTCGCCGCCCGCTACGGAGTGAGCGAACGCGGGAACGTCCCCGAACGACGCGGAGCGAACCACCTCCAGATCGAGGCCAGCTTCCAGGAGCTTGCCCGCCGCTTCGACACGGACGAGAAGGTCCTGCGCGCGCGCGTCGCCGCCGCGCGCCGCAAGCTCCTCGCGGCGCGCGACCGCCGCGCCCAACCCCTGCACGACGACAAGGTCCTCACCGACTGGAACGGCCTCGCCATCGGCGCGCTGGCCTACGGCGCGCGGGGCCTCGGCGAAGAGCGCTACGCGCGCGCCGCAGCCCAGGCGGCAGACTTCTTGCTCCGACGCCTGCGCACACGCGACGGCGCGCTCCTGCACCGCTACCGCGATGGCGCGGCCGGCATTCCCGCCCTCCTCGCGGACTACGCCTTCCTCGTCTGGGGCCTGGTCGAGCTCTTCGAGGCCACTTCCGAGGCGCGCTGGCTCGCCGCCGCCCGCGACCTCGCCGACCGCATGGTGGCTTCCTACTGGGACGCGAAGGCCGGCGGCTTCTTCCAGACAGCCTCCGGCGAGCCGCTCCTCGTGCGGGTCAAACCGACCTACGACGGGGCGATCCCCTCGGGAAACGGCGCGGCGGCCTACGCCCTCGCCCGCCTGGGCCACGCCTGCGGCGACCGCGCCTACACCGACCGCGCCGCGGCGACCTTGCGCTCCTACTCCCATAGCATTGCCCGCGCCGGGGGCTCGGCGCACGCCCTGGCGCTGTGGACCCTCGACCTGCTCCTCGGGCCGCTCCGCGAAGTCGTCGTGGCCGGGCCGCGAGATCGCCCGGCCACCCAGGCCCTCCTGGCGACGGCCCGCTCCGGGTTCCGACCGCGCACCCTCGTCCTCTGGCGTCCGGCGGAGCTGCCCGAGCCCCTCGCTTCGGCGGCCCCCTTCCTCGGCCCCCTCGTCGCCCCCGAGGGACGGCCCGCCGCCTACTTGTGCGAAGGCTACGCCTGCAAGGCCCCACGGGCCTCCGCCGAGGCCCTGCGCGCGGCCCTCGGCCCCACCGAAGTCCGTGCCCCCGCTCCGCCGCCGACTCCCGCTCGAGAACGGTAAGGACCAGCCTCCTTCCCCGCGAACCGGCGGCAGCCTCCGGGCCGAGCGCGATGCGCGCGCCGAAATCATCGCCCGTCGCCGCGACCGAACGTTCCGCCACACCGCGGCGGCCCGGGTCACGCCAAGGTGACAGACCCTGCCTCCCAGGAGCCAGCGCGGCCGGTCTCCGGGGGGCGCCGGCCACGCCAGGACGTGGGTTGCGAAGCTCCTGCCCCGCCCCGGCGCGGCTCGACGAAGCGCGCTCCCTCCCCGCGCACGACTTGCGCGCACGGCAAACCGGCGGGGGAGCTCGCGCCGGCCCCGGCACGACGCTTGCCTCGCGGCAGCGCAAGGAGGACTCCATGAGCGCGACGGAGATCGGCGGACTGCAAAGGACCCTGGAGACCACCCGCGCCTGGGTGGGCGAGCTGTCGGAGGAGCTCGGCACGGACGACGCCACCGCCTACCGCGCCCTGCGCGCAACCCTCGGCGCTTTGCGCGCGAGCCTGCCCCTCGCCGAGGTGGCCGACCTCGCCGCCCAGCTTCCGGTCGTCCTGCGCGGATTGTTCTTCGACGGCTGGCAGCCCCAAAGGGAAACCACCCGGGTGCGCCGGCGCGAGTTCCTCGAGCGGGTGGGCGAAGGCCTTGCGGGGTCCGACCTCGACCCGCGCGAGGCGGCCGGAGCGGTGTTCGCTCTCTTGGCGCGGCGCGTAAGCCCCGGCGAGGTCGAGGATCTGCGGGGCGTGCTGCCGAGGAGCCTGCGCGCCTTGTGGCCCGAAGGCGGCGCCGCGCGCGAGGGGAGGACGAGCGCCGCGCCGCACGGCGCAGACGGACCGACCCCGCTGATGGACCACGCGGTGGGCCAGTTCATGAGCCGCAGCGTCCTCGTCGTGCGGGAGAGCACTCCCCTCCACGCGGCGCTCGACCTCATGAGCCACGCCGGCGTGCGACACCTGCTCGTGCTCGCCGACCGCGCCCCCCAAGAGCCCCCCGCCCACCTGGTATCGGTGGCCGGGCTGCTCTCCAACCGCGACGTCCTGAACCCGCTCCGCCGCCACCCCGACGCCGACGTGCGCCTCGAGTACCTGCTCGTCCGCGACGTCATGAGCCGCGCGCCGCTGCAGACCATCGAAGCCACCGCCTCCCTGGCGGAGGCAGCGCGGCGCATGCACGAGCACAGGCTCAGCGCCCTGCCCGTCGTCGAAGAAGAGCGGGTCGTGGGCATCGTGACCAGCGACGACCTCCTCTACGCCGCGTCCCTCGAGGTCCCCGGCGCGGCCGCCGAGAAGGAGCGGGGCGAACGTGTTTCGTGACCGGCGAGAGGCCGCCGAGCGGCTCGCCGAAGCCCTCGCGGACCTGCAGGGCCAGCGCCCCTTGGTGCTCGGCATCCCCCGCGGCGGGGTGCCGCTCGCGCGGGTCCTCGCCGATCGGCTGGGCGGCGAAGTCGACGTCGTTCTCGTCCACAAGATTGGCAGCCCGGGCAACCCCGAGTTCGCGGTCGGCTCGGTGAGCGAAGACGGCGACGTCCGCATCCGCCCCGAGGCCCGGCGGCTCTACGCTCCCGAAACGCTCCAGACCGAAGTCCACCGACAGGGCGCGCGGCTCCGCGCCCAGAGGGAACGCTTCACTCCCGGTCGCCCGCCCATCGATCCGCGCGGGCGGGTGGTCGTCGTGGTGGACGACGGGACCGCCACCGGAGAGACCATGCTCGCGGCGCTCCGGGTGGTGCGCCGCCGCGAGCCGGCGGAACTCGTGGCGGCCCTCCCCGTCGCGTCGCGCGAAGCGGTCGCGCGACTGAGGCGCGAGGCGGACCGGGTGGTCGCCCTCGAGGTCCCCGCCCACTTCTGGGCGGTGGGGGCGCACTACCGAGACTTCCACCAGGTCGACGACGAAGAGGTCCTCGCCGCGCTCGCGGAGGGGACCGAGTGAAGTGGTCGCTCCAAGTCGCGCGCCTGGCCGGCATCCCCATCCGCGTTCACGCGAGCTTCCTCCTCCTCCTCGCCTGGGTCGCCTACGCCCACTACCGACGCGACCCCGACCTGCGCGGGGTCGGGCTGGCCGTCCTCTTCCTTTGCCTGGTCTTCGCCGTGGTCGTCCTCCACGAGCTGAGCCACGCGCTCACCGCGCGTGCCTACGGAATCCGCACCCGCGAGATCACCCTCTGGCCCATCGGAGGAATCTCCCACCTCGAGCGAATGCCCGAGCAGCCGGCGCAAGAGTTCTGGATCGCCGTCGCCGGACCGCTCCTCAACGTAGCCCTCGCGCTGCTCCTCGGCGCACTGGTCGTCGCCACCCGCGGGGCGGAGGGCCTCGTCGTCGCCGACTTCGAACACGACCTGCTTGCTTCCCTGGTGTGGGTCAACGCGGCCCTCGCGGTCTTCAACCTGCTGCCGGCCTTCCCCATGGACGGAGGGCGCATTCTGCGCGCCCTCCTCAGCATGGCGCTCGGCCGCGTGGCCGCGACGCAGGTCGCCGCAGGGGTCGGGCGGGCCATGGCGATCCTCTTCGCCCTGATCGGACTCGCGGTGAACCCGTTCCTGCTACTCATCGCGCTCTTCGTCTGGCTCGGCGGCTCGGCCGAGGTTTCCCACGCCGAGCTGCGCGCAGCCCTCTCGGGACACCCGGTGGCGCACGCCATGACCCGCGCCCTCGCCACCCTGCCGGCGGACGCGCCCCTCGGCCAAGCCGCGCGCCTCTTGGTCCACCGCGGCCAACGGATCGTGCCCCTTCTTGGCCCTGCGGGCCTCGAAGGCGTCCTCTGCGAGCGGGACCTGCTGCGCGGTCTCGCGCGCGGCGGGCTCGAAGCCCCTGCGAAGCAGTTCGCCCGCCGCCGCCTCCCCGCGGTCTCCCCCCGCACCCCGCTCCTCGAGGCCTTCGAACTGCTGGGACGCCGCCGGGCTCCCTGCCTCCTGGTCGAGGAGGAGGGACGCTTGCTCGGCGTCCTCACCCGCGAAGGCATCGGCCACTTCGTGAGCGTCCTCTCGGCCCTGCGCGGCGAGCCCCCTCCGCTCGAGCTCGGCAACCAGGACGCCCTCGGCGGCGGGCACGAGGGCTTCGGCCCCTCCCCCGCGAGCGCCGAGGGCGCGGGGCCCGACCGCCGCGCCCCCCCGGTCACGAGACTGTAATTCCCCTCGGCAACATGGCTTGGGTCCAAGGCGACTCGCTAGACTCGCCCCCAAGAGCCCGGGGCTCCCTCCACGGTCGAGCCCCCAGCCTCAGGAGATCGCCATGACCCGTTGGACCCATGCCCTGGTTGGGGTGCTGGTGGCCTCGTGCCTCCTCTCCGCCCAGGACGCCCAGGCTCGCCGCGCGCGCACCACGCGCCTGCGGGCCATGACCTTCAACATTCGCTTCGACTTCCCCGACGATGGAAGCAACCGCTGGAACCGACGAGCCGACGTCGTGGCCAAGACCATCCGCGCCGCACAGGCCCATCTCGTCGGCCTCCAAGAAGACAAGGCGCACCAGGTCGACGACCTGCGGGCTCGCCTCCCCGAGTACGGCTTCGTGGGACGCGGCCGCAACGCGAGCGGCTCCGGGGAGCGCTGCTCGATCCTCTACGACAAGAAGCGCTTCCGCCTCAAGGACAGCGGCTCCTTCTGGCTCAGCGACACCCCCGAGGTGCCCGGGAGCAACACCTGGGGAGACAAGTACCCCCGCGTCGTCACCTGGGCCCACCTCGTGAGCAAGAAGTCCAAGAAGAACCTCCTGCTGCTCAACACCCACCTGCCCGAAGGGGACCGGAGCGCGCGCCTGCGGCGAAAGGGCATCGAGGTCATCGCGCGCTTCTTGCAGGCGCGCGCGAAGACCCTCCGCAAGAAGCGCTTCGCCGTCATCCTGACCGGGGACTTCAACGAGGACGCCGCCGAGTCATCGCCCCACGACGAACTGACCGGCGGCAACGAATTGCGCCTGACCGACGCCTGGGAGGCCGCCCCGCCCTCCGGCAAGCGCCCGGGCACCTACAACGGCTTCCGCGGACTGCAAACGCGCAGCCGCATCGACTGGATCTTGGTGGGCGGCCCCGTGCGCGTCTTCCGCGCCGACAAGATCGACCAGGAGATCGACGGGCGCTGGCCCTCCGACCACTACCCGGTCATCGCCGACCTCGAGATCTTCTGAAGCGGCGGGCGCGGTCCCGCCGGACTGCGCGGCGGCAGCGACGAGCGCGTCCCCGCGCAGCCGCTTCCCTCCGTCCGGTGGGTCCGGCCGGCAGCCCCGCCGCGCAGGCCTGCGAACCCCTGCCAGCGGTTCCGCGGGCGCCCGGGGACCACGGGTCCGGCACCGCGTTCCTCGGCAAGCGGAGTGCCTTCGGCTCCCCAACACGGCGGAGGCCCGCGGCGTAAGTAGGTTCGATCGGAGGTGGCCCGTGCCCCGCTCTCTCCGCCCGCTCCTCGCTCCGCTGCTCCTCACCCTGCTCCTCCGCCCCGCGGCGCAGGCCAACGACGGGGCGGCGCTCGAAGCGCGAGTCGTCGAACTCGCCGCTCACGCGCGCGCACGGACCGTACTCCTCTTCGGCGTCATCGGCCTGGGCTCGGGCGCGGTGGTCTCTCCCGAGGGGACGGTGGTGACCAACGCCCACGTGGTCGCGGGCGCCCGCTACGCCGTGGCCCAGTGGGCCGACGGACGCTCGCGACTCATGCGCCGCCGGGGCGTCGACTACGGCCGGGACCTGGCCGTGCTCGAGCCCGTCGACCCGCTCCCCGCGCCCGTCCCCGCCTTCTCCCTGGGAACGGCGCCGCCCCGCGCAGGAGCGTGGGTCCTCGGTTGCGGCTACCCCGGCGGGCTGCGCACCACGAGCGACCCCACCGTATCCCTGGGAACCATCCTCCCGGCGCGCGCGGGAAGCGCCGCCCCCGGCCCCGGAGGGATTCTCGACTACCGCAAGGCCCTCCGCAGCGATCTGGCCATTTTCTCCGGAAACAGCGGCGGCCCGATGCTCGACCTCGAGGGCCGGCTGGTGGGAATCAACGGCGCGGTGGACCTCGAACGCGCCGTTTCCCTCACGATTCCCGTCGACGCCGTGCGCGAGCGCCTCGCCACGCTCCGCGACGGGGTCGTCGTCCTGCCTTCCGGAGCGCGCCTCCGTCCCGACCGAGGGCTCCTGCGCGCCTTCTACCGGCTCACCGACAACCTCGCGCGCAGCCTGCCCCAGCGCGTGGCCGAAGCGACCCGGCGGGCTGCCTCCATCGAGGACGCCGCCCAGCGCCGGGTCGCCCGCGTGTTGCCCGCGCGCGCGCCGAGCGACGAGCTGGCCCGACGCGCCTTGGGCCTGCCCCGACAACGCGCTCTGGTGCGCTTCCTCCGCTCCCCCGCCGCACGCGCCCTCATCGCCGGCGACCTGCTCCTGACCCCCCTCGGCGGCCCCTTCGCGGTGGCGTCGGCGAGCCGCGTGGGCGAACGCAGGCACCTCGAGCTGCCCGGCGGACGCGCCGAACGAGTGGCCACTTCGCCGGCCGACGACTTGGCGCTCTTCCGCCTCCCCAACGCGATCCGCGCCCCCGCCTTCTCCGACGCGCCGGCAGCGCCCGTCGGCGCCTTGGTCTACGCCCTCGATGCCGAGGGCCCCCTCGCCGCCGGCGTGGTGAGCGTTCCCCCTCGCCCGACTTCGGCGACCCTCCTGGCGCGCATCCAGCAGGGCAGCGGGCTCCCCCGCGGCGCGCTCGCGCTCGTCGAGCGCCTCGCGCGCATCACGGGCCTCCGCGCTCTGCGCGAACTGGCCGAGCAACTCCGCCGCGCCGGCGAGGTCCGCGCTCGCTTCTCCGCGGGGACCCCTCCGCGCAGCTTCCGGCGCGTGCTCAGCGTCGACGCGCCCATCCCGCCCAGCCGCCTGGGCGCGCCGGTGGTCGACCGCGAAGGGCGGCTGGTGGGAGTCGCCGCGGGCGTCGCCCACCACGGCACCGCCTACGTGGTCCCCGTGGATCGCATTCGCGCGGCCTTCCGCAAGACGCTCGGCGGCACCTCGAGCCCCCGCCGCCGGCCCCGCCTCTTCTGACCGAGCCCGCCCCAGGGCGCCCAGCCGCCGCGAAGGGCCGTCAGCAAAGCCGGGCGCCCCGCCGCCGCGGGTCGAAGCGCCGAAAGAGCCCGGTCTTGGGCCAGCGCGTCGCCTTGGTGTAGCGAGCGTTCTGCAGGGTGGCGCCAGCGAGGATCGCCCCCTCGAGGCGCGCCCCGGTGAGGTCCGCGTCGCGCAGGTCGGCGCCGGACAAGTCGGCACCCGCAAGGTCCGCGTCGGTCCAGTTGACCCCGCGCAGGCGTGCGCCGCGCAGGCAGGCACCGGTCGCCCGCGCACCGAAGGCGTCCGCCCCCTCGGCATCGAGCCGCTCGAGGGAAAGTTCCCGCAGGTCCGCGAGCTGCAGGTTCGCACCGCGCAGGACAGCCCCCGCCAGGGAGGCCCCCCGCAAGTCGACCCGCCGCAGGTCGGCGTCCGCGAGGTCGGCGCCGTCGAGCAGGGTCCCGCGGAGCACGGCCCCGCGCAGGTTGCTCCCGGCGAGCTTGGCGCCCCGCAGGTCGGCGTGGCGAAGCTCCACCTCGCTCAGGTCGGTCGCGTCGAGGCGCGCCCCCCGGAGAAGGGTCCCCCGCAGGGCAGCCTGGAGGAGGCGAGCCCCCCGCAAGTCGGCGCCGCTCAGGTTGGCTTGCACCAGCCGGGTCTCGACGAGCAGCGCATCGCGCAGGCTCGCGTTCTCGAGCAGCGCGCCTTCGAGGTCGGCCCCCGAGAGGTCGGCGCGGTCGAGGTGCGCGTCGCGTAGGTCTTGCCGCTTGAGGTCGAGGCCGCGCAGATCCGCGCCGGTGAGATCGCACTGCGGACCCTGGCCGAGGAAATGACCCAGGGTGTGCCCCGTGTCGGTTCCGTCGCGCAAGCGCACCGTTCGCCGCTCCCGCAGCTCGCGCAGCGAAGGCTGCAGGTACGCCGACTCGAGCCGGTTGTCCAAGGGAGGGGGAGCGCCCGCCGCCGCCCGCCCGACGCTGAAGTCCGCGCGGCAGCCCACGGTCGGGCAGCGGCGCAACCCCGCCAGGCACTCCTGGTGCATGCGGGTCTCGCAGAGGGGACAGAAGGCGGCGACCGCCTGGCCGAGTTCGTCGTGGCAGTAGGCGCAGCGGCTCTGCGCCTTGGGGCCTTCGCGCGCGGAGACGCTGACGTCGACGGGTCCTGCCACCGGCGAACTCCCCTCCCCCCGAGGAAGCCCATTCTACGCGCTCGACCGCGGCGCCGCCGTCCCCGCGCTCTTCGCCTCGAATCCGAGATAACCTCTACCCCAATGGAGCTTCCGAGCGAAGCCGCCGAACTCGCCCGAACCCTCGGCTGGACCGGGGAGCTCGAGCGCGACCAAGAGGAGGCGTTGACCCTCCTCCTCGACGACGAATTCGAAGAGCTCCTGCCCGACGGGCAGGCGCAATTCCACCAGCGACTCGCCGCGGTGCCCGAGTCCCCGCTCGAAGTGTGCGCCCGCTGCGGCTGCGCGTGCCTCCCCCGGTATCGCCCCGACAACGGTTGCTGCCGTCGCTGCGGTCGCTGGCTGGACCCCGAGCGCGGCCGCCTGCGCTGGAGGCGGGACGCCGCGGCCTCCGGCCCGGCTCCGGTGTTCCTCCACGCAGCCCCTCCTGCGAACCCCGCCTGGGAGCTCTGTTCCGAACGCTCGTCCCCCTCGCCATTGGGCGAGCGCCTCCGCGCGGACCCCGAGAACCCCGACTGGGACGAGGTCCTTGCCGCCGTCGCGGCCCGTCGCAAAGAAGAAGAACGCCTCCGCCGCGAAGAAGAAGAACGCCTCCGCCGCGAAGAAGAAGAACGCCTCCGCCGCGAAGAAGAAGAA
>RFHU01000399.1 GCA_003695705.1 Planctomycetota bacterium
CGCGAGCAGCTCGGCGGCCGGCACGTAGACCATGCCCTCGGGCGCGGGGCCGGGCCAGCGCACCTCGAGGCGGTGGTGCTGGCCGCCGCGCACGCAGACGAGTGTGCGCGGCGCCTCGTCTTCGGGCGAGGGCTCCTCGGCCCGGCGCAAGAAGGCCACGTAGCTCCCCGCGCGCAGCTCCACCCGCGGTGCGTCGGCGGTGGCCCGGCGCCGGCGGCTGCGCTCGCCGGGGACGAGGACCCCTCGCTGGCGGTCCCACCACACGAAGTCGAGTGCGTCGCCCGGCTCGAGCCCCACCACGGTCACCTCGCCGCGCCCCCGGCGGCGCGCGCGGAGGAGGAGGCGCTCGTCCTCGCCCCCTTCGGAGAGGCGGTAGGCGAGGTCGCGCAGCTCGAGGGCGAGGTCCCACTGGTCGTGGCGCTCGGCGAAGTCCGCGCGCGCGCGGAGGACGTCGAGGAAGCGCTCGCGGACCTCGGGGTCGTCGGGGACGTCGTTGTAGGCGCCCTGCGCGAGCAAGAAGGCCTCCTGGTAGCGCTCGGTGGCCGTCGCCACGTCCCGCGCCCGTTCGGCGCTCTGGGCGCCCGCCAGGAGATCGAGGGCTTGGGCGCTCCGCTGGCGCACGGCGAGGCGGCTCGCCCCGCGCCGGTAGAAGAGCGCGCCCGCGAGGACGACCGCGAGGAGGGCGCACGCCATGACGGTCGCGCCGCGGTGGCGCCGCGCGAGGCGGTAGCCTGCGGCCAGCAGCCCCGGGCGCCGGGCTCGGACGGGTTGGCCGCGGCGGTAGCGGAGCAGGTCCTCGGCCAGCTCGCCGGCGGTGGCGTAGCGGAAGGCGGGTTCGCTGGCCATGGCCTTCAGGCAGACGGTCTCGAGCTCGTAGGGAACGTCGGGGCGCACGCTCCGCGGCGGCCGCAGCTCGCCGCGGAGGATCTTTCCCAGCACCTCGTTGGCGGTTTCCCCGGGGTAGGGGACCCTCCCGGTGAGCAGCTCGTAGAGGATGGCGCCGATGGCGTAGACGTCCACGCGGTGATCGGCGCGGGAGGCCTCGCCCCGAGCCTGCTCGGGCGACATGTAGGAGGGCGTCCCCAGGACCTCCCCGGTCTGGGTCAGGTCCGGGCCGGCGCCGAGGTCCTTGGCCAGGCCGAAGTCGAGGACCAGGGGCAGCCCGTCGGCGTCCAGGACGACGTTGGCCGGCTTGAGGTCGCGGTGCACCACCCGCTGCTGGTGGGCCGCGTCGATGGCGCGGGCGATGTGCTCGACGACCTCGGCGGCGCGTTCGGGAGGAAGGCCCCCGCGGCGGATCACGTCGCGCAGGGACTCGCCCTCGACGATGGGCATGGTGTAGTAGACGCGGTCTTCGAGGACGCCGAAGGAGTGGACGCCGACGATCCGCGGGTGCCGCAGCTTGCTCGCCAGCGCCGCCTCGCGGCGAAAGCGGGCCAACTCCACCGGGCGGCGCGCGAGTTCCGGCGAGAGGAGCTTGAGGGCCACCTCTCGGCCAAGGTCCAGGTCTCGGGCGCGGTAAACGATCCCCATGCCGCCTCGCCCGAGTTCTTCGAGGAGTTCGAAGGGGCCCAGTCGGGCGCCGACCCGTGGCTCGCTCGGCGGGTCGCGCTCGGCCGTGGGCGCGAGGGTCGCGGTCTCGGCTCCGGGCTCGACGGGCGGACGGTGGCGCGGAGCTTCTCGCTCCACCGACCCCTCCGCGCGGGCCCGCGCCTCCCTTGCGGCGGAAGGTGCTTCGGCGTCTGCCCCACGCGCGGTCGGCGCGTCGCCGCCCGCGGGTTCGGGAGGGAGGGCGGGGCTCGGGACGACCGAGGCGACCGGCCCCCGAGACGGTTTGGAGGGGCTTCCCCCCGCGGTTCCGCTGCCGGGCGGCTTCGGGGCGGTGCTTGGAGTGGGCGTGGCCTCCGCGGGAGCGTTGCCTCCAGGCGGGCGGTCCGCGCCGCGGCGGGGGGGGTGGAGGTCCCCGCGTCGCGCGGGGTCCGTCCCGGGGCCGTCGCCCGCCGCCGGTGGATCGCCGCGGGGGACGGGCGGCCCGCTCATGTCCGGGCGGCCTCCGGTCGGGGGCGGAGGAGGCCCGCCCGGACGGCGCGCGCGAACTCGTGGGCCCAGGCGGTCAGCGCCGCCGCGGGCGCGCTGCGGAGCGCCCAGGAAGCGTCGGGGAGGCCCAGGCGATCCGCGCGCACCCGGTGCTCGCCGGCGTCCTCCGGAGCGGCGTAGACGAACAGGAGCGGCAATTCGGCGAGGCTCCTTCCGCTGGCTCGTCGCGCGTCCCGGTCCAGGACTCCAAGGAGGGCGGCGAGCCCGGGACCTGCGCCGGGGGGCAGCCAGAGGAGGAGTCCCGAGCAGGCGCGCAGGAGGGGGCGCCGCAGGGAGGAGGCGCCGGGTGCGACCGGCAAGTTGAAGAGGAGCAGTTGGCGCACTTCGAAGCCGGGCGCGACGGACCACGGGGCCGCCAGCGGAGCGGGCGCCAAGGCGAGGGGCTCCAGGCAGGAGGGCGCTTCGCCCAGCGGAGCGTTCGCACTCGTCAACGGCGGACCGGCCCCCAGGGTTCCCGCGAGGAGGCGAACCCCTTCCCACGGAGCGGCGTCGACGGGGCCTGCGAGGGCGAGGCCGGGAGCGAGGGGAAGCGGAGGGCGGGGTTCTCCGGAGCGGGCCAGGGGAAGGAGGGCGGCGGGGCGTGCGGGTCGGGGTCGAGGAGCGCCCAGCTCTCCGAGGCGACGGGAGAGGACGCAGCGCAGCTTCGCTCCCTCGGGGTCGAGGAGCCCTGCGGCGAGGCGATCGTCGAGCAAGGCCACGGCCTCGCGGATCCGGCCGGCGCGAACGAGGGAGCGAGCGAAGAGGGCCCCGTCGGCGTCGCTTTGCGTCCGTGCGCGTCGCTCCCGGGCCCTCAAGGCCGTGTCCATGCCGTCCTCACAGGCTGAAGTCCCAATCCTCTTCGGCTTCGCCTTCGGCGGGGGTTGGGTCTTCGCCGACCACGAGGCCTCGTTCGAAGAGGTGCGCGAGCCAGGTGAGGGCCTCGAAGCGGTGGCCCGAAACGCGTGCGATGTCTTCGGGGGTGCGCTCCTCCCCTACGTAGTCGCAGAGCTCGGGGAGTTCTCCGGCGAGCTCGCGGGCGCTCTCGGGGGCGTCCTCGCTGGCCCAGACCACCACCTTGTCCTTGGGGACGTTCTCGCCCACCCGGACCCACTGTTCGCCTGCCTCGGCGAAGGTGTCGAAGAA
This sequence comes from Planctomycetota bacterium, assembly GCA_003695705.1. Lineage (GTDB taxonomy): Bacteria > Planctomycetota > J058 > J058 > J058 > J058. The sequence goes on from RFHU01000399.1 coordinate 3,220, forward strand.
GGTCTCCGTGTCGAGGCGCAGCTCGTCGCGCTGTTGTGGGTCTTCGAGGCGGGGATGCAGCGTGCCCACGAGGAGTTCGAAGCGGCAGCCGCGCCAGGAGAAACACTCGGCCACGTCGCGGGCGCTGTCCACGGCGGCTTCCTTGCTGGCGGCCTCGCGCTCGGCCCGGGCGCGCTCTTCCTCCTCTTGCTCGACGGCGGCGCGGAGGAGCATCAACTCGGTCTCCTTGCGGCGGCGCTCCTCTTCGTCGAGGGAAGAGAAGTCGAGGGCTTCGAGCTCCTCGAGCCGGGCTCGGGTCGAGGAGGGGGTCGCGGCGGCGGCTTCCTCTTCCTCCTCCATGGCCACGGCCATGCGGAGCATCTTGAGTTCCATCTCCAGGCGTGGGCGCTGCTCCTCGGGCACGGTGGCGAAGTCGAGCGCCTCCAGTTCGGCGAGTCGCTGGGCCTCGGGGCTGAGGACCTTCTCCGTGGCGGCTTCCCCGGCCGCCGGGCGGGAGGCGGGAACGTAGCGCTGGGTGCGGTAAAGGACGCCGTCGACGAGCGCGAGTTCCTTGCTGCGCCGGCCGTCGGTCACGCGCATGACGCCCGTGAGTTTGGCCGAGGCCCAGTCCTGCACGGTGCCCACGAACTGCATCTGGCCGACGAAGCCTTCCTCGATCACGCCCGAGGTGGGCAGGTCGGTGGCGAAGAGCGCGTCCTCGTCCTCTTCGTGGATCTGGTCGAGGTCGACGATCTTCAGCGCACCCTCGTTGACCAGCTCGGCGAGGAGCGTCAGGGCGCGGAAGCGGCGGATGCGCGACATGCGCACCAGGTCCGTGATGGCGTGCCGTCCGTCGACGATGACCAGCAGGTCCTCGTTCCCCTTCTCGCGGACCGCCTGCATTTTCGTGGCGTTGGAGTCGAAGGCGAGGACGAGGTCGTCGGAGGGTAGGGTCTTGCGGACCTCCTCCCACTCGGCGATCCGTCGCACGGCGCCGAGGAGGAAGCTGTTGGTGTTGAGCAGGATCTTCCGGTTCGCGCGCGTCTGGTAGAACTCGGGGGGGAGGTGGTCCGCGGTGAACTCGAACTCGGCGCCCTCCCAGAGGAACATTTCGTAGACCTCGTCCATCATTTGCTGGGCGGCTGCGGCGGAGAGTTCCTCCATGCTCACCAGCCCGGCGGCGACCAGGCCCGCCTCGAGGTCGGCTTCGTCGATCTCCTCCTCCATTTCGCCGCTGAGAAGGTAGATGTCGCCTCGATCGAAGTAGATCTGCCGCGAGTTGCTCTCCTGTTCGCTGTGGGCCTCGACGCGGAGGGTCCCCGAGCGTTTGCCCACCGAGAGGGTCTGCATGACCTCTGCGAGCGAGAAGGAGGCCAGGTCGCCGCGCAGGGTGGCCCGAGTCCCCTGCGCCTTCACCTCGGCCTCGGCCGCGCGCAGCTCTTGGAGGCGGCCCTCGAAGTAGCTCACGTCGACGTGCGATTCGATGGCCGCCAGGCAGCAATTGATCGCCTCCGTCCGCTGACCGGCCGCGAGCATGGCCTCGAGCCGCTCGCGCATTTCCTCGGGCTCGAGGGCCTTGAGGCGTCCCTTGTCGAGGCGGTCGTGGACCTCGAGTAGGAACTCCTGGGGACTCAGCCCCTCGGTCAGCTTGAAGACCTCTTCGAGGGAGTGCTCGCCGTCGAAGTAGCGGAAGGGATCGTCGTCGCCGCGCAGCTCGCGGCGGCCCTTCTCGGTGAGGACCAGGAACGCCCGGACCGAGGGGATCAGGCCGGTGATCGCTTCCCACTGACGGATCTCCTTGGAGACCTCGGCGTGCAGCCAGGGGAGGAGGGGGACGTCGATGTCGACTCCCGGGCGCGCGGTCACGCGTCCGGCTCCGCTACGAACCTCGACGTGCGGGCGGCGGAGGAAGAACAGGTGGATCATTTCCGCCAGCACCGTGTCCTTCTGGGCGCGGAACCAGTTGTCCATGGTCACGTAGCCGCCGCCGACCAGGAGTTGCTGCAGCGTGCGACCCGTCTCCGCTTGCATCTCCCGCACCCGGACCAGGTCGGAGGCCGACACGGGGCTGCGCGCGAGGAGGTGCTTGACGATGCTCGGCGGCGTTTCCCCCTCTTCGACCCGCCACACGAGCGAGGTGGCGTCGAAGCCGAGACGAAGGGAACGACCCTCTTCGGTGGCCGTGAACTCGCAGGGGAGCCCCTGGCGGAAGAGCGCAAGCAAGAGCTGGAAGGCCCGCTTCCCGCGCAGGCGGGCGCCGAAGGAGACCTCGCCGCGCTCGGCCGCTTCCTTGATCTTGGGGCTGCCGAAGAACACCCGGTCGAGGATTCGCCCGCGCGCGTCGAATTCCGGGGTCTCCAGGGCGCACTCGTAGAGGCGCACCGCGTAGTCGAGGTCGTCGGCGAGGGCGTCGCGGAAGCGGGATTCCAGCTCTCCGCGGTAGAGGGGGCGGACGTCGCCTTGCTCGAGGAGGCGCGCGACGAGGGCTTGGGTCTCGAAGCTGCTGAGGCCGAGGGCCTTCGGCATGTCCTCCAGCGTCGTTCGCCCGTTGAAGAGCTCGTCGGGCTGCGCGCGGGCCTTCGCTTCCGCGAGCTCGCGCTCGACCCGCTTGCGCGCGCCGTCGGTGCGGCTCATCAAGTAGAGGCGCTTGGGGCTGGGCAAGAGGGACTGGATCTTGGCCCACTCGTCGATGCGCCGGGCGGCCTCCATGAGCACGTTGCCGACTTCGAAGCGGAATTCTTCCGGTTCGCCGACGCGCTCCAGGAATTCGGGGGGGAGGACGTCCTTTTCGAATTCGAAGAAGGCGTCCTCGAGGCCGAACAGGCGGTAGATCTCTTCTTCGGTTTGGAGGCGGCGGGCGGCGAGGATTTCCTCTTCGGTCGTGTATCCGAGTTCGACCAGGCAGTCGCCCAGGAGGCGCCCTTCGGACGAGCGCTGGACCTCGAGGGCTTCCTCCACCTGGTCGGGGCTCACCTTGCCGGCCCGCACGAGGGCGTCGCCCAGCCGGAAGCTCCAGGTGGAGACTTCGAAGTACAGTCCGCCCTTGTAGAGGTAGAGGGTCCTCCGGGTTTCGCCCTGGAAAATGTGCAGCGACCCTTGGTGGCTGCTCGCGCTCAGAAACTTGAGCGTTTGGTCCAGGCTGAAGGCTTTGACGCTGCCCTTGAGGCCCATGCCCTCCGACCGTCAGGTGGCCGCTGAGTCCGCAAGGTTAGCAGTAACAAGGGGATAGCGCAAGGAGGCCGCCCCGCGGACTCCCCCCTGGCCGGGAGCGGGGGCCGGGCTAGGATGCCCCGCCCACCCGCCCGCGCCCACGGGGCGCGCAGCCAAGCCTTCCGGAGCCGAGCACATGTCCCGGGTCGAGTTGCGGACCTACACCCACATCGACGTCTTCCAGCCGCAGGTCGCGAGTTTCCTCGCCACGGTGGCCCGGGGGTTCCTGCCGGTCGAGGGGCAGGCCGCGCTCGTGATCGAGATCGCTCCGGGCATGGACGTCAACGTGGTCATGGACGTCGCCCTCAAGCGGACGAACGTGCGGCCCGGCATGATGATCGTGGAGCGCGTGTTCGGCATGATGGAACTGCACTCCCACGACCAAGGCGAAGTGCGCGCTGCCGGTGAGGCGGTCCTCGGGGCCTTGGGCCTGAGCGGTCCCGAGGACCGCCTGCGCCCGCGGATCCAGACCACGCAGGTCATTACGGGAGTCGACGCGCACCACAGCATGCTCATCAACCGCATGCGGCACGGCAACTTCCTCCTCGAGAACGACGCCTTCTACATTCTCGAGGTCCATCCGGCAGGGTACGCCATCTTCGCCGCCAACGAGGCGGAAAAGGCAGCGGAGATCGAGGTCCTCGAGATCCTCTCCTTCGGCGCCTTCGGCCGGGTCTTCCTCGGCGGCTCCGAGTCCAACATTCAAGAGGCCGCGCGCGCCGTCGAGAACGCCCTGGAGGCCGTCAGCGGGCGGCCGAACGAGGGCGCCCGCGCCGCAGCCCTCTGAGGCCGCCGTCGGGGGTTGCCGCAGCGCGGCCCAGCAGGGCGCAGGGGGAAGCCGGACAAGGCGCGAGGAGGTCCAGCAACCTTCTGGTTGTGACCCACGGCGGGCGCCGTCGGGGTTCCCTCTGCGCGGCCCAGCAGGGCGCAGGGGGAAGCCGGACAAGGCGCGAGGAGGTCCAGCAACCTTCTGGTTGTGACC
>RFHU01000400.1 GCA_003695705.1 Planctomycetota bacterium
CCAAGAAGGCGACCTCGGCCATGGACCGGCTGCGCGCCCTGCGCGCCGGCGGCGGCAGCGGAAGCTCCGCAGGACCGGTCCCCGGCGCGAGCCAGAAGATCAGCAAGGGGCCCGAGTCCCCGGGGGACGCGGCGGACGCGGCCGTCTCCAAGAAGGCGACCTCGGCCATGGATCGGCTGCGCGCCCTGCGCGCCGGCGGCGGCAGCGGAAGCTCCGCAGGACCGGTCCCCGGCGCGGGCCAGAAGATCAGCAAGGGGCCCGAGGCGCCGGGGGAGGCCGCTCCCGCCGAGGTGTCGAAGAAGGCGACGTCGGCCATGGATCGTCTGCGCGCGCTCAAGGCCGCCAAGAAGGACTGAGCGTGGGCATGTCGGAAGCGCTGGCCCGGACGTGCCGGAGGGAGCATCGCTGATGCCGCTCGCGAAACTGCTCGCTGACGAGCGCATCCTCGACCTCCCCGGTGGGGAGCGCGAGTCGGTCCTCTCCGCGCTGTGCGAGGCGGTCTCGGGCGACGGCCTCGCCCGCGAGGCGCTGCTCTCCGCGGTGCTCGAACGCGAAGCGCTCTGCTCGACGGGCTTCGGGGCAGGGTTGGCCATGCCCCACGTCCGGCTCGCCGAGGTGTCCTCCTTCCGCATCGCGTTGGCCCGGGCGCGGGAGGGGATCCCCTTCGACGCCGTCGACGGAGAACCCGTGCGTCTGCTGCTGCTGGTCGTGGGGCCTCTGCGGGAGAGAGAGCGCTACCAACGACTCATGGCCAAGGCCGCACGGTTCCTCAAGGACGCGGCCCGCACCTGCTCGCCGCCGAGGACCTGCGCGCCGCCGTCCGATCCGCGCTGGTCGGTTGAGCGCTCGGGTTCCTGCATCGCGTCGGGTCGTAGAGGAGCGGTCAGCGCGCGCGGGACCCCGGCCCGAGGAGCCGGCGGTGCAGGGCTCCTGCCCTCCGGACCCAGCCGACGTAGCGGCCGCGCCCGAAGCTGAGGGGACGCGGCGGAGGCTCGTAGTGGGCTGCCAGCCAGCGGGTCACGGGGTCGTCGCCGCTGAATCGGGCGTCTTCTCGTAGGAAGAGGACCAACTCCGGTCGGGAACGTTCGAGGTCTCGGAGGAGGAGGCGCTGCCGCGCTTGGTGTCCGGGACCTACGAGAGCGAACCGGCGCCAGAGAATCCCAGAGGGAGGACGTCGACCCGAGTAGAAGGTCGGGCCGGTGAGCTCGGGCCAAACGTAGACCTGCTCCTTGGGAGCGAGGAGCGCGTCGAGTTCGCGCCCTGCCCGAGGCGCCTCGCTGTAAAGACTTCCGAATTTGGCGCGAGACCGCCATTCCCCGTCCCGCAAGTACCAGTCGAGTTGGGGGAGGGCGGACAGCACGAGGAGCAGCAAAGGAGCGACCCGGCGCACGCGCGGATGCGTTGCGCTCCAGGCTGCTCCTACCACGAAGAGAGGAAGCCAATGCTGCCAGTAGTGGGGAAACAGCTTTCCGGGCGTCAGATGCGTGAGGAGCGTACCGAGAGCCAGGGCGACGAAAGTCGCCAGCAGGCGCCGCTCCCGTTTCCAGCCGGGGAGACCGAGGAGGATCGCCAGGAGGAGGAGGCCAAGGCTGCGAAGCGTCCAGGCAGGGAAGAGGCGCGGGAGGCCTGATACGAGGTTGTCGAGCATGCTTTGGCCGACGTGGAAGCGGGGGTAGGCGACGGTCGCGGTCCATAAGTCCCCGAGCCGGCCCGAAGCGAGGAAGACGAGCGCCAAGACGAGCCAGAGGCCGAGACCACTGAGGGCTACGCACAGCGCCGAAGCGACGGCCTCGCGGCGCGGTCGTCCGCGCTCCGCGCCGACGATCCAGCCGGCGGCGAGGGAGGCGGCCAAGAAGGCGGCGTTCTGCTTGAACGCGCTGCCCGCGGCGAGAAGGAACCCAGCGGCGAGCGCCCAGCGCAGCCTGCGGGAGGAAGCGACGTCCGCCTTCAGCAAGAGGGCCCAGCCGCCGAGGGTGCAGGCGTTGACGAACAGTTCCGCGTTGGGGGTTTCGCCTTGCAGCCAGCCGTCGCCGCCCACCACGACCCACAAACCGGCCGCGAGCCAGCCGGCGGTTCGGTCGCCGCGCAGGGCGCCGCCAACGGCGTAGGCACCTGCCAGGCAGATCGTCCCGAAGACGCAGGAGAGGAGGTAGGGGGCGAGCGGCGTGCAGCCGGCGAGGGCTATGGCCGCGGCGTAGCAGGCGTAGAGAAAAGGGCCCTTCGCCTCGAAGACTTCGGTGTACAGCGCGCGCCCGTGGAGGACCTCGTTGGCGACCAGCGAGTAGAGCGTGATGTCTTCGTTGAGCGGTTCGCTGAGGCTGGGGGCGCGTGCGAGGAGGAGCGCGACGACGAGCCCGACGGCGCAGGCTGGGCCGCGGAGCCTCCGGGCGCGAGGCCCCAGAGGGGCTTGGGGACTCGGCGACGACGCCCCGGTGGGATCGCTCGCAGCAAGAGAGCTCAACGGGGCTCCCGCAGCTCGGGGGTTGCAGGAGCGGGCTGGGTTGCCACGCGGCTTCCTCCATCTTGCTCGGAGCCGTGGACGCCCCGAAGGTGCGATCGGGTTCGGCAACGGTGTACTTCGAGTCTAGCGGCTTTCGTTTCCCGGCGGCGCGGCTCGAGGGCCGCAGCCGCGGGCATGGGACCGATCGCGCTGCGGCGATGCGGAAGAGGCGGCGGAGCGGCGAGTCGTGGGGCGCAACGATTCCCGGCGTAGGGAGAAGCGCCGAGCGCCTGCCGTGTCCTCGACGCAGGAAGGGCGGCGGGCCGTGCTAGGCTCGTCGCGTGGTGCCACGGGGCGACGAGGCGTCGGAGGAGGACCGCGCACCCCACCAGGGTCCCGCGGGGCGAGTCGGCAGGGAGGCGGAGGCCACGGGCGCGGCGGCGCGGTCGGAGGGCACCTCTGCCGCGGATTCGGGCCTCGGACGGGGAGGGGATTTGGGGGGGGAACCGCCCGAAGGCGGGCCGTGCGCGGAGAGCGGAGCTCGAGCTGCCGAGCGGAGAGAGGAGAGCGCGGCTCCGCGGCACGACGACCCCGACGGCTCTCGAGGGCGCGCCCCTGCTCCCATCGTCGCGGCGGACCCGCGGGAAGAGCGCGCCGTCCGCCTCTCCACGTCGTCAACGACCGGCGCCCTGAGCCGGGTCGACCTTCCCTGGCTCGCGCTCGTGCTCCTCTGCCTGTGCGTCGTGTCGGCGCTCCTCTCTCTGGAGGGGATCCGCCGCGTGGAGCGCCTCGGCTACGCCTCGCCCGACGACGCCATGGTCGTGCAGGCCCTTTGGAACACCACCCACGGCCGCTGGTTCGCCTCCTCCATCGAGCGGAGCGAGCCTCCCTGGGAACAGAACCACCTCGGCACCCACTTCGACCTTTCGCTTCCGCTGCAGGTTCCGCTCGCGTGGATCGCGCCCGGCTACCGCTCGCTCCTGTGGGTCCACCCCCTGGTGGGGCTCTTGGGGGTCATCCCTCTCTTCGTCTACGCACGGCGCCGCTTGGGCAGTCCTCGGTTGGCCGCGGCCGCCGCTTGCCTGGCGCTGGCCTCCCCGCTCTTGCTCACGAACACGCTGCGGCTCGGTCTCTACTCTTGGTTGGTTCCTCCCTGCGTCCTCTTCGCGCTCGAGCGCCTCGACGCGGGGCGGCGCAGGGCGGCCGCCGTTGGCTTCCTCTTGGCCACCCTTTGCCGGGAGGACGTCGCCTTTCCGGTGGCGGCCTTCCTCCTCGTCTTGGCCGCGACGTCCCCAGCGCATCGTCGCTTCGCGCTCTGCGTCGCCGCTGCGTGCCTGGCCTGGCTCACGTTCGTGCTGGCGGTGCTCGGGCCTTGGTTGGCTCCAGGGATGCACCACCTGGCGCGCTACGCGCACTTGGGTGGCTCGGCCGGAGAAATCCTCCTCTCACCGCTCTTGCACCCCGCGGTCTTCTTCTCCCACCTCTTCTCGGGAGAGTCGCTCGTCCTCGGCTTCTTGCTCCTGTTTCCCTTCCTTCCCTGCGCGCTGCTCTCGCCCCGCCACCTTTTCGCGGCGGCCATGCCCTGGGCCATGGTCGCGGTCAGTTCCAAGGCCTCCGACAAGGTCCTGGGCCACTACCTCGTGCCCGCGCTGCCCTTCCTCTTCGCGGCGGCGGTCGCGGGGGTGGCCCGGGCGCGAACTCTGGCACCGCAGCGCTGGGGATCTTGGCGCGTTCGCGTCCCCTTCGTCGGGCTGGCGCTCACGTGGTGCACCACCGCGGCCGCATGGACCTGCGACGCGGGTCCCCTGCGCCGCTACCAGGCGCTGCGCGTCCTCGGTTCGCGGGCAACGCTCGTGCTCGAGGCCATGACGCCCGAGCACGCCGCGCTTCGCGCGGTCCTCTCGCGTGTGCCGGCGGAGGCTTCGGTGAGCGCGGCCGCTCCCACCCTGATCTTGCTCGCGAAGCGCCGCTGGCTGCACCCATTCCCCGTGCGCGCGCACGAGGCGGACGTGTTGGTCATCGACACCGATCCGAGCTCGCCGCGCTACCCGGACTACGGCTCCGCAGCGCACAGCGCGGCCGTGCGCCGCGCGCTCTCGGAAGCGGGGGCGCGCAGCGTCCGCATTGGCCGCTTCGCCGTCGTGGACCGCCGCGGCGTGCCGAAGTAAGCTGAAGTCGTGGTGGGACCAGGTGGCTACGGCGATCCAGCGGACGAGGGCGGGCGCATTCCCGACTTGACCAAGAAGATCGTCACCCTCGGGCTCGGCGCCTACTTCCTGACCGAAGACACGCTGCGCCGCTACGTGAAGGAGGCCAAGCTCCCCCGCGACGTCGCCAAAGCGATCACGCAGAACGCCTCCCGCGGCAAGGACGAACTCTACGGGTTCATTGCCCGGGAACTGAGCAACTTCCTCGAGAAGATGGATCTGCAAGAGGAAGTCGACAAATTCGTCAAGACCCACAAGATCCGCATCAACGCAGAGATCGAATTCGTCTCGCGTGAGCCGGTGCCCGAGGACCCGTCGGAGGTGGGCGAGGACGAGGAGGCGCGCCCCGTGGAGTGGAACGTCCGCTTCGGGGGAGGCGCCGAGTCCTTGGGCACCGCAGCTCCGGAGACCGATCCCTGCTGAGGCGCTGCGGGTCCGCCCTCCTGCTCGCGGCAGGCTGCGCCGCGGCAGGAAGCGTCGCTCCACCGAACGAAGCACCGCGGCTGGAGTACGAGGTGCGCTGGCTGCCGCCGGCGGAGCTCGCCGTCGATGTTCGCGCGAACGGAGGCCCGCTCCCTCGCCGTTGGCGCTGCGGCCGCGGCGGGGGCCGCGCGATCGCGTCGGTCGAGACCAGCGTCGACGGCGTGAGGTGGGCTCCTGCGTCGCTCGAGGGAGGGAGCCTCGTCCTCCCCCCCGACACGCGGCAGCTTCGCTACCGGTATTCGCTGGAAGAAGCACGAAGGCGCTTTGGACCGCGTCTGGAGACAGGGGCAGGCGGCGATGGCGTCTGGGCCCTCAACGGCGCCGCCTACCTGCTCCGGCCCCTGGGGCTGGCAGCGGACGCGCCCGTGCGGACTCGCTTCGGACCCAGCGCCCTCGTGCCCTGGACCTTGGACGGAGAGGGGTACGCGCGGGTCCGCGCGCGCGACTTGATCGACCCCGGCTTCCACGGTTTCGGGGTGCGGTCGCGGCAAATCCCCTTGGGGGGCGGCGTCGTGGAGACGGTGCTCCTGCCCGGGGCACGCCGGGTCGACGACGACGCGGTGGCTCGCTGGCTGGCGCAGGCGGGACAGGAGTTGATCTCCCTGTGCGACCGGCTGCCGGCGGCGCGCGTCGTCGTCTTCGTGCAGCCGGTTCCCGGCGTCGCCGAAGCCAGCCCCTTCGGCATGGTGCTGCGCAGCCGACCCCCGAGCGTGGGGATCTACCTGGGGGGAGAAGCCGACGAGGCGGCCCTCGCGCGAGACTGGGTGGCGGTGCACGAGTTCCTGCACCTCGCGCTGCCGAGGCTCCGGCCCGACCCCGATTGGTTGAGCGAGGGCCTTGCGACCTACTACCAAGAAGTCGCTCGCCTCCGCTCGGGGCGCATCGACGCGCGGACCCTCGCCGAGCACTTCGCCTGGGGAGTTCGGCAGGGACGCCGCGAGTCCGACGGGAGGAGCCTCGAGGAGTGTTCGAGGAGCATGCACCGCCTGCGCTGCTACCGGGCGGTCTACTGGGGAGGAGCGCTCTTCTCCTTCGACCTCGACCTCGCGCTCCGCGAGAGGACCCACGGCGCCCGCGGACTCGAAGACGCCCTCGCCGCGCTGCGGAACCGAAATTTCGAGGCGACCCCCGGAGCCTTTGCGCGCGCGGTGGATTCGCTGGCGGGAGAAGCCCTCTTCGCTTCCGTCGCGGCCCGCCACGTGGAGGGCCCCGCCTTCGCTTCGTCCGAACCGCTGCTCGCCCTCCTCGGAGTGCGGAAGGGCTCTGGAGAAGCGGGGGAGGCCTCGGAGCGCGCCCTGGCAACGCTGCGGCCCGGCTCCTGAGGAAACGGCGACCCGGGGACGTCGGCCGAGCGAAGGGGCAAGGCAGGTTCGCTCTTTGTTCGCCACGCGACAAGGAGGGCGTGAGCACGGCAGACTGCGCTGATATAGTGCCTGCTCGCGTCGGCCCAGGGCACCCCCCGGAGGGAAGCGCCGCCGCGAAGCAAACCGAAACGGGAGAGAACCCTGCATGAAGAAGCTGAGTAGCTTGACCAAGGTCGTCGGCGCGTTTGCCCTCGGCGCCCTGGTCATGACTGGTTGCAAGTCGAAGGAAACCAAGGACGACAGCAGCAGCAGCGGCGACGCGGCCGCGGCAACCGACGGCGGAGACGCCGCCGCTGGCGAAGCAGGCTCCTGCGGCGGCAAGGACGGCTCCTGCGGCGGCAAGGACGGCTCCTGCGGCGGCAAGGACGGCTCCTGCGGCGGCAAGTAACGCTCCTCCGACATCCAAACAGACGCAGGCCCCCCGCGCGCCGACGGCGCCGGGGGGTTCCTCGTTTCGGCCTGCCCGCCGAGACCGAAGGGCGCTATAGTCGCCCTGTGAGTTCCACGACCCTGCTGGGCGCGGGCATTGGCCTGCGGCGCGAGTTCTTCGAGGACCTGCTCGCGAGCGAGCGGCGACCGGACTGGCTGGAGATCGTCTCCGAGAACTTCATGGGGGTCGGGGGGCGCTCTCGTTGGGCCCTCGAAGAGTGCTTGGGCCGCTGGCCGGTGATCCCGCACGGAGTGAACCTGAACATCGGCGGCCCGGATCCTCTCGACGAGGCCTACTTGGAAGGACTGAGCGAGCTCGTGCGACGCACGGACGCGCCCTTCTTCTCCGACCATTTCTGCTACAGCCGCCTGGGCGGGGTCTACCTGCACGAGCTGCTGCCGCTGCCCTTCAACGAAGAGGTGATCGCCCACGTGGTACCCCGCATTCGCGCGGTGCGAGACCGGGTTGGTCGCCCCTTTCTCCTCGAGAACCCCTCCTACTACGAAGTCATGCCCGGCTCGACCCTCGACGAGGCCGAGGTACTGACCCGCATCGTGGAGGAGGCCGACTGCGGACTCCTCCTCGACGTGAACAACGTCTACGTCAACGCGCAGAACCACGGCTACGACCCGGTCGCCTTCCTCGACCGACTCCCCCTCGAGCGTGTGGGCTACGTTCACCTCGCCGGGCACACCCCGGAGCCGGAGGCGATCATCGACACACACGGCGCCGCCGTACCCGAGCCCGTGTGGGACCTCTTCGCCGCGCTTCTCGAGCGCACGGGTCCGGTGAGCGCCCTGGTGGAGTGGGACCACGACATCCCTCCCCTGGACGTGGTCCTCGACCAGGCAGACCGAGCCCGGGCCCTGCTGACCGCAGCCGCTCCGGCAGGGGCCGAGTCGTGACCTCCCCCTCCCTCGCCGAATTCTTCTCCACCATGGAGCGCTTCCTCGTGGAGCGGCCGCGGGAGCCCACCTGGCTCGTGGAGCGCTTCCCGGGCTGGAAGGCACGCCCCGAGCGCCTCGCGATCTACGGGCGCTTCGTCGAGGGCCACGTGCGGCGCGTGACGGCCTCGGTCTACCCGGCGTGCCGGGAACTCCTCGGCGAAGAGCGCTGGGATTCCTTGCTGGCGGACTACTACCTGACCCGTCCGGCGGGAGAAGACCCGCGCATCAACGGCTGCGCCCGGAGCTTCCCGGACTTCCTCGCCGAACGCGAGGACCTTCCCGAGTGGCTGGCGCCGCTGGCCACCTTCGAGCGCGCCAAGCTGGAGGTCTACTACCATCCTGCGCGCATTCCCCTGCAGCCCGAGCACCTCGTGCCCAACCCGACCTTGGAGGCCTTTGAGAGTTCCTGGCTGGTTTGCCAGGCCTACGCCCGCTTCCGGCGAGGGGCAGCGACGCCCCCCGAGCCCGGGGACGAAATCGCCCTCCTCTGGCGCAGCCCGCGCACCCGCTTCGTTTGCTGGCGGGCCGCGAGCCCCCGCGAGCTCTTGGCCCTCAAGCTGGCCGTCGAAGGCATCTCCGTCGAGGCCGCGGCCGCCGCAGGAGGGGTCGCCCCCGCGGACGTCCGCGAGGCGGTCGCCGCGTGCGCTCGGGAAGGGCTGGTGCTCGCGCCGGCGGGGGAGGCCTAAGTCCCTACCGGGAAGCTCCTTGAGGTGTTTGCCTCGGGCTCCTGGCGGCTCTAGAATTCGAGCCCAGCGTGTCGGACTTCCGCAAACCGGACTTCAAGATCACCGAGGACGGTACGCCCATCCCCGACGACGTCGTCGCGGCCGTGATCCAGATCACCGTGGACGACGTACTCGACGGCGCGGCGGTGGCTACGGTGCGCTTGCGCGACGAGGGGGCCGCCCTCAGCAGCGGCTCGCACTTCTCCATTGGCGCCGAGCTGGTGATCGAGCTCGGCTACGTGGGCGACACGTCGCAGGTCTTCGTCGGGGAGGTAACGGGCTGGAAGGGAGGCTTCCCCCGCCGAGGGAACCCCACCCTGACGGTCGTCGCCCAGGACCGCTTTCACCGGCTGCGCCGGAACCGACGCCGCAAGACCTTCCTCGAAATGAAGGACTCCGACGCCATCGCCGAGGTGGCGTCGGCCGCCGGCCTCTCGCCCAAGGTGACGGCGACCCCGGTCCAGCAGCACTCGATCATCCAGTGGAACCAGAGCGACGCGGACTTCGTCCTCGAGCGTGCCGGACTGTTCGACCTCGAGGTCTTCGTCGACGGCAAGACCCTCGTGGTGCGCGAGCCCGCACTCGACGCGGCCAGCGTGGCGAAGATCCGCTGGCACGAGGAACTGCACAACTTCACCACGGCGGCCTCGCTCGCACGACAGCACAAGCAGCTCAAGGTCAGCGCTTGGGACATGACCCGCAAGCAGCGCGTCGAAGCCGTGGTGGCCAAGGGGAAGGAGCGCAGCCTGATGGGCGGAGTCCGGCCCGGCGCCGAAGCGGTCGCGCCCGTGGACGGCGACCCCCACTGGCTGTCCACCACCCCCGCCGCCGCGCAGACCGAAGTCGACGCCTACGCCGAGGCCTGGTTCCGCAAACGCGCCGAGCGCTACCTCACCGGCGAGGGGCTCTGCGAAGGAGACCCGGAGATCCAGCGGGGCACGGTCATCGAGCTCGAAGGGCTGGGCGAACTCCTCTCGGGTCCCTACTACGCGCGACGCGTGATCCACACCCTGCTCCCCGGATCCGGCTACACCACCGCCTTCCACGTGATCCGCACGGCGGTGCTCAAGCCCGCCCAAGTGCCGCCGAAGCGCCAGGAGTCCCAGCCGGCGCCGCGCCCGGAGCCCGAAGCGCTCCTCGACCCCGACTGGGAAGGAGAGCTCAACCCCGACGGAACCCTCGAGGAGTCGGTCGAAGCCACCTTCGAGCCCAAGGTCGTGGAGGCCCAGGCCAAAGGCGAAGCCCGCGGCGCGGGGATCGACGCGAGCGTCGAGTAGGAGGCGCCCATGCCGAACGTGTTCGAAGGAGACTCGGTTCGCTGCACTCTGCGCCTCACCGGTCCGGTGTTCGAGAACGCGAAGAACGCCGAGTTCGTGTTCTTGAACAAGAAGGACAAGTCCGAAGTAGGGCGTCAGAAGGCCGAACTGTCTGCCGGGAAGGGAACCTGCGAGTGGGTCCCCCCCAAGGTCGCCGACGTGACCAAGGACCCGGACGCGCTGAGCTACGAGGTCTACTACCAGATCGAGTACGAGGCCGACGGTACCTGCCAACGCGCCATGGGCTTCGCCGAGGACATCACGGTGTGGACCCGGCAAGTGAAGATCACGGCCAAGGATCCCGACGGGAAGCCACTCCCCGAGGCCAAGATCGAGGTCTACCAAGGCGACACCTGCGAAGAGGGGAACCGGACCGTGCGTCGGACCGACTCGCAGGGGACCTTCACCTTCGACCTGCGCCAGCCCGCGAAGGTGCTGGTGCAGTTCCTTGCCCCCTACAACCTCTTGGAGTGGCTCAAGGGCGACGAGCAGAAGGGTCGCGAGCGGGAGTGCAAGGTCGAGAAGAAGCCCTACAAGGCGGAGATCTGGTCGCATCCCGCCGCCACGGGCAAGGTCCGCCACTACGTGAACCTTCCCGAGTCGGCCGACGAACCCCACCACGGGCATCTCCTCAAGCTGCGCGTGGGCGCCAAGGGAGACAAGGGCAAGCGCGAAGGACTGTCGGCCCAGCCGGGCGACAAGATCCACTTCCGCATCAAGCTGAGCGAGGTCAAGCGCAGCGACCCCGAGGTGTGCCTCAAGGTGAACGGGGTCAAGGTCCCTATGCCGGGAGACCGGGAGTGGAAGGGAGAGGCCGAGCTGCGGGCCGATTCGGGCGAGGCCTACAAGCCCGTCGAGCTCGACCTCGAGCTCGGCTACGAGGGCGGGGTCCAGGTCGAGATCAAGGTGGGCGCCACCCCCGACTGCGCCGACCAGACCCTCACGCTGGAGACCTGGCGGCGGCTCTACTACGAACTCATGGCCCCGCAGATGCTCACCGACAAGCTGAACGCCGCCGGAACCTGGGCCGACGGGACGACGGGCTACGACTTGCCTACGGCCATACGCTCCAAGGTAACCGAGCGGCTCGCGCCGGCCTTCATCGAGTACCTCTGCCACAAGGCACACGTGTATGCCGACGGGAAGGCTCCGCAGGGCACCGTGTATCCGGCGGCCTACTTCGGCGAGTCTGGAGACCCGTTGCTCGTCCTATGTCCTGCAACGGCACTCACGGAGCCGATTCCCTTCGACGGGGGGAAGGGGAAGCAAGAGATTCGCGTGCTGGCCTGCGACAAGTCGTATTACGGCAGGTCGACGGACGCAAAGGCGAACATGCCCGAACTGCACGCGGCCACGGCCACCGTGCGGGCCAGCGATCCGGGCCTCTACGTATTCCCCTACTCCATGGCCAACGGCCGCAAGGGGACCATTGACGTGAGCGGTTGCGAGTGGGAAGCGTTGATCGACGACCCTTCTCCCTACCGCGTGCGACTCGAGTTCGGCCCGGGCCCCCAGGCGGGGGACGTGCCCGCGGGCATAGGGGGTGGCAAGGCCTTGCGCGTCCGCGCTGCCGGACGAGACGTCGTCGTTCGTTTCGCCAAGCCCCGTCTTGGGAACGTCAAGACGAACCTCGCTCCGGAAGAGCGAACGAAGATCCAGAACTTCGCCCGAGACCTCCGAGATGCGCTGGCCGCCGCGCCCCCGACGGGGGCGGCCCTCGCGGTCTCGGTTCACGGGGACAGCGGGAACGCGCGTCGGCTTCGACGCTTCGAGAACGTCAAGCAAGCCTTGCAGACCGCCTTCGACGCCTTGCCCGCCGTCTACGCGCACCCCGGCCTCAAAGCGGACGGAAATCCCAAGACCGGGCCCGTACAACTCGGCTGGTTCAAGTACAAGGACCACCACAACGTGGAGATCAACTTGCCGCGGGGCAGCGAGCCCGGAAGTTTCGTCGGAGGACTGTCGGCGACGAGTTGCCCCGTCCTGGTGGAATTCGAGATCCTCCAGGCCTTTGGCATCAACGGGGCCGCGTGGGACGGGCGACAGATCCTTTGCCTGCGGACGGACGCTCCCGGATCGTGTGCCTCGACCGTGTGCCACGAACTCGGACACAGCATGGGCATGACCATCATGGCCGGCCGTTCCAAGGAGCCGCCCGGCTTGCCCCCCGCCAAGCACGTGGACAACGGCGGCGTCTATTACCTCAACGGCACCCCAGTGGGCAACGGCCTGAGGAACTCCCACGTCGGACCGCACTGCGCTACGGGGGTCGAAGACTTGACGCAGCCGAGTTTCGCGGGAGCGAGCGGGAATTGCATCCTCTTCGGCGAAGGAGGGGCGAAGGATACGCGACCGAACTTCTGCGAGACATGCATCGGCTACCTCAAGGCACGCCGCTTGACGGACATCGTCAGCGACTGGAATTCCCGCGCTGCGGACGAGTACTGATGCGTCCACCCCTCGTGGCGCGCACGCCACGCGCCTGCGTCGTTGCGGTCGGTGCGGTCTTCGCGACCCTCTTGCTGGCGGAGGCGCAGGAAAGGAAATCGAGCATGGACGACAACCCCCTGGGGCTCAGCGACGAGGATTACTGGACGCGTCCCGTCCCTCCCATGCAGTCCGTTCGCGCACTGCGGCGAGCCCGCTTCGACGGAGTCGTGATCGGGGCACCACACTTTGCGAGCCTCGAGCGCGCGCGCATTCCACTCGTTGCGGTGCGCGCGGGGACCTACCGTCAATGCGCCGAGTTGGACTACCACCGAAGGGCTCTGCTCGTCGCAGTCGAAGAAGAGCGAAAGGTCGTGCACGTCCTCCCCTGCGTGCAAGTAGCCGACCGCGTCGTCGACGAGGACGACGACGGCGGCGTGGAGCAAACGGGCTACACGGCGTCGACGGACGTGCTGGACCTCAAGGAGCGCCTGGGCATCGCGCAGCCGGGAACCTACGTCGCTTGGGTCCTGTTGCGGGAAAAGGTCTCGAACCGAGTGCGGGTCCGGGTCGCTCCGGCCCGCGGCGCCTACGACGATGCGGAGGTCCGGCGGCTGCTCCGGGAGAAGGCGAAGGAAATCCAGTGCCCCGACCCGGCTCCGCCGCCCGGCGAGGAGGGGCTTCCCCGCTACGCGGTCGGCGAGGACTGGCCCGCGCCTCCGAGCGAGCGGGGCATCCAGCTCGAGGCCCTCGACCGGGTGGTCGTCCTCCCCGAGGAGGGGCAGGCGGCGTCGCGCCTGAGGGGCGTGTTCCGCCTCCCCGTGCGCTTCCACGAGCGCTACAAGCCCGACGTGGAGGAGGGCGCGGGCCTCGCGGCACTGGAGCCCAAACCATCGGCCGTGGTGCGCGTGGACCTCGTCGTGGTGGCCGGCGACGAGCCGCGCTACGAGCACCTCACCCTGCGCGTGCCCGTCTACGACCCCCTGCCGGTCGCCGACGAAGGCTCCGACCCGGAGGCGACGGGCGGCTTCGAAGTCGACCTGCTCGCCCTCTGCCCGCGCCTCGCGCAGCGACCCCAGACCTACTTCGTCTACGCCGTCTCCGGAGACGTCCTGGCAGGCCCCGCCCCGACGGCCCTCGTGCGCGAGGCCACCCTCCCGGGGCGCGACTGAGGAAGCCCGTGGCGCGCAAGGGAAAGGTCGTGGGGGCGGGCAAGACGGTGGACCTGATCGTCCGCACCTCGGGCATCGGCGACGGGGAGCAGGCCCAGTTCGAGATCTTCCGCAAGAAGGACGACAAGTCCCTAGGGACTGCTCAGGGCAAGGTCGTCCAAGGGAAGGCCAAGGCCACATGGAAGGCGCAGGGTCCCGAACCCGACGACGACGAGCAGGAATGGGAGCTCTACTACAAGGTCCGCTGCAAGGGGCGTGAGACGCGCGCCAGCGGGCTGAAGGTCTACACCGATTGGATCGAGGTCGAAACCGTCGACCCCGACGGGAACCCGCTCCAAGGCGCCATCTACGAACTCAAGGTCTCGGCCACCAAACGACGCGGCGACTCGGGGACCCAGGCCAAGTTCAAGGAAGAGGACCTTCCCTACGGGCGGGTTCGGATCGATTGGAAGGACCCCTACTACCTCGTCGAGTGGGTCGACGAGAAGGGGCCCAAGCGCAAGGCCAAGGTGCGCAAGGTGCTCGAGCCCAAGCTCCTCTGGCCTGCCCCGCGCAAGGGAGTCCACAAGCAGTGGGTGAACCACGCGCCCGACCCGAAGCATCCCGAGTACGGGAGCAAGATCGAGCTCCGCGTCACCCTCGACGGGGGCCTAAAGGGCGACCCGCTCTTCGTGAAGACGGCCTTCGCCGCGGAGAACAGCAAGCGCAACGACCCCCAGCCGGGCCTCGAGGGTGCGAACTGCACCGAGTGGGCGCCCGAGGGCGGGCGCAAGTTCACCCTTCCCAGCGACGGGGGCGAGGTGAAGGTGCCCATCGAGCTCGGCCTCGCCGGCGGCGACGTCGTGGACGTATGGTTGAGCGGCTCCGAGGAGTTCCGGCGCGGGAAGACCGTGAAGCTGCGGATCGTCAACTGGCGGAAGGTCTACTACCAGGCGACCGTCCCCAAGGGACGCCGGATCCACTCGCTGGCGCGCGCGAAGTCCTACCTGCGCCAGCAGGCCTTCGTGGAGTACGTGGAGTACGCACGCGTCCAAGTGGATGCGTCTTCGGCCCCGAAGGGGAGCTGGATCCGCGGCATCGAGCTCGGCAAGCGAGCGGACCAGCTCAACGTAGGCAGCGCCAACAAAGCGTGGTTCCAGAAGAAATTCCAGGACACCAAGTCCCCCCTTGGCTGTCACCTGATCCTTTGCGACACCCAGTACGACGAGGGCGTCGAGGAGCGCATCTCCGCCACCGTGCGCTCGGTCCTCAGCAAGATTCCCATCAAGAACGGCGCCCAGTACGACGTGTTCTCGCGCTCCATCAAGGACGGATCGAACGCACTCAAGTCGGGAACTTGGAAGAGCCTGGCCCCCGCGGGGCATCCGCATCACGGCAAGAGCGGAGCCATCGACCCCAAGTGGATCACTTGCAACGTGAAGAAATACCCGAACCGAGTTCGCCTGGTCCTCGGCGGCGAGGCGGCCCGCATCGTGGGCAAGGGAACGGTCCCCAAGGGCCGCAAGGCCACGGACGCCGAGGTCCGGCACCCGCTCCGCGTCGAGCTCAAGATCGAAGTGGCGAGGGGGCCTTTCCTGGGAGAGCAGGACGACAAGCACCAGCTCCTGGTTCTCTCTCCCAACAAGGCGGCCTTCAACGCGACCGTGCTTCACGAACTGGGGCACGCCCTCGCGCAGTGCCTCTCGGTCGTCCCCCCAGGCCTCGACGCGGCGGACCACAAGAACCACAAGTACACGAACAAGGGGCACTCTGGCCCTCATTGCCGTTACGGCGTACCCAAGGCCAAGTGGGCCTACGCCGAATACTGGGGGCTGCCAGGCCGCTGCGTGATGTTCGGCGAAGGGAGCTCCACCCGCCCACCGCGCTCGCGCGGCTTCTGCAAGTACTGCCGACCCTTCGTGCGCGCCCACGACTGCAAGAAGATCCACACCTGAGGCGCGCGTGCTGACCCAGGGCTGCCTCGGCTGGAGCGACCGGGACTTCTTGCAGGGCGCAGGCGACGTCGAGGAAGTGCGCGAGGCCCTCGAGGCCGCGGACTTCGTGGGCGTCGTCCTCGACGGGCCTCGCGAAGTGCCCCTCGACGCCGAGGCCTGGCCGGTCGTGGCCTGCGAGCGGTGCACGGAGAGTTCCGGGCCCGCGGCGGAGATCGAGCGCCTCGGGGCGCTCGTCGCCTTGGACGAGGACGACGGGCGTGCGTGGATCGACCACGCCTTCGAGGTGCGGGTCCCCGACACGAGCCTTCGGCCCGACGCGGCGCGCCCCGCACCGGAGGAGGACGAGGAAGACGAGGTCGAGGACCCCGACGACGAGGTCTTCGAGGTCTCGGGGGACGAGGGGCCCGAATGGCTCTCGGACGACCTGAGCCCCGAGGAACTCGACGCCCTCGTGGCCGCCGAGGAGCCACCCCTACCACCCGGAGCCACCGAGGAGCCGGTCGCGGACCTCGTCTACTTCCTCCCCCACCGCCTCGACCTCGCCGCGCGCCTCGGCCTCCCGCGGCGGCCGGCGCGCTACGCCGTCTACCTCGTGTTCCTCGACCAGGTGGCGGGGCCAGTCCGCCTGCGGGTGGGACCGCCCCCGGGGGCCTATCGAGATCCCGAGGTCGAGGCCTTCCTCGCCAGGCGCCGCGAGGAACTCCCGCCGCCGGTGGTCGCGCCCGCGCCGGGCGAAGGGGCGCGCTACGGGGCCGACGCCGACAGCGCGCCGCAGCCGCCCTCGGACGAGGGCCTCGTCCTCGCCGTGGAGCCCCGCCTCCGGCGGGGCGAGCCCCTCTGGGTGCGAGGAGCCTTTCGCCTGCCCCTCCCTCCGCAGCGCAGGACCCTCCGCGCGGACGGGAAGGCCTTCGACGTGGGGGCCGCGGGCGCGCTCGGCGTCGTCTCGGTGGACCTCGTCTTCACCGGCCCGGTCTACGGCGGCCCCATGCGCCTGCGCCTCGAGGTCCCCGTGTTCGAGGAGCCCGACGCGGCCGGCCGCTGCGCGGGACGCTTCGCCGTCGAGGCCACCCGCACGGGCGCACTCCACGACGTCCCCGCGCAGCCCTACTCCCTGCACGCCTTCGCCGCGGCTCGCCACCGCGCCAGCGCGCGCTTCGAGGTGGTCGAGGACGAAGCCCGGTAGCCGCGCCGGCCTCGGGCCGCCGCCGGGAACCATCGCGCCGCGCGCCTTCCTACCCCCCCCGGCCCAGCCGGGAGGCGGCAGCCGGGCTCGCGTCGGGCGCGCCGCTCCCCCATACTCGAAACCCATGAACGAGGAGTCCCTCGTCGCGGCCTTCGAGCGTCGCCGCTTGGCGCTGCTCGACTTGACGCGCCGCAACCGTCTGCTGAACTTCCGCCCCACGCGGCGCACGACCGTCCAGATCGTGGACGAAGTCCCGAGCGAGATCTACCGCCAGCTCGTGATCGAGGGGCGCACGCTGGGATTCCTCCCGAATCCGGAGCTCGCGCGCGGCGGGCGGCGTCTCGCCCGCCGCGCGGACGGGAGCGGAGCTGGGTCCGCCGGCGCTACGCCGCAACCTGCGAAGGGGGTCCCGAGCGCCGGGGACCGAGAGGGCGCCGGCGGGGCGGCGGCGAAGAGGGGGGAGTTCCCCCACGGTTCGGCGTCCGCGGCGTCCGGCCGCGTGGCGCGTGGCGCCGAGGAGCTCGGCGTCTCGGTCCGCGGAGCCCCCACCCGCTGCCCCTTCTGCCACGACGCCGTCTCCCCCGAGGAGCCCAACGCCGCTTGCAACGCCTGCCTCTCGCGGCACCACGCCGAGTGCTGGGACGAGCTCGGGCGCTGCGCAAGCTGCGGAGCCGGCTTGGCGCTCATCAGCGATCGCTTCGCGCGCCCTCGCGAGGAGCCAGGAGAAGGGCCTGAAGACGCGCCGTCCGCTACGGGGACCTTCCGCCGGCGGGCGCGAGAGAAGCTCCCGGGGCGGCATCGCGACCGAGAGCTCCAGACCGAACTCCCGCCGAGCGAGCTGGAAAAGAACCTGGTGGCCATCGCCCGCCGCGCCGCCAGCGACTTCGAAGAACAGGGCTTCAACACCCTCTTCCTCGCCTTGGGCTTCCTCGAATGGCGCGAAGGAGGAAGCCGGCGCCTCCAGCGTGCGCCCCTCCTCTTGGTTCCCGTCGAGCTGCACCGGCGCTCCGTCCGCAGCGCGTACCGGCTGGCCGCCAGCGGCGACGACCTCTGGCTCAACCCCGCGCTCGGGTACAAGCTCGAGCGCGAGTTCGGAATCGCCCTCCCCACGCTCCCCGAGGACGAACAGGAACTCGACCCGGACGCATTCTTCGAGGCCGTCGCCAAAGAACTCCGGGACAGGCCAGGCTGGCGCGTCGTGGAAGACGCGGCCCTGGGCCTGTTCTCCTTCCAGCGTTTCGTCATCTACCAAGACCTGGGGCGGCACCGTGCTTGGATCTTGGAACACCCGCTCGTGCGCGTCCTGCTCGGAGGAGCGGCCCCGAGGCCTCCTGGAACCGAGGAGTCCCCTCCCCGCCCTCCGCGCGAGGTGTTCAGCGTGCTCGACGCGGATGCGAGCCAGCGAGAAGCCATTGCGGCAGCCTTGCGCGGGGAGAGCTTCGTGCTCGAGGGGCCGCCGGGGACGGGGAAGTCTCAGACCATCGCCAACATCGTGGCGGAGTTCCTCGGTCGCGGCCGCAGCGTTCTCTTCGTGAGCGAGAAAATGGCTGCGCTGCAGGTCGTGCGCGGACGCCTCGCGGAGGTGGGTCTCGACGCCTTCTGCCTCGAACTCCACAGCCGCCACGCCAGCAAGCGCGAAGTCGTTCGCAGCCTGGCCCGAACCCTCGAAGCAGAGGCCTTCCCCGACCACGACGAGGACGCGAGGCTCGACGAGCTGCAGCGCCTCGGCGCAGAGCTGGACGCGTTCTTCGCCGCTCTGCACGAGCCCCTCCGGCCCTTGGGGGCGAGTCCCTTCCAGATCCTCTCCGCCCTCGAGGAAGAGGACACGGCCTTTCCCGGGCTCGTCGAGGCGGGGCTCGTCGGCGCCGTGGGCGCGGCGGCCAGTGCCTGGAGCCAGGTCGACCTCCAGGCGCGCGAACGAGCCCTCGTCGCCCTGGGGCAGGCCCTGGAGCGCACGGGGGATCCTGCGCAGCATCCGCTGCGCGGCCTGTGCAGGGCGCAGTGGAGCTACGCCGACCGGGGGCGGCTGAACCGCTCCCTCGCCGCGGCCCGAGAGGCGGCCGCCCGGCTGAAGGAGGCTCTGGAGACGCTCGGGAACGTCCTGCGCTGCGATCCGCCGACGAGCGTCGCCGCGGCCGCGCCGCTCCTCGACCTGGCCGAGCTGCTCGCCGAACCCCAGCGCCCCGAGGGAATCGCGCTGGCGAATCCCGCGTGGGCTTCGGAGCCTCCGGAGGTCGCCGAGTGGATCGAGGATCGTACGCGCCTCGAGGAGTTCCTCGGCCAGCTGACCGGGCGCCTCGCCCCGGAAGTCCTCGAGCGCGAGGACCTGCCCGCCCTGCAGGCCGTCTTCGCCGCGAGCGCCGACCGCTGGTGGCGCGTGTTTCGCCCCGCCTGGTGGCGGGCGCGGGCCCGGATTCGCCCCTACCTCCCGAAAGGCAAGCCAGGAAGCGATGCCGAACTCGCCCGGGACCTCTCGGTGGCCGCCCTGGCGCGGCAAGCGCGGGGACGCCTGCGGGCGGCCGAGGGCAAAGCCCGGCCCCTGTTCGGGCGGGCGTGGGACGAGGAGGCCGAGGCCCTGCGGGCAGCGCGCGCGGCCGCGACGCAGCTCGCCGCGCACGCTCGAGCCGATCGGGTAAGCCCAAGGCTCCGCGAAGCGCTCGCCGCCGAGCGACTCCCCCCCGAGGAGTCGCGCAGCGCGGCAGAGTCCGTGCGGACCGCCGTCGCCCGTTGGGAGGAGGCGTGGGCGACCCTGAAGGAGCTCGCCGAAGCCGACGAAGGCGCGCTCTTCGGGGTCGGCGCCGACGCCGCGGCGCCCGCGGCGCTCGCCGAGCGGCTCGGCGAAGTCGAGGGTGCCCTCGGGCGGCTCGACGAGTGGGCGGAGTTGCAGGGCGCATTCCAAACGTGCCGCGAGCTGGGACTGCAAGGCTTCGTACGCGCGGCGCACGCCGCGCTGGTACCCGAGGCGCAGCTCGCTCCCACCCTGCGGCGGGCCTTCTTCCTCGACCGCCTCGATGCGGCGCTGGGCGAGCGGCCAGTCCTCTCCTCCTTCGACGCCGAAGGACACCTGCAGCGCTTGGCGGCCTTCCGCCGCCTCGACGAGCGCCAGCTCCTCCTCGCCCGGGTGCGCCTCCGATACCGCCTGGCGCGAGCACGCCCCGACGCGCGCTGGGAGGCTTCTGCGGGATCGGAGCTCGGGCTGCTCCAGCGGGAACTCCGCCGCAAGCGCGGCCACATGCCCGTGCGGCAGCTGTTGGCCCGCCTGCCGCGGGTCCTGTCGGCCCTCAAGCCGTGCCTCTTCATGAGCCCCCTCAGTGTGGCCCAGTTCACCGACCCCAACCTGCACACCTTCGACCTCGTCGTCTTCGACGAGGCCAGCCAGATCACCCCCGAGGACGCCCTGGGGGCGCTGGCGCGCGGGCGGCAGGCCGTGGTCGTGGGCGACAGCCAGCAGATGCCGCCGACGGCCTTCTTCCGGGCCGTCGTCGCCAGCGAGGCGGCCGAGGAGGAGGTCGCGGCCACCGACCTGGAGAGCGTACTCGACGCCTGCATTGCCAGCGGGATGCCGCGCCGAGTCCTTCGTTGGCACTACCGCAGCCGCCACGAGTCGCTGATCGCGTTCTCGAACCACAGCTTCTACGAAGGAAGGCTCCTGACCTTTCCTTCCCCGGACGACGGGCGCGGGGTGCTGGGCCTGCGCGCCGTGTTCGTCGCCGACGGCCGCTACGAGCGGGGGGGAAGCGGGCGCAACGAGCCCGAGGCGGAGGCGGTGGCGGCGGCGCTGATCGAGCACGCGGAGCGCTTCCCGCACC
Source organism: Planctomycetota bacterium (assembly GCA_003695705.1). Taxonomy (GTDB): domain Bacteria; phylum Planctomycetota; class J058; order J058; family J058; genus J058. Next base: position 20,438 of record RFHU01000400.1, read on the forward strand.
GCAGCGTGGGGGTGGGGACCTTCAGCCAGGCGCAGCAAGACGCAGTGCTCGACGCCCTCGAGCGCCGCTTGCGCGCGCGCCCGGACCTCGAGGCGTGGTTCGCCGGCGAGGCCCCGGAGCGGTTCTTCGTCAAGAACCTCGAAACCCTGCAGGGCGACGAGCGCGACGTGATCTTCGTATCGGTGGGCTACGGCCCCGACGCGACGGGGAAGCTGAGCCTCAACTTCGGGCCCCTCAACCAGGCGGGCGGCGAGCGGCGGCTGAACGTCCTCGTTACCCGTGCGCGCGAGCAACTCGTCGTCTTCTCCTCCTTTCGCCCCGAGGACCTCGACACTTCGCGCACCCAAAGCCGCGGGGTCCGGCTCCTGCGACGCTACCTCGAGCACGCCTTCCGGGGCACGACACCGCCTCCTCCGGAGGAGCCGGCGGCGCCCGCGCTGGAACGGCGTCGGTTGGCCGACGCAGTGGCCGAAGCGCTGACCGAGCGCCTCGGCCCCGCGGGCTTCGCGGTCGAGCGCGACCTCGGCACCTCGGCGGTGCGCGTGGACCTCGGCCTCCGCCGCGGCGACGGCTTCGCGCTGGGCGTCCTCCTCGACGGTCCGCGCTGGCTCGCCTTCCCCGAAGCGCGGGATCGCGAGCGAATCGTCCCCGGCGTGTTCGCGCGCCTTGGCTGGCGACTCGAGCGCGTGTGGGCGCTCGAGTGGCACCGGCACCGCGAACGCGTGCTCGAGCGGCTCGCCGCCGCGGCGGAGCGCGCCGCGGCCGAGTTCGAGGAGGCGGCGGTCGCGGCCCGCGCGGAGGAGCGAGCGAAAGAAGGCCGCAACGAAGAGCAAGAAGCCGCGGTGCGGCTGCGACCGGTGGAGGAAACGGGGGAGGGGAAGATCGCGCCCTACGTCGAGGCCGCGGTGGCGCAGCTCGGCGGGCGAGACGACTTCCCGCGCGTCGCGGAGAGCGAGCTGACGGCCCTCGTCGCCTCCGTGGTAGGAATCGAAGGGCCGTTGCACTGCTCCGAGCTCGAGCGACGGGTTCTGGCCCACTGGGGGCTCGGCCGTGGCGCGCGCGGAGCG
>RFHU01000401.1 GCA_003695705.1 Planctomycetota bacterium
CCCTGTGACGAGGCCTCCCGCATCGCGGGGCTTGGGTACGGCCTGTCCTTTGCGAGGCGCTGCCGCCACGAGGCGAGAAGCATAGTGCCCCAAAGAAACGATCTAGAGGCAACATAATGCGCGCCCGCGGCTACGCCCTCACCGAACTGCAAGCCCCCCTCGAGGCCCTCGACTTCGACCTCGCCCCCGGATCCGGGGAGGCCCTGGTGGAGGTCTGCGGCTGCGGCGTGTGCCACACGGACATCAGCTTCATCGAAGGCGTCCCGACCCGCCGCGAGCGCCCGCTCGTCCTCGGCCACGAAGTCAGCGGCCGTGTGGTCGCCCTCGGCGAAGGCGCCGACCCCGCCCTCGAGGGACGAGCGGTCATCGTGCCCGCGGTGCTCCCCTGCGGCGAGTGCGCCCTCTGCGCCAAAGGCCGCGGCGAGATCTGCCGCCGGCAGGTCTTCCCCGGCAGCGACACCCACGGCGGTTTCGCCAGCCACCTCGTGGTGCCCGCCCGCTTCCTGCAGCCCGTGGACGTACCCTGGGGCAAGCCCTTGGCCCGCCTCTCGGTCATCGCCGACGCGGTCTCGACGGCCTTCCAATCGGTCGAGCGCAGCGGCCTCGCCGAGGGGGACTTCGCCATCTTCGTCGGCGCCGGGGGGGTGGGCGGCTTCGGCATCCAGATCGCCCGCGCCCTCGGGGCCCGCACCCTGGCCATCGACATCGACCCCGAGCGCCTCGCCGCCCTCCGCGAGCACGGCGCCGAGTGGACCCTGAACCCCACGGGACGCTCCGCCAAGGAGATCAAGCGCGAAGTCCGCGCCCTCGCCAAGGAAAGCGACCTCCCCGCCACCGAGTGGAAGATCTTCGAGACCTCGGGCACCGCCCCCGGGCAAGAGCTCGCCTTCGCGCTCCTGGGCTTCGGCGCCACCCTCTCGGTGGTCGGCTACCACGCCGGCGAGGTCTCGGTGCGCCTCTCGAACCTCATGGCCTTCGACGCGCGTGCCCTCGGCAACTGGGGCTGCGACCCCGCCCGCTACCCGCGCGCCATCGACACGGTCCTCTCGGGCCTCGTGGCCCTCGACCCCTTCATCGAATTCTTCCCCATGAGCCGCGTGAACGAGGTCATCGACCGCATGCGGCGGGGCGAGCAACGCAAGCGCCCCATCCTCCTTCCCGACTTCGACCGGAGTTGACCATGGACTGGGTTTCCCACGACCTCTGCGAAAAGGACTTCACCGGCCAGGTGCGCGTCGAGCGCCGCCCCGTCTTCGGCCCCGACGGCGCCGAGGTCGACGGGCTGCACGCCGTGTGGATCGTGCTCGACAACCCCAAGCAGCTCAACTCCTACACCACCGAAATGGTCAAGGACGTCATCCTGGCCTTTCGTCACGCCTCCAACGACCGCGCGGCCGTGGCCGTGGTCTTCACCGGCGCCGGCGACCGCGCCTTCTGCACCGGCGGCAACACCCACGAGTACGCCACCTACTACGCGGGGCGGCCCGGCGAATACCGGCAGTACATGCGCCTCTTCAACGACATGGTCAGCTCGATCCTCCTCTGCGAGAAGCCGGTCATCTGCCGCGCCAACGGCATGCGCATCGGCGGCGGCCAGGAAATCGGAATGGCCTGCGACTTCACCATCGCCTCCGACCTAGCCCGCTTCGGCCAAGCCGGACCCCGCCACGGGTCCGCCCCCGACGGGGGCTCCACCGACTTCCTCCCCCTCTACGTGGGCATCGAGCACGCCATGCTGAGCTGCGCGGTGTGCGAGCCCTGGAGCGCTTACAAGGCGCTGCGCTACCACATGATCAGCGAGGCCGTCCCCTGCCTGCGCGTGGACGGCCGCTTCGTCCCCAACCCGCTGGTCACGACCGACCGCTACGTGGACCCGGCCACGGGCCAAATCGTCTACGGAGAGCCCAAGACCGGCGAGGAGAAGGAGAAGGGCAAGGCCCTCCTCGCACAGGGCACCGTGGACCTCGCTCCCCTCGACGCGGCGGTGAACCGCATGCTCACGGGCCTCCTCATGACCTTCCCCAACTGCCTCATGAAGACCATCGAGTCCCTGCGCAAGCACAAGCTCGAACACTGGGACCGCAACAAGGAGACGAACCGCCACTGGCTCGGCCTCAACATGCTCACCGAGGCCCAGGCCGGCTTCCGCGCCTTCGACGAGGGACGAGGCAAGGAACGCGAGATCGATTTCGTGGAACTCCGCCGGCGCCTGGCCGCCGGCGAGCGCTGGGGGCCCGAACTCATCGAGGCCGTTCTGCCCCGTTCGGCGGTGAAGGCGTGAGCGACCCCTGCGTTCGCTCCACGCTCGAGGAGGAGGGCTCCCTCCTCCGCCTGACCCTCCAGCGACCCAAGGCGAACATCCTCGACCGAACCATGGTGGAGGCCTTGCGCGAGGAAATAGGCCAAGCACGCCGCTGGGCGCCGGTGCGCAGCGTCCTCATCCACGGCGAAGGGAAGCACTTCTCCTTCGGCGCGTCGGTCGAAGAGCACCGCCCCGAAGAAGTCAACGAAATGCTCCCCGAGTTCCACGCGCTCTTTCGCGAGCTCGCCGAGTGCGGGAAGGTCCTCCTGGCCGCCGTGCGCGGCCAGTGCCTCGGTGGCGGCCTCGAGCTTGCTGCTTTCTGCCAGCGGGTCTTCGCGGCGCCCGGCGCCCAGCTCGGACAACCCGAGATCCGCCTGGGGGTGTTCGCCCCCGTCGCGTCGTTGATCCTGCCCCTGCGCATCGGGCAGGCCCGCAGCGACGACTTGCTCCTCAGCGGGCGCGTCGTCTCCGCGGAAGAAGCGCTCCGCATGGGTCTCGTGGACGCCGTGGTCGAAGACCCCATCGAAGCCGCGCGGGCCTACCACCGCGAGCACCTCATGCCTCGCTCCGCCGCGGCCTTGCGCTACGCGACCCTCGCGGCGCGCACCGGCCTGCGGCGCGCGCTGCGGGACCTCGACGAGGTGGAGCGCCTCTACCTCTCCGACCTCATGGCCACCCACGACGCCCCCGAGGGCATCGCCTCCTTCTTGGAGAAGAGAGCACCCCAATGGACGCACAACTGAGCGACATCGTCGCCCGAGCCGAAGCCCTGGCCGGCGACGTGCACCTCGAGACCGTCCGCGCTTGGAAGGAAGCCAACCCAGGCGGGAAGGCCGTCGGCCACCTGCCGGTCTACGCCCCGCGCGAGTTGCTGCACGCGGCGGGGGTCCTGCCCGTCGGCCTCCTGGGCGGCGGAGACGGCGTCGAGATCGTCCGCGGCGACGCCTACTTCCAGAGCTACATCTGCCAGCTCCCCCGCAGCACCATCGAGCTGGGGTTGAACGGCACCTACGACGTGCTCGACGGAATGATCTTCCCCAGCACCTGCGACGTGATCCGCAACCTGTCGGGCATGTGGCAGGTGCTCTTCCCCGACAAGTACGTCCGCTACCTCGACGTCCCGCAGAACTTCCGCGACGACCTCGGCGGCGAGTTCATGGCCAAGGACCTGCGCGAGCTCTTCGAGGACATGTGCCGCCTGAGCGGGCGGGAGCCCTCCAACGACGACGTGTGGGCCTCCATTGCCCTCTACAACGAGAACCGCCGCCTCCTGGACGAGCTCTACACCCTCCGCCGCGAGGCCCCCTGGCTCACTCCCACCACCGAAATCTACCAGGTCCTGCGCGCCGGCTGCGTGCTGCCCGTCGAGGAGCACAACCGCCTCCTGCGCGAATACGTCGACGCCGCGCGCGCCTCCCAGCGCCCCGTCGAAGATCGGGCCCGGGTCGCCCTCACCGGCTGCTTCTGCGAGCAGCCGCCCCTCGGCCTCTTGCTGACCCTCGAACGCTCGGGCTGCTACGTGGTCGCCGACGACTTCCTCCGCGGCGCGCGCTTCATCCGCGGGGAGGTCCCC
>RFHU01000402.1 GCA_003695705.1 Planctomycetota bacterium
CCAAGAAGAAGACGACCGCCAAGAAGAAGACGACCGCCAAGAAGAAGACGACCGCCAAGAAGAAGACGACCGCCAAGAAGACCGCCAAGAAGAAGCGGTAGCTTCCTCGAGCACGCCCCCACGGCCGGCGCGCCTTGGGCGCCTCGCTCCGGCCCCTTCACGGGCGGGGAGGAGCGCGGGCGGGGCCGTTGGCACCGTCCGTGCCCGTTCAGGGACGAGCGAGGGCGCTCGAAGGTCCTCTAAGGAGCGTCAGGCGCCTGCCTGCTTCGTCGCGCGGAAGCTGCCGCCGGCCAGTTCCTCCAGCCGCTCCCCGAGCGCCCGGACCTTCGCCTCGAGTTCCTCCACCCGCTTCTCGAGCTTCGCCGCACGCGCGAGCGGCGGCGCGGCGCGCACCTTGGCGGCCATGCGCAGCACCCGCGGGCGCTCTTGCGTGGGGACCTGCTCGGCGATCGCGTCGAGGACGCCCGCCGCGCCCGGTTCCCCCAGCGCGACGAGCGCTCGGGCGGCCTGCATGCGCTCCACGGCGTCGGCCGCGCGGGCGACGTCCGCGAGCCGTTCCAGGGCCCGCTCGCGCAGACCGCGCTCCTGCCAAGAGGAGGCGCGCGCGAGCGCGATCAGCGCCTGGGCCCGAACCTGCCGCGCGCCCTCGCGCGGTAGACGATCCCAGAGTTCCTCCCAGGCCTCGGCGGAGCGCAGCTCCCCCAGTCCGAGCAAAGCGCCGCGGCGCACCCAGCCCCACCACGAGCGATCCTCGGCGCCGCGGCGCAGGAGCGGCAGCCACGCGGAATCGCGCTGCTTTCCCAAGGCCTCGTAGGCCGCCGCGCGCGCGTGGTAGTAGGGACGCTCCTCGTCGGCGAGGAAGGCGGCGAGCGCCTCGCCGACGCCTGCGTCGCGGTATTCTCCGCAGGCACGGGCCAGGGGCGCAAGGACGCGCGGATCGGTCTCCGCCTCGAGCAAGCGCGCGAGCGCCTCGGCCGCAGCCTGGGTACGCGCCTTGCCCAGACCCTTCGCGATGGCCACCTTCACCCCCCAGAAGGGGTCCTCCCCCCATGCCTCCTCGAGGACTCGCACTCCAGCCCGCCGCCCCTGCGCAGCAAGGGTCTTGGCCGCGTGCAGGCGCGCCGTGAGCGGACCGCTCCGGAGCGAACGTTCGAGGCGCTCGCGCCCGGGGTCGAAGTCCAGCGCGAAGAGGACCTTTTGCTCGGGATCGACGGCGACCTGGAGCGGTGGCTCCTCCAGGGCGACCTCACGCACGTGCCGGCGCTCCTCCACGGGCACGGTGACGCGCCGCCACGTCCCCGGGCTCGTCTCGAAGGCAATTTCGAGGTCGAAGGAGAACAACCCGACGGGACCGTCGCCCTTTGCCTGCGCCTGGACGAGCACGAGCCGGCCAATCCTCTTCTCGGCGTCGTATTCGAAGGTGAGCTCGAGCCGCGGATAGCCAGGGGCGTAGACCCACTCGTCGAAGAAGCGCGCCAGGTCGAGCCCGCTCGCCTCCTCGAGGGCCTTGCGAAAGTCCGCGGTCTCGACGAGCCGTCCCGAGAACTCCGCGACGTAGCGGCGCACCCCTTTCCGGAAGGCCTCCTCCCCCACCCGCCAGCGGAGCATGTGGAGTCGCCAGCCACCGCCAGGGTAGAGGTGCTGGTCGAACATCTCCCAACTGCTGCTGTAGCGACGGGTCACGATGGGGCGGGCGTACCGCTCGTCCGCCTCCCGCATGTAGTCCTCCGCCTCGCATTGCAGGTGGTAGTGGAACTCGTCCGCTCCGTAACGATCCTCGACCCAAAGAGCCTCCACGTAGGTTGCCCAGCCCTCCTTCAGCCAAGCGTGCGCGAAGTCGCTGATCACGATGGCGTCGCCGAAGTAGCTGTGTGCCATTTCGTGAACGTTCACCCGCTCGACGACGCGCTGCCACTCGGCCGCCAGCGTCTCGTCGAGGAGGAAGGCGTCGTCCCAGGTGGTGAGCGAAATGTTCTCCATGGCGCCCCCGATCCCGGGCAAGGCGACTTGGTAGTACTTCGGGTAGGGGAAGGGCGCCCCCAGCTTGGCGGTCAGCCACTCCATTTGCTCTCGGGTGACGCCGAAGCTGCGCCCCAAGGTCTCCGGCCTGTGACCGTGTAAGGCGTAGGCGGCGACGGGCACTCCAGCCCATTCGCCGCCGTCGAAGCGCACGAACTCCCCGATCGCCAGGCAGATCAAGTAGCTGGGGCACGGCTGCTCGAGCCTCCAGTGCGCCGTCTTCCGCCCCTCCCGGCAGGTCTCGTCCACGAGGACCCCGTTGGCCAGGATCGTGCACTCCTCCGGCGCGGTCAGGACCAGGTCCAAGGACGTGCGAACCGAAGGGTGATCGACGCAGGGGAGCCAGTAGCGCGCCCGCTCCGTCTCGTGGTCGGTGGCCACCCAAGGAGGCCCCAGCCGCTCCCCGTGGGCGGCACGCGAGAAGATCATTCCGGTCAGCGGACGCTCCACACGGTAGCGAAGGGTCACCTGCCGCTCTTCCCCAGCGGCAAAGGGCTCCTCCCAGACGACCTTCAGGGCCGCAGGCTCGGACTGCAACGAACAGCGGCGCCCGGCGGGGTCCTCGGCACGCACCGCGCTCAGGTCCACCGCGTCGAGACGGAGGACCCGCGCGGGCCGCCGCCCGACCACGCGCAGGGTGACCTCACCCTCCACCGCGCAACCCTCGAGGTCGAAGTCGAGGCGGATCTCCATGTGCACGGGGAGGAGGGGGACGTCCGGCGCGTAGCGCGCCTCGGTCCCCGGAAGCGCAAAGGACTCCGTCCCGCGGCCCCGCCGACAAACAAGGTGCATTTCCTCTCCCTCCTTCGCCGCCGTCTCCTCGCCCGCTGCATGGCTCGCGGCGGGGGATTCTACCGAGCGGCGCGGGCGCTCGGCCCTCGAGCGCCGGCTGGGTATCCTGTCCGGCGTGGATCGTCGACTCCGTCGCTGGACCCAACGGGCGTTGCTCGAAGCCGACGCTTCCGCCGGCGCCGGCCTCTGGCAACACCTGCGACGAGTCGCCGACCTGAGCGACATGCGGAGTTGGGCTGCCGCCGCGCCCGCCTCGCAGGACGTCGTCCTCTCCGCGGTCGACGACCTCCTCGGCGCGGGCTTCCGCCTGCTCGGCGCCAAGGCCTACGAGGCCGGAGGCGTTCGCCTGCGCGTCGGCGCCTACGAACACGTAGCCAGCCGCCTCCGCCTGCACTTGATCCCCGGCGGCTACTTCGTCATGGGCTCCGAGCGGGACACCGCCCACGAGCGCCCACCCCGCTCCGTGCGGGTGGCGCCGTTCTTCCTCGGCCGCACGCCCGTACTCCAAGCCGAGTGGGACCGCATCGGCGGCGAAGACCAACGCACCTGGCGTGGACCCACGCTGCCCATCGAAGGCGTGAGCTGGAACGAGGCCCGCGCCTGGCTCCGTCTCGCCGGCGGCGAACTCCGCCTCCCCTCCGAGGCCGAGTGGGAATACGCCTGCCGCGCCGGGACCGACACGAACTACTTCTGGGGCGACGAGCCCTCGCCGGAGTGGGCCTGGTACGGGGACGAGGCGGACTGGACGACCCACCCTCCGGCCTTGCACGCCGAGCGGTGCAACGCCTTTGGGCTCGTGGACATGTCGGGCAACCTCGCCGAGTGGTGCGAAGACACCTGGATCTCGGGCTACCGCGGCGCCCCGGCGGACGGCCGCCCCCGCACGCGCTCCTGGGGACGCCTGCGGGTCATCCGCGGAGGCGACGGCTTCAATCCGCCCTCCCGTTGCCGCTCCGCTCGTCGCGGCATGGCACGGGCCAGCGACCGCGGCGCCGGCATCGGCCTACGGGCAGCTCGCTCCCTCCCCGCCTGGCCCGAGGGCAGCTGATCCCCGGGAGGTCAGCGCGCCTTGGGCATGAGGCGCTGCGTGGCCTCCTTGAGCTGCGCCGGATCTTCACGCGCCGCGCCCGCGCGCAGCACCGCCTCGCATCCGCCGAAGCTGAGCCGGTCGCCGCTGCTCAGGGTACGGGGACCGACCAAGGGCTCTCCGTTGACCGCGGTGCCGTTGGTGGAGCCCAGGTCGACGAGCGTCCAGCGCCCGTCCTCCCAGCGGAATTCGGCGTGGCGCCGAGACACACGAGAAGAGGGGAAGCGCAGGTCGGCCTCCCGCGTCCGTCCGACGGTGTAGCGAACGCCTTGGTGCAAGAGCACCGGCGCCCCGAGGAGCGGAGCGTAGAGCCAGAACGACTCTCCCTCGTCCCGCTGCCAGGGAACCGCGCAGCGCACCCGGAGTCCTCCCAGGGGACTCCGGTCGAACACAAGGCGCGCGCGGAGCTGGCGCGCCCGCTCTTCGAGCACCCGCAACCCCATGCCCCTCGGTACCGGGCCGTGCGTGGGGAGTCCGCGCCCGTCATCGTCGATCGTCAAGGTTAGGAGACCCGCCTCCTCGCGCAGCTCGACATGGATCGTGCTCCCCTGCGCGTGCTTGGCGGCGTTGACGACGGCTTCGCGCGCCAAGTGGTAGAGGTGGTTGGCGACCGACGCGTCCTGCACCTCGACCAACTCGTCGCAGCGAAACACACAGGAGAGCCCAAAGACCTGTTCGGTCTGGTCGACCAGTTCCCCCAGGGCCAGCAGCAAACCGTACTCGTCCTCGAGGGCGAGGGGACTGAGACCGCGCGCCAGCGCCCTCGCATGGCTCGTGGCGGCCCTCGAGGTGCTCGATGATCCGATCCAGCTCCTCGCACCCCTCGACGCCCTGCCCCTCGAGGCGTCGGCGAAACAGCTTGGCCAGCATGCCCACCCCGACGAGCTCCTGGCACACCCCATCGTGCAGGTCCTGGCCGACACGACGTCGCTCCTGGTCGCGGATCTCCAGCAAGTCTCCTTGCAGCCGATGCGTCTCTTCGACGCGCCGCATGAGGCGCATTCCGTCGGAAAGCTGCGCGGCGATGGCCTCGAGGAGGTCGGCTTCTTCCTTGCGGAACCGTGCGCTCCCCGCGGGCCGAGCGAAACAAAGCGCAACGGGCTGCGCGTCTGGATCCGGGCGCAGGCGCAGGTAGAGCGCGGGGCGCTGGTCGACCGGCGACCGCCAGCACACCTCGCCGGCGCCGTCCGCGAGGAGTTCTTCGACTCGCCGCCTCCACTCCGAAGGCGGCGCTCCGGCCCCGAGGGTGCGAACCAAGCGGAGTTCACCCTCGCCGGAGCGCAGGGCGAGCGCGGACCAGTCCGTTCCGAGGGAATCGGCGAGCAAATTGAGCACCTCCTCGAGGTACTCGCTCTCGCGCTCGACTCGGTTGATCAAGTGGAGGAACAGATTGATCCATTCCAGGGCGCTGCGCCGGCCTCCCCCCCGGTCGGTGTCCACGGCGGCGGTTTGGACCTTGTGGCGCCGCGTTGTCGGGGGACGCAGGAGGAACTCGATCCGCACCTCGCCGATCCGCAACACGTCGCCCGTGTCGACCGCCCTGCGCCCCGTCAGGCGCCCCCCGTTCACCGTCGCCTCCGCGCCCGTCCCGAGCACATCGACGAAGTAGCCTCGCTCGTCGGCGTCCACGACCAGGTGTCGAACGGCGACGCCGCTCTCGGAGAGCCGCAACGAGGCCTCCTCTCCGCTGCCGATCACGAAGGGGACCTTGAGGGGCAAGGTCCGCCCCTCCGCACCCTCCGTCACCCTCAGCAGCGGCTCGGTCACACGCCTGACTCCGTTCCCGAGTATGCCGGAGGCCGGCGCCCGCCGCACCGTAGACGATCCCCTCCGCGCCGAAGGCACTGCGCTCCGTCCGCGACCTCGGGCATCAGTGCACCGGCTCGGGCCAGGGATGACCGAGCGCAGCAAGCTGCGCTCGGGCCCGCTCCAGCCAGCCGCGGTTGGCAAGCGGACTGGCGGGGCTTGGATGCAAGACGCCTCCCACCCCGACGTCCAGGGACCGCTCCTCGACGAGCTTCGCGAGCTGCTTCTCGGCCCACTTCCCAACCCCGATCACGGCGCGCGGGCGCGCGAAAGACACGAGCGCCGCCATGTGCTCGGCGCAGGCGTCGAGGAGCGGCCCGACCAGCGTCCGCGGCAGCTTGTCGGGGGTGATGTTCGCGCCGCTCTCGCTCTGGAACACCAGCGGGCAGTAGTTGGCCACGTAGAAACGGGCGAAGAAAGCCTCCGGCGTGCCGAAGCAGGCGCGGATTCCTCCCCACAGGCGCCGCCCGCTGACCTCGCCCCGTCCTCCCTCCCAGCCGCGGACGGGGCGCTTGGGATGCGTCCGCGCCGGCGGCGACACCGGGCCACGAATCCCCAAGAAGGACTCCACCACGTCGGGGCTCCCGAAGGGGACCCCGGTCTGGGCCATTCCCCAGGGGCCAGGGTTCATGCCCACCAAGATCGCTTCGACCGCGCCGGGCTCACGGGGAGCGAAGCGCTCGATGTATTCACGGTGGTAGGGCCAAGCGTAGTCGAGGGGATCGAGCACGAAGGCGGCCTTGCCCAGGGGAGCTCGCGCCGGGTAGGGAGCAACGGCTTCGGCCAAGCGGTGCGCCGCGTCGAGCGGCGAGGAGCCCCCCCCACGCGCGGCGGACGACCGCGGCGCACGCGAGCGCGCCTCAGGCATCGAAGGCGGCCTCGTAGAGCCGGCGCACGTCCGCCTCTTCGAGCGGACGCGGGTTCTCGCTCAACAGGTGCTCCTGCAGCGCTTGGGCGACGAGCTCCTCGAGCAGGTCCCGAGGGACGCCGGCCTCGCTCAGGTTGCGGGGCAGGCCCACGTCGCGAGCCAGACGCGCGACGGCCCCCGGCGCGTCCTCGTCGTCATCGAGGGCGAGGCCGACGTCGCGTACGCGCTCCTCCACCGCGTCCGCGTTGAAGCGAAGCACGTGCGGAAGGAGCACGCCGTTGGCGAGGCCGTGCGGCAATCCGGCCAGGGTCGAGAGGGGGTGTGCCAGGGCGTGCGTGGCGCCGAGCCCCTTCTGAAAGGCCACCGCCCCCATCAATGCGGCGGCCATCATGCTGCTGCGCGCCGCCATGTCTCCGCCGTCCTCCACCGCACGACGCAGCGCGCCGCCCACCATGCCGATCGCCCGCAAGGCGATCCCGTCGCACAAGGGCTGGTACCCTGCAGGCGTCAGGTAGGCCTCGACGGCGTGGGTCAAGGCGTCGATGCCCGTGTTCGCCGTGACGGCCGGCGGCAGCCCCCGAGTCAACTCCGGGTCGCAAAGGACCAACGGCGGCATCATGTGCGGGGAGAAGATCGAGATCTTCCGTCGCGTACGCGGATCGGTGACCACCGAGCTGCGCCCAACCTCACTCCCGGTCCCCGCGGTCGTGGGAACCGCGACGAGGAAGGGCTGGTCGTCCGTAATCCGCTCGCCGCCGCCCTCGGACCACGCGTAGTCCAGGCAGCGGCCCCCGTGCCGAGCCAGAATGCGAATCACCTTGGCCACGTCGAGGGCGCTTCCGCCGCCCACGGCGACGATCCCGTCGCAGCCTTCGGCCGCGAACGCTTCGGCGCCGCGGTCTACCTGCTCGGCGAGAGGGTTCGGAGCGACCTCCGCATAGACATGGTACGCGCAGCCCTCCAGCGCGCGGCGCACCGCAGCGAAGGCCTCGGTGTCCACCAGGCCGCCGTCGGTGACGACCAACGCCTTGCGGACGCCAGCCTCGCCAAGGGCGCCGGCGAGCTCCGCGATGGCGCCCAAGCCGAAGCGGACGCGCGTAGGGAAATGGAATTGGGCGACGCCTGCGGGGGCTTCGGGAGCGACGGGCACGAGCTAAATGACCTCCAGGTAGCGGCGGAGCTCCCAATCGGTCACCGCCTTCTCGAACTCGCGGACTTCCCAGCGGCGCGTGTTCGCGTAGTGCTCGACGAAGGCCTCGCCGAGCCACTCGCGCGCCAACGCGCTCCCTGCGAAGGCCTCCGCGGCCGCGCCGAGGTTCGAGGGAAGGCGGGGCGCTTGCTGGGTGCTCAGCTCGTAGGCGTTGCCCGTTACCGGAGGAGGGGGCTCCAGCCCCTCTCCGATCCCGGCAAGGCCGCTGATCACCCCCGCGCAGAGCGCCAGGTAGGGATTCTGGTCGGCGCCGGCCGCCCGATACTCCACGCGGACGCTCTTGGCGCTAGGGCCCGTGATGGCGCGCAGTGCGCAGGTGCGGTTCTCCAGGCCCCACGAGGCGTGGGTCGGCGCCCAGGCACCGGGGACCAGGCGCTTGTACGAGTTGATGGTGGGCGCAAAGAGCGCGGTCAGTTCGGGCATGTAGCGTACTTGGCCGGCCACGTAGCTGCGGGCGAGCGGGCTCAAGCCCCCCTCCTCGCCGGCGAACAGGTTCTTCCCCGCGGCGTCGGCCAGGCTCTGGTGCACGTGGCCGGAGCACCCCGGCAGCTTCGCGTCGGGCTTCGCCATGAACGTGGCGGTACACCCGTGCTGGGCGGCGATCTCCTTGACCGCCTGCTTGAACAAGGCCGCCTTGTCGGCCGCCGCGACCGCCTCGTCGCAGGCGATGGCCGCCTCGTAGACCCCGGGCCCCGTCTCGGTGTGGAAGCCCTCGAGGCCGACGTCGAAGGCGCGCAGCTCGTCGAAGAGTTGATGGACCAGCCCTTGGTCGCGCGAAGTCCGCGTGGCGCTGTAGCCGAACATTCCGTAGGAGAGGGGAACCAGGTCGCGGAATTCCGCCTCGTGCAGGGTGTGGTGGTCCTCCTGGAAGAAGAAGAACTCGAACTCGAAGCCGGCCTTGACCTCGTAGCCCATGCCCCGCGCGCGCTCGACGACACGACGCAAGGCCTGCCGCGGAGAGACCGCCAGCGGCTCGCCCGATGCCTCGTAGAAGTCCAGCAACACGAAGGGCGTCCCTTGCTCCCAGGGGATTCGCCGGAAGGTGCTCGGCTCGACCCGCGCCCAGGCATCCGGATAGCCCGTATGCCACCCCGTGTAGGTGACGTTGTCGTAGAGCTGATCGGCCATGTCCCAGCCGAAGACGACGTCGCAGAAGCCCAACCCCTTCTCGAGGGCCGAGCGGAACTTGGCGGCCGAGACGTACTTGCCGCGCAAGACGGCATCGATGTCGAAGGCGCCGAGCTTCACCTTCCCGGCCTCTTCCACGGCCTGCAGCATTGCCTGGGTCTCCATGCCACCTCCTGGGGCCCCGACCTTCACCGAGCCACCCAGGAAGCGCAAGGTCCCCCCGGGGGACGAGCCCCGCGCTCTCGCCTTGCGCCCTGTCGACGGCGAGGCTTTCGGATAGGCTCTCGTCGTGACTCGTGCCTCGCTGTTCGCCCTCGCCCTCCTCTGCGGCTGTTCCGCCATCAGCGCCTTCGAGCGCGACGCCACCCGCCTTGCGGGCGAGGTTCCCAGTGGGCTGGGCCGCGTCGTGCTCGTCGCCGTGGAGGGCGCCGACGAGCAGCTCGCCGCCGACCTGCTCGCGGCCCTCGAGCGCGAATTCACCGGGCACGACCTGTTCGACGAGGTCCGCGCCGCGAGCCCCGGCGAGACGGAACAGGCGCCGCGCCTGTTCGTGACCGTGCTCTCCGCCAAGGACGACGAGATCTACGACCTGTTCCTCATCAAGAGTGCCTACGGCTGCCGCTACGAATTCGAAGTCGAACTGCGCAGCGCCCGCGGAGAGCCAGTCCTCTCCGGCCACGTGACCGCGATCGGCCTCGACGACGTAACCGAATTCGAGTTCCTCTCTCCCGAGAAGAGGCGCGACGTGCGCCTCGCAGCCGTCGAAGACGGCGCCATGAAGATCTCCCGTGGACTCCGCCGGGCGGCGAACCAGCGCGCCTTCGACGCCCTGCGCGCCATGCCCGAGTTCGGCTTGCCCGCCGGCGTGGCCCCGCTCTCCCTCGCCGTGCTCGGAGTCGACGATCCCCCGGGAGCGAACCGCATCCGGGGCCGCGAGTTTGCGGATCACCTCTCCGAGGCCATGAGCTACCTCGGCCCGGACTTCGACGTCCTCTCCCGACCCGACGCGCTCCGCGCGGTGGAACGCGAACCGCCCGTGCACGGCTTCTGGGCGCTGGCCGACTACGAAGCGATTCGCCTCGGCCGCCACCTGCCCGCCGTGCGCGTCTACGTGGTTGGCCGCCTACGCCTCGAAGACGGACGGGTGGAGGCCCAAGCCCGGGTTCTCGACCGGAAGGGCAAGGCGTTGCTGGAGCGGAGCGCGGTCGCCGAGGGCCTCGGGGCCCTTCAGCTCGCCGCGGTCGCCCTCGCCGAGCGACTCGGCGAAGCCCTGCAAAGCGCACCGCTCGGCCCGCCGGACGAACACGAGTAGCGCTTCCCCCGCAAGTCCCGGCACACCGGCCGGGGAGCCGCGCACTGCGCCCGCCGTCCGTCACGACCGGGAGGCCGGAGGCACCCCTCGCGCCCCATCACGAGTTCCCCACGGGCTCCCGGCGAAAGGGAACCGACCGCGCGCCGTTCTGGCAGCGGGCGAACCCTCGAGGACGGACGCTCCTCGCGGCGCGCGCGGACAGGGGAGGGCGTATCATCGCGTGGTGGGCGAGGCCAAGGCAGGGGAGCGGATCGGCGAGTACGTCCTCCACGAGCGACTGGGCCAGGGCGGCGGCGGGACGGTGTGGAAGGCGGAGCACGCCTGGATCCCTGGACGCTGGGCAGCCCTCAAGCTCCCCCACGAACCCGAGCTCGTCGGTTGGCTGCAGCGAGAGGGCCTGATCCAGTCCCGCCTCGACCACCCGGGCGTCGTGCGGGTCTACGGCGGGAACCTCGAGGGTCCCCGCCCCTACGTCGTCATGGAGCTCGTGGAGGGAGGAGACCTCCGCAAGCTCCTCGCGAACGGCCCGCTCCCCCCGGCGAGGGCCCGCGCCCTCTCGAGGGGCATTCTCGAGGCGCTGGCCGCTGCGCACCGACAGGGAATCGTCCACGGGGACCTCAAGCCGGAGAACGTGCTCCTCGCCGCGGACGGCTCCCCCAAGTTGACCGACTTCGGTCTGGCGCGCACCGCCTTCGAGCGCGAACTCGAACACTCCCTCGCCGTGACCAGCCCCCAGCTCTCGGGAACCCTTCGTTACGCGCCGCCCGAGCTCTTCGAGCGCGGTCGCCCCACCCCCAGGACCGACGTCTACAGCTTCGGCGTCCTCCTTTTCGAAGTCCTCGTCGGCCGGACGCCCCAGGGCCTGGAGTCTCCCCAGGACCACGGGGTGGCTGCCGCGGACCTCGACGCGCTGTTCCGGCGCTGCTACGCCCCCGAGTCGCGCCGCGCGGCCGATGCTGCCGAAGCCCTCGCCCTGCTGAAGAACGCCGTGTCGCCCCGCGCTCCCCGCGGCCGCCTGATCTCCAAGCCGCCCCGCGGCGCAAAGACCCAGGAGCGAGCGGGCTTCTTCGCGCGCTGGTTCGGTGGCGCCCCGGACGGCGAGCGAACGCAGCCTGCCGCCCAGTCCGGCCCCGCCGCCCCGCCCGGACCCGCCGCCC
>RFHU01000403.1 GCA_003695705.1 Planctomycetota bacterium
ACGCCACCACCGCCACCGCCGCCCCCGCGGCCACCCGAGCCTTCATGGCACCCCCTCCAAACACCTCGGGACCAGGGTACCCGCCCCGCCCGGCCCGCGCACCCGTAGGAGGGCGGGGGCATGGCAGCACCGGAAGACGCTCCGCCGGGTCCGCTCCGCTCCGCCGGGGCGAAGAAGCCCCGGCAGGCGGGTGCCTTCGCGGCGGGACACGCGGGATTCCAAGGGCGACCCGCGGGAACGCCCAGGGAGCGACTTCCCCTTGCCGCGGGCGGCGGAGGGGGACGGCCTACTTCCCCGCAGGAGGTGAGGGCCCGGCGTCCGGGGCCTTGGAAGGCGAAGACGCCGCGTCGCCGGCTCCTTCTTCGGCCTCGTCCTTCGGGCCCGGAGGCGCGGAGGCCGCGCCCTTGGCGCCCCCCGAGGCGGTCGCGGAGCCGGGGGGGCTTCCTCCGCTGCTCTGGGTGCGGACCTTGACCCACTTGGAGTCGGCGAAGGTCTTCACGATGCGCCGTTCGAGTTCGCCGAGGGCGGCGCCGTGGGCGCGGGTGTAGACTTCGAGCCACCCCTCGCTCCCGTCCGGGGCAATGCCCGGCTTGAGGCGCGCGAAGTGGAGGGTGCTGCGGGCCTTCTCGATGTCCGCGGGGGAGAGGGAAGCGCCTCCGCCGATGGCGAGGCCCTGCGCCACGGCGCGCGCGTAGTGGAGGACGCTCGAGGGCGAGGCGGCGCAGAGGACCTCGGGCAAGGCCCGGAGGCGTTCCACCCGCTCGTCCACGTCGGCGAGGACGTTGGCGTCCCAGAGGCCGTCGGGGGCCTTGTCCTTGTCGCAGGCCAGGGGCACCAGGAGCAGGGTGCTGCCGAAGGCCTCGTCCACGACGCGGCCGTCCTCGGCGGAGTTGAGCCCCAGGGAGGGGGCGTAGGCCCAGAGGCCCGCG
Organism: Planctomycetota bacterium; assembly: GCA_003695705.1. Classification (GTDB taxonomy): domain Bacteria; phylum Planctomycetota; class J058; order J058; family J058; genus J058. The sequence continues at coordinate 930 of RFHU01000403.1, forward strand.
AAGGCGCTCCGGTGCTCGTCGAGGGCCTTGCGCAGGCGCGCAGCGAAGCCCGGGGGAAAGTCCAGGCTGCCCTTGGGGGCGGCGCGCACCACCGCTCGCCGTCCGTCGTGGGAGACGACCCGGGGCGCGAAGTAGCTGGCGGTGGCCCACGTCGCCTGCGCCTCCTGCAACTCGGCGGCGCTGGCCTGGGAATGCAGGACGGGCCGCAGCAGGGTGAGGCTCCAGCTCTCGACCGGGGGCTTGTTGCCCGCGGGCTGGCCGCCTGCGCTCGGTCCCGCGGGCGCTGCGGGGTCCTCGCTCTTGCCCGTGGACGGCTGCGGGCGACGGAGGAGGGGAAAGGAGTCCGGGCCCGAGACGAAGACCCCCTCGGCGGAGAGATCCCGAAGCAAGGCGGCCAGCGCCTTGCGCCCTTCGGGATCCTCGGGGCTCTTCAGCTCCGCCACCACGGTGAGCTGCGCCTGGCGCCGGGGCCCCGAGGCCTTGCCGCCCGGGCAGGCGGCGAGGACCACCACGGGCAGGGCCAATCCGACGCGGAGGCTCCACGAGGCGCTCCGGCGGACGGCGGAGTCCGCTCGCTCTGGGGACGCTTTCATGTTCCTCTCCTTTGGGCCGCCCTCGGTCGGGCGCGTCACCATAGGCGGCGCGGGGGACCCGGTCAACGCCGGGGCCCGCGGCGGAAGGGAACCGGCCGCGCCCGCTGCACGAAGCAAGGCGGCGGCCCCGGCCTCCGCCTCGCCTCGGCTCGCAGGACCGCGCTCCTCAGGGATGCGTGGCAACGAGCAAGCGCTTGTTCGTGGAGCTGCTCTGCTTGGCGTCGATGGTCTTCGTGTAGTGGATGGACGCGCCGTCGGCGCCGTCGCAACCCCGGTGCGCCGACCAGCAGACGGAGAAGGCCGTTGCCATGTCGTCGTAGAGGGTGTCGACCAGTCCGGGCATGTTCATGGTGCCGCTCTGGATCCACCTGCCGGGCGCGCTGCTGCTCTGGTACCAAATGTGGGCGTTCTGAAACCAGTAGACGTCCACGCGGCTGCCGCTCACGCCCCAAGCCACGCCCGAGCAATCGTAGGGCAGGTCCGCGGCCAGCATTTGCGGGCCGGTCGCGGCGAAGGCGCCGGTGCTACCGTTGGTGCCGTTCACCCACTGGTGGGCGTAGAGCATGCTGGCGCGGGTGCTGTCGTTGCGCTCCTGGAGCCAGAAGAGGGTGTAGACCTGGGCCACGAAGTCGCCCGAGTTGTTCGCCGTGGCGGCGGTGGCGTAGGGTGCGCCCTGTACGCCGACGAGGCTCTTCGCCTGCTGGGCGTCGAGCGTGCCGTCGGTGGAGATCAAGGCGGTGGCGGTGCCGTCGAAGTGGAAGAGGCGGTTTTCCCGGTAGGCACCGCTTGCACCCATGTCCAGGTTGTTGTTGTCTTGGGCAACGAAGTCCACGTTCACCGCCCCGTCGCTGGCTCCGCCGGTGTTGGTTCCGTTGTCGTAGGCGACGGCGTTGGTCAGGGCGAGTCCGCTGTTCCAGGGAGCTCCGTTCCAGAGGGCGTCCTGCGAACGCGCGATGACACTGGCCACGGCGGTCAGCGTCGGCACCGCGCCGCTGGCGATGGCGACGGTGGCGCCGGCGACCTGGAGGTCGATGAGGCTCGGGGTTCCGCCCTGGTTGGTGTTCGTGTAGAGGAAGTTCATGCGACGAACGTTCGAGGTGAAGCCGCAAAGGTAGCCTTCGGCGTCGTCCTGGAACTTCCAGGCCTGAAGCCTATCCGTTCCGGTGACGAGGATATCCGGCGCGCCGACGCCAAGGTCCACGGCCGAGGCCACGGGAGACGCGGTGGTGTCGTTGACGTGGCGGGCCGTCTCGAAGCCCGCAGCCTTGAGGATCTTGTTCGGAGTGGCCCCGCTGCTGTTGGTGCTGTTCTGGACGAAGCCAACCCATACGAAGGAACCGTCGCGCGCCACGGCGATCTTGATCTGATCGACCGCAGACGCTACGTAGTTCGAGGCCGGCACGTTCACGAAGGGGTCCAGCTCGGCCTGGCCGTTGACGCTGCCGGGCGCGGGGGAGGTTTCCGAGGGGCCTCCGATGCTGGCAACGAAGAGGGAGAGGGCGGGAGAGTGGCTGCCTGGCGTGGGGGCGCCCAGTCCGCCTCGGTCGCCAAGAACCGTGAAGACGAGGAACAAGCGCGCGGCGCCGGTGTCGTCCGCGCCGAGGAGGGTGACGGCGGTCTCGACCAGGTTGTCGTTGTCGTTGTTGAGCCCGGCGGTCGGTGTGTAGACGAGGGAGGTCTGGGGATTCGTCGAGGTTTCGGACATTTGGCCGGCGAGCAACTTGGTGTCGAGTCCGTTGGCCCCTTGCCCCAGGAGCTGGTAGACGTAGGTCCCGTTGTGAAGGGTAATGTCGCCGGCGCTGTCGCCCGTTCCGAGGGCGGTGGCGCCGTTGGTGCTCAGGTCCACCGGCGCGCCGAAGACGAAGCCGGCGGCGCCGAGGTCGAAAGCCGCCGTGCGGTAGCGGAGGGTCCCGGGCGCGAGGCTGTTGTCTTCCTGCACGTAGACGGCGGCGAGGAAGGTGGTGGCGTCTCCGGAGCGCTTGGCGGGGGTTTCGGCTCCGTTCACGAAGCCGTGGGTCCCGTGGATGCTGTCGGAGACGAGGAAGGCCCGGTCGACGTGGAAGGGACCGCCGGCTCCGCTGTCGGGGTCGGAGTCGACGCGGGCCGCGGGGACCTGGACGCCGAACTTGAAGTTCGTCGTGACCGTGCCGTTGGTCACGCTGGCGCTCGGGGAGCTCAGGAGCGAGCGCTTGACGTACACCGAGAAGAGGCCGAAGGTGGTTTCGTCGCTGGAGTTCGAGGGATCGCCGAGTTGCTGTTGGGTGAAGAGGAGCACCCAGTCGCCCCGGCGCCCGGCGTTCACGCTCGTGCGTGCCGAGGTGGAGAGGGTGCCCGGGTTGAGGTAGACGGCTTCGCGCACGGTGATCCCGCCGCTGCCGCGCTCGACCTGGAGTTGCACGGGGGGGCTCCACCGGCCGCTGGCGTCGCGGTGCGTGACGAAGGTTCCGACCCCTAGCTCCCTGTAGGCCAACAAGGCCACGTTCTCGGCGGTGCTGCGGAAGCAGCGCACGTCGATGTTGATGGCGTCCCCGCTCGCGCTGCTCATGGCTCGCCCGTCGGCGGCGACGAGGCTCCCCAGCGCGCTGCCGGGGAAGGAGCTTTGGACGAAGAACAGGCCGACGACCGTCGAATCGTCGCCGTTGCAGCCGACGACCGCGAGTCCGAGGGCGGCGACCGCCAGCGCGCCCCGTAGCGTCTTGCGAAGCATGAAGAAGCGATCCTTCCCGGCGAAGCCGCGCGCGAAGCCCGTCCCCGTGTCCGCCTCCCAGCGGGCGCGGGGCCTCGATCGCGCGGGCACAGCCATTCCTTTCAGGTAGGGTTCCAGGGCGCCTGGGAGCCGCCCCCTCGCCTTTGCCGACGGGGCCCGGCCGATCCTGCAGGTCGGCGGCGAAGCCCGAACCGCTCCGGCTCGCCGCACTCCCTTTCGCCCGTTGAAGGCACGCATTGGACCCGACGCCCCCGCCGGGTGCAAGCCGCGCTCCCAGGAAAGGCCCTCCCCGCGCCCCAGGGGCCCTCGCCCGCGCGCGAGCCGAGCGGAGGCCGGGAGAGCCGCCGCACGGGGATCGGCCGTCGCCCGTCTCCCCGCGGACGCGCCCGGGCTCCTTCCCCTCCTTCCGAGCGCCCGGACGGGGCGCGCTTTCGGACCCCGGGAACCGGGGACTTCGAGGGAGGGGCCCCGGCGACAGGAGCCGGCCGCGGGCGGTACACGGAGC
>RFHU01000404.1 GCA_003695705.1 Planctomycetota bacterium
CGGAGACTCCAGTGACCCTCCGACGCCGAGGTCAGGGGGGTCCATGTTTCTGAGAAACGGGCTTCGAGGGGGGTCCTAGGTTTTGAGAATCAACACTCGAGAACCGCAGAGGCGCCGGGCAACGAAGGTGCGCGGGTCGTGCTGATCCAGGGCCCGGGCACGAGGCGACGGGGGACGCCGGATCTCCAGCGGGTGCGCGCTGTGACCGGTGGTGGCGGTGTTCGCGGGGACCTTTCGACGGGTCTTGTTGGTGCGCTGCGTAGAACGGAACTTGGCTCGGAAGCGGAGGAGCGTGCCTGGGCGAGGCAGGGTCGGAGGATGCCCGCGGCGGGTCGCGGGGTGAAGGACGCGGGGCGCTGCGATAGGACCGGGGGGACCGGAAGGCGGGGAAGCCGAAGCCGTGGGCCTTGGTGGAGTGCTCTGCGTGCAGGCTCGCTCGCTGTTGCTCTGGGGCCGCGGGCGAAATCGTTTCGCCGGCCTTCGCGCCGTCTCACCGCAGGGCGAGGGCGATCACGACGACGAGCAGCAGGAGGACGAGGGCGGCGAGGCCTGCCACCGCGTAGGTGAGGGTGCGCACGCGGGGGTCTGTGTCTTGGGCGGGGGGGCGAGTGCTCGTGGCCTTGCCGGCCAGGGTTGGAGGGAGGCCCTTCGTGAGGTTGCCACCGCGGATGGACTCGAGGTCGGTGACTAGGTCGTGGGCACTTGGGTAGCGCTCCGCGGGCTCTCGGCGGAGGAGCTTGCTCAGGACGGCGGCGAGAGCTTGGCTGACGGCGGGGTTCCTCTCCTGCACGGGCGGGGCCTCCTCTCGCGCGAGGCGGGCCACCACGCGCGACGGCACCTTGTCGGCGAAGGGGGGCGCACCGGTGAGCATTTCGTAGAGGGTCAGCCCTAGGCTGAAGAGATCGGAGCGCGCGTCGAGTTCCCCGGTGGCGAGGGCTTGTTCGGGCGACATGTACTCCGGCGTCCCGATGGCGACGCCCATCGCGGTTACCTGGACGTCCTGGGCCGTGTCTTGGGCGCGAAGCAGGCCCATGCCGCACAGTTTGACCAGGCCGCCTTCGCCGACCAGCACGTGGGCGGGCTGGACGTTGCGGTGCACCAAGCCTCGGTCTTCGAGGCAGGCGAGCGCGCGAGCGACGCCTATGCCGTAGGCAAGGACTTCTGGTTCTCCGAGGCGCCCGCCCCTCGCGTCGAGCACTTCGCGCAGCGTCCGCGCGCGCACGCAGTCCATGACAAGATAGAAGGTCCCGAGTTCCTCTCCGGCATCCAGATAGCGGACCAGGTTGGGATGGTCGATGCCGAACATGGCTCGCGCGCCACGGAGGAAGCGCTGGCCCGCCTCGGGAGACGCTTCGACCACCTCCTTGGGCAGGACCTTGAGCGCCACTTGCCCGCGGGAAGGCGAGGTGGCCAGGTAGACGGTGCTCTCCGGTCCGCCGAGGCGCGCGCCGAGGGTGTACTCCCCTAGAGACTTGGGCGCTGTCGTCGGTGGGGGTGCGCTGCCCGAGGGGGAGGGCACCTGCATGGGCGCGCCGCAGGTCGTGCACTTCCCCTTCCGCCCCGCGTAGGACTCGGGGACGTCGAAGCGCGCGCCGCAGCTGCAGGTCACGGTGATGGACATGGCTCGTTCGCTTCCGCTCTAGGGTCGGGGTTGGGTGCCCAGCGCCGCAGGAGGCCCCAGGCTGCCAAGAAGGCGAGGAGACCCAAACCGGCGCCGAGTACACCGCCCACGGTCACGTCGGTCGGAGAGTGTACGCGGAGGAGGACCCGGGTGAAGCAGACGCCCAGGGCCCACAGGGGCAGGAGGGAGAGAACGCGTCGTCGCCAGCCGCCGGCGAGTGCGAAGCCGAGCGCCAGGAAGCAGGTGGCGAAGGACATGCTCGCCAGCGAGTGACCCGAAGGAAAGGAGTAGCCCGTTTCGTGCGCCCAGTGGGCGAGCACCGCGGGGCGGACGGCCAGCACCCTCCTTACCTCCGGACGCCTCAGGCGCTCGGCAAGGTAGGCGCGCCGAGCGTCCTTGTCGCCTAGAGCGTAGAAGGCCTCGGGGCTGAGGCCCAGCAGCCCTTCGTTGGCGAGTTCGCGCACACTGGGGCGGGGGACGGCCAGGCGCTCCTTGACCAGGAATTCGTTGGCGTAGGCGGCGGCCCCGAAGACGCCGCCGAGCGCCAGGACGACGAGCAGCGCTTCGGCGGTTCGACGGCGCCACGGGATTTCGGGTCGGCTCACCAGGAGCGCGAGGGCTGCCAGGAGGGCCAGGGGAATGCCGCGGGCTCCACCCGTGTGCGTCAGGGCCAGGCAGACGACGGCAAAGGAGCCGTCGAGGGCGACGCGTGGCAGTGCGTAAGCGCAGGGGAGCAGGCAGAGGAAAGGCAGCGTCAGAGCCAGCGTACACCGCAAGGCCCACGCCAGACTCCGCTTCCCTGCGGGCGTGGCCTCGCCAGACGTTTCCCTTGCCACGCGCTATTCGGCCGCCAGGAAGGGGTAGCGGTAGTTCTTGGGCGGGTTGAAGTTCTCCTTGATGGTTCGCGGGCTGACCCACCGCACGAGGTTTTGCCAGCTGCCGGCCTTGTCGTTGGTCCCCGAGGCGCGCGCGCCGCCAAAGGGCTGTTGCCCGACCACGGCTCCGGTGGGCTTGTCGTTGATGTAGAAGTTCCCGGCCGATTGGCAGAGCGTCTTCTCCGCCTGGGCGATGGCCTTCCGGCACGTGGCGAAGATCGCGCCGGTGAGAGCGTAGGGGCTGGTGCGGTCGCAGAGTTCGAGATGCTCGGCGAAGGCTTCGTCGGGGTAGACGTAGACCGTTAGTACGGGCCCGAAGATCTCCTCGCGCATGGTTTCGTAGTCGGGCGTCTTCGCCTGGATCACGGTGGGCTGGATGAACCATCCCTTGGAGCGGTCGCACTCGCCGCCCAAGATGACTTCGGCGTCGGGGCTCGCCTTTGCGCGGTCGATGTAGCCCTTGATGCTTTCGAAGGCACTCTCGTCGATAACCGCGTTGATGAAGTTGCGGAAGTCGAGGGGGCTGCCCATGGAGAAGGATGTCAGGTCGCGCTCGAGGCCGGTTCGGACCTCCGGCCAGATGGAGGCGGGGACGTAGGCACGGCTGGCAGCCGAACACTTTTGCCCTTGGTATTCGAAGGCCCCGCGGCTGAGCGCGGTGACGAGGGCCTCCACGTCTGCGCTGGCGTGTGCGAAGACGAAGTCCTTGCCGCCGGTCTCACCGACGATGCGCGGGTAGGTCTTGTAGCGCGCAATGTTCTCGCCCACGGCCTTGTAGAAGCCTTGGAATACGGCCGTCGAGCCGGTGAAGTGGATTCCGGCCAGGTCGGGGTGTCCGAGGCAAGCCTCTCCGATTTGCGAGGAGCGGCCGGACACCATGTTGATCACTCCCGCGGGGAGTCCGGCCTCGCGCAAGACGGTGAGGACGGTCCATGCCGAGAGCATTTGGGTGGCCGCGGGCTTCCACACCGCGACGTTGCCGAGCATGGCCGGAGCCGTGGGGAGGTTTCCGCCGATGGAGGTGAAGTTGAAGGGCGTGACGGCGAACACGAAGCCCTCCAGGGGCCGCATTTCCAGGCGATTCCAGATTCCGGTGGGAGAGTGCAGCGGTTGGTCTCGGTAGAGTTGCTGCGCGTAGTAGGCGTTGAAACGCCAGAAGTCGATGAGCTCGCAGGCCGAGTCGATTTCGGCCTGGAAGGCGTTCTTCGACTGGCAGAGCATGGTCGCGGCGTTGTTCAGGGCGCGGTAGGGTCCTGCGAGCAGCTCGGCGGCGCGGAGGAAGACCGAGAGCCGCTGCTCCCACGGCATGGCCGCCCACTCGGCGCGCGCCGCGAGCGCGGCGTCGATGGCTGCCTGGATTTCGGTAGGGCCTCCCTTGTGCACACGCGCGACCACCTGCTCGTGGTCGTGGGGGGCCCGCAGCTCGACGACTTCGTCTGTGCGAACCTCCTGGCCGCCGATGAACAGGGGGACCTCGAGAGGCTCTCGGCAGAGCTCGGCGAGCTTTGCTTTGAGTTCTGAACGCTCGCTGCTTCCGGGCGCGTACCCGAGGACGGGCTCGTTCGGAGGAAGCGGGACGCGGGGGATGCTGTTCGTCATGGGGCCTCCGTGGGAGCATGGTTGTACCCGGGCGCTGCGCAGAAGCCAAGCAGGGGACGGGCTCAGGCCTCCGAGCGTTGCGACCGGTGCACGCGGCGCGCGGGCAGGCCTGAGGGAGCGTCGGCGGGAAGGCCTCGGGGCGAGCGAGAGCCGAGCAAAGCCCTGCACGGAGGTCTCGGGGGGCGAGGACCGCCCTCTGGAGGTCGGATCGCGGTCGAGCGCGCGCTCCGCCCGCGGAGGGGGAGCCGCCTTTGCGGTTTGGACCTGTCCCCGCTTCCCTGTAGCGGGCAGGCCAACGCGCCGAGCGCGCCACCCGGGGTGGCCGTGATTCTCCTTTCCGCTGTGCGCGCGGGAAGGCGCGCCTCGCGCCGGGCCGGGTGGCTGCTCCAGTACCTCTCCCTTCGGCGGAGGACGGGACGCGGCGAACGACCACGGCGCGCCGTGTACTGTCCGGGTCTCTGCCGGTCCTTTACGAGGGGGAGGGAGCCGCGGCCGGGGACTCCGGAGCGCCCGGTCGCGGGGCGGGCGTCTCGGCGGAGCGGAGCGCGGGCGGGTCCTCTGCTGCGGCGGACCTGGGCCTTGCCCGTGCTCCGACCCGCGGGTGCGGCCCGCGGAACCGGGC
>RFHU01000405.1 GCA_003695705.1 Planctomycetota bacterium
CCATGAAGCCGACCCTGAAACCCGCGGCCGACGACAGGGAGCCCGAGACGGAGGCGTCCGACGCCGTGGCCGGGCGCGATCTCGAGGCCGCCCGGCGCGTGCTGCGCCAGGAAATCGACGGTCTGGCCGCCCTGGGGGCATCGCTGGATCATACCTTCGGCCGCGCTCTCAACCTGCTCGACGGCATCTCGGGGCGGATCACCGTCACCGGCATGGGCAAATCCGGGCATGTCGCCCGCAAGATCGCAGCCACGCTGGCCTCCACCGGCGCGCCGGCGCAGTTCGTTCATCCCGGCGAGGCCAGCCACGGCGATCTCGGCATGATCGCCCCGGGCGATGCGGTGGTCGCCCTGTCCAACTCCGGCGAAACGCCGGAACTCAGCGACATCATCACCTATACCCGTCGCTTCGCCATTCCTCTGGTGGCCATCACCGGCGGCGCCGACAGCGCCCTGGCACAGGCCGCAGACGTGGCCCTGATCCTGCCCAAGGCGCCCGAGGCCTGCCCCATGGGCCTGGCGCCGACCACCTCGACCACCATGATGCTGGCGCTTGGCGATGCCGTCGCAATCGCCCTTCTCGAGCGCAAGGGCTTTACGGCCCAGGACTTTCAGCGCCTGCACCCGGGCGGCGCCCTGGGCCGCCGGCTGCTGCACGTGGCCGACATCATGCACGGCGCGGACGAATTGCCGCTGTGCCGGCCCGACACTCTGATGGCCGAGGCCATTCTGACCATGACCGAACGGCGCTTCGGCTGCGTCGGCGTCATCGACGGCGACGGCGCCTTGATCGGAATCATCACCGACGGCGATCTGCGACGGAACATGACGCCGCGCCTGCTCGACCTTGCGGCCCGCGAAGTCATGACCAGGCAGCCGCGGACGATTTCCCCCCAGGCACTGGCCGCCGAGGCGCTGGGGATCATGAACGGCCTTCACAACGAACGGCGCATTACCAGCCTGTTCGTCGTCGACGGCGCACGCCCCGTGGGTATCGTGCATATCCACGATTGCCTGCGCGCCGGCGTGGCATAAAGCGCACGCGAACTATGGACCGCGCCATATCCGCCCCCCGGACGATCGCCCCCGAACTGCCCCCGACGCCGGCGCCGGCACCGCGTCAGCCGCCGCGGCTGTCGCTGCGCAATCGCTACAGCCTGTTCGTCACGACCATGAAGGTGATCCTGCCGGCAACCGCGGCGGCCCTCATTCTTCTAGTCGTGGCGTGGCCGCACCTGACGGCCCAGCGCGAAGGGTTCCGCATCGACGTTGCCGATCTCGGCCTCGAACAGGCCAAGACCCTGAGCATGGTCAACGCCCGTTTCGACGGCATCGACGAGCGCAACCGGCCCTATACCATCACCGCCGACGTCGCGACCCAGTCCAGCAGCAACGAAAACCTGATCACGCTCGAAGCGCCCAAAGCGGACATCACCCTGGAAGACGGCGCGTGGCTGGCGCTGTCGGCGCGCGAAGGACGTTATGACCGGGGTCGCAACCGCCTGGAGCTGTCCGGCGAGGTCAGCCTGTTTCACGACAAGGGGTTCGAGATCCGCACCGAATCGGCCCGCATCGATCTAGCCCGCGGCACCGCCGAGGGAAGCGAGCCGGTCACCGGACACGGCGCGGCCGGATCGCTGGTTGGCAAGGGATTTCGCATTCTCGACCGCGGCCGCCGGATCATCGTTCTCGGCAAAAGCCGGCTGATTCTACTGCCCGGCGCCCAGGAAGCCGTGCGATGACCGCCCGGTCCGCGATTCTGGCGGGGGCCGTTGTCCTGACGCTTGCGGGCGGCGGCGTATTCGTGCCGCTGACGGCCGTGCCGGCGATGGCGCAAGGAATCCAGGGCCTGCGCGGCGGCGATGCGCCGCTGGAGATCAACGCCGAAGACGGTATCGAGTGGCGCCGCGACGAACAGCTCTACATCGCCCGCGGCAACGCGGTGGCGACGCGTAACGACGTCTCCGTCTACGCCGACGTCATGACCGCGCACTACCGGCGCACCGAAACCGGCACCACCGACATCGACCGCATCGACGTCGTCGGCAACGTGCGCATCACCACGCCGACGGAAACCGTCTACGGCGATCGCGGCGCCTACGACGTGCGCAACGGGATCGTCGTCCTGGTCGGCAAGGACCTGCGCCTGGAAGGCAAGGAAATCGTCATTACCGCCCGCGACAGCCTGGAATACTGGGAAACCAAGCGCCTGGCGGTGGCACGCGGAAACGCCGTCGCGGTACGCGCGGACAAGCGCATCGCCGCCGACGTTCTCAGCGCCCAGTTCGCCCCCGACACGGACGCGGATGCGGGGTCCGGCACCGGAAGCGGCGGATCGGACGGCACCCGGCTGAAAGTGTCGCAGATCGAAGCGTTCGGCAACGTGCGCATCTCCACGCCGAGGGAGTTCGCACGCGGGGAACACGGTGTATACTATGTCGAGCGCGAGTTTGCGACGCTCGACGGAGCCGTGCGCATCACCCGGGAGGAGAACCAGTTGAACGGCGAATATGCCGAGATCGACCTGAAATCGGGCGTCAGCCGCCTGCTGCCCGCCCCCCCCGGTACCGCCGCCGCAACGGCCAAGCGGGTGCGCGGCCTTCTGGTGCCCAAACGCAAACCGAAGACCGGCGGCGGCTCGTGAGCGCGGCGCGGCACAAAGGCCCGGGATCGCCGGCCTCCACCCCGCTCAGGGATCGCCGTGTCCCCGGCGCACCGGCAGAACGCGGCATGCGCCTGATCGCCGAAAACGACGGCTTGTCGGCGGTCAACATCGGCAAGTCGTTCAAGAAGCGGCCGGTCCTGCGCGGCATCAATCTGACCGTCCAGCGCGGCGAAGCGGTCGGCCTGCTGGGCCCGAACGGGGCCGGCAAGACGACCTGCTTCTACATCATCACCGGCCTGATCCGTCCCGACTACGGCTGGGTCACCCTCGACGGGCACGACATCACCGACATGCCGATGTACCGCCGCGCCCGCCTGGGCATCGGATACCTGCCGCAGGAGGCGAGCATCTTCCGCGGCCTCAGCGTAGAGCAGAACATCCGCGGCGTGCTCGAAGTCGTGGAGCCGGTCCGCGAACGGCGCGAAGCCATGCTCGATGATCTTCTGGCCGAGTTTTCCATCACCCATCTGCGGCGCACCCCAGCGCTGGCCCTGTCCGGCGGCGAGCGGCGGCGGGTCGAAATCGCCCGGGCGCTGGCCTCGCAGCCGAATTTCATCCTGCTCGACGAGCCCCTGGCCGGGATCGACCCGATCGCCGTCAGCGACATCCGCGATCTGGTTTCGCACCTCAAGGACCGCGGGCTCGGGGTTCTGATCACCGACCACAACGTGCGCGAAACCCTGGAGATCGTCGATCGCGCCTACATCATCCATGACGGCGTGGTTCTGATGGAGGGGGCACCGGCCGAGATCGTGGCCCACGAGGACGTCCGGCGCGTTTACCTGGGCGAAAGATTTAGCCTTTAGGGTTTTCAGACATGGCGGTGTCACATCGGCTGGACCTGCGCCAGACCCAATCGCTTGTGATGACGCCACAGTTGCAGCAGGCGATCAAGCTGCTGCAACTTTCCAATGCCGAACTTGCCGCGTATCTGAATGCCGAGGTCGAGCGCAACCCGCTGCTCGAGCGCATCGAATCCGACACCGACTCCTTTGCATCCGACTCCGGGCCTGAGACCGGCGGCGCGCCCGGCGACGCGGGAGGCGAGGCCACCGGGTTCGATCTTCCCCCCGTGCCCGACAGCGCCGATCTGACCGCGGCGGCAACCATGCCGGATGCCGCCGATGCGCCGCTCGATACCGATTACGACAACCTCTACGACGACGGCCCCGCCGATACCTGGCCCGACGACGCCTGGACCGGCGGCCCCGGCGGCGGCACGGGTGCGGGACACACCGGGGATGAGGGCAGGCAGGGTATCGATCAGCAGGCGGCAGGGCCGATCAGCCTGCGCCAGCACCTTCTGGATCAGGTGCAGATCGACCTCGACGACCCGGCCGAGCGCCTGATCGCGGTGCACCTGATCGACATGCTCGACGACTGCGGTTACCTGGCCGGCGACCTGGCGGAACTGGCCGCGCAACTCGGCTGTTCGCCCGAGCACATCGAAGCGACGTTGCGCAAGGTGCAGCGCTTCGACCCGCCGGGCATCTTCGCCCGCTCCCTCAGTGAATGCCTGGCGTTGCAACTGGCCGAACGCGACCGTCTCGACCCGGCGATGGCGGCGCTGCTCGACCACCTGCCGCTGGTCGCCGCGCGCGATTATCCGACGCTGTGCAAGGTGTGCGGCGTCGACCGTGACGATCTGGCCGACATGTTGAACGAAATCCGCGCCCTCGATCCCAAGCCGGCGCAGACCTTCGACGGACGGGCGGCCGAACCGGTGATCCCCGACATTCTGATGCGCGCCGCACCGGACGGCGGCTGGATCATCGAGCTCAACGGCGACACCCTGCCGCGGGTCCTGGTCAATACGCATTACCACGCCCACGTGGCAGCACGCGTGCGTACCAAGGCCGAACGCGACTATGTCAATCAGCAGTTCCAGTCGGCGAACTGGCTGGTACGTTCGCTGCATCAGCGCGCGACGACCATCATCAAGGTCGCGACCGAAATCGTCCGTCAGCAGGACGCCTTCTTCCGCAAGGGAATCCGGCATCTCCGGCCGCTGACGCTGCGCGACATCGCCGAAGCCATCGACATGCACGAATCGACGGTGAGCCGGGTGACCACCAACAAATACATGGCCACGCCGCGCGGCATGTTCGAACTGAAGTACTTCTTCACCGCCGCCATCGCCGGCGCCGGCGGCGGCGCCCATTCGGCCGAGGCGGTGCGCCACCGCATCAAAGCGCTGATCGAGGCCGAAACCCCGGATGCAGTGCTGTCCGACGATGCCCTAGTTGCACGTCTGCGGGCCGAAGGCATCGACATCGCCCGGCGCACCGTCGCCAAATATCGCGAAGCCATGCGCATCCCTTCGTCGGTTCAACGCCGACGCGACAAGAAACTGCACGCCTGAGGTGGCCCCGTATCTTTCGTCCGGCATCCGGCACCGGCGGCCTTTGCGCCCGCCCGCACCGGTCCCGGATCAGGTACGCGCGACATCCGGCGCACGAGCGCCCGCGGCAAGACGGTTCATGGCCGCGTCGAGACGCTCAAGCAGGCCCGTCGACAGCTCGATGTTCCGGGCCGATCCGGTGACGGCGGCTTCCGTATTGCTTTTGATGTCGCGGATATCGCCGATGATGTCCGACAGCCGTCCGAGGTGATCCGACAGGGTTTCGACCGTTGCCCGCCCGCGCGTGACCAACGCCTCGATGTTCTGTCCCGTCGTCTCGACCCGGTCCGCGTATCGACCGACGTTGGTCCGGGCCGTCGACATGGCTTCGCCGAGGCCGTCGATGCGCTCAACCAGATGATTCGCTCCTTGCGACAGATCGCCTGTCAACTGCGCGATGCGTTCGACGATCTCGCCGGTTTTCTGCGCCAGGGCTTTGACCTCCGTCGCAACGACCGCAAACCCGCGTCCGGCCTCGCCGGCCGCGGCGGCTTCGATGGTGGCGTTGAGGGCCAGCAGACGCGTCTGCCGGCCAACGTCGGCAATATCGTGCGCAAAGGTGCGGATGTCACTTACATTGTGCTGGAACTGTTCCATCATCGCGTGCAGCGCAGCAGTGGTGGCCGCGCCGCGGTCCATGTCGCCGCGAATCCCGCCGAGTGCGTCGCGCAGTTCGACGATCAGGGTCTGCGCGTGTCCCAGACGCTCTTCGTCCTCGCGCATCTTGCGCTGCACCTGTTCGATGTCCTGTGCCAGCGCTTCGGAGCGTTCGATCAGACGGCGGATGAAAAGGGCCCGCTCCTTGGAGGTCCGATTGACGCCCTGGGCATTGGCCCGGATGGTCTGCCCCCGCGCTTCGGCCTCACCAAGCAGCGCCGCCAGTTCCTCTGTCTGCCGCACGCCCGCGCCTGCGCCCACGCCGGGCGCCGTCCCGCAAACCGCGACGGCACCGGTGTCGGGAACCGGATCGAGGGCATCGATACCGGGAACATTGAGACCGGGGACATTGAGACCGGGCGCGCCCGCCTCGCCCGCCCGGATCCGTCGCCAGGCGTTGAGGAACGACGTCACGGTCGAAACCGAACAGGGGACAGCGAACGTCAGGAGAACCTTGGCCCAGTTGAGCGCCGCCGCACCGGTAAACACCTCCCATTGATTAATGAGCGTCAGGATTGGCGCCACGATCCCCGCGATGACAAGCGCGGTGCGCACACTGGCGGGCGAAACGGCGCTGCGCAGGGCGGTGGCCCAGGCCGCCTCGCCGCAGAGGCCCCCGCGGAGGGTGAGAATCATGTCCGCACTCCGTCACTTGTATGAATTTCGGCTCCCGATCGACAGGAAAAATACTCAATAAGCACCATGCGTCCGCATGCTGTCGTATGTAATATGGCAGAAAAACTAAGCAGAAATTAATGCTTCATTTGACCGCGAAAACACTTATCCCATCCCGGATTCACGACTTTTTCGATCATATCTGCACAAATGGGATGAGAGGTCCTGGGAACTGCTGCGCTTCTTTTCGAAAGCAGCCTTCCCCGGACGGCTGAAAAATCCGGGCGACGGACGGGCGATGAAGTGGACTGGAAATACCCGGCTCCAGGCCTCATATGAAGAGGCTGCGGGCCGCAGGAACCGCGGATGCGGGCGGGGTATCGCATCCCGGGTGCGCGGGACACGGAGGGGTGTTTGTGTTGACTCGATCTGGGCCCGTCCCTAAGGTGCGCGCCGTCAATGAACCGGCCCGCGAAGCCGGAACAGCCCGGAGGATTTCCGGCACAATCCTGGATCTAAGCACGAACATGCAACTGACCGTCAAGGGCAAGCAGCTCGACGTCGGGGACGCCTTGCGAACCCATGTCCGAGACGCCCTGTCGCACATTCTCGACAAATATTTCGGCTCCGCGATCGAAGCCACCGTCACCTTGTCGCGCGAAAAGCATCGCTACCGCACGGTGGTCGTCGCTCATGTCGGGCGCGGCATCCAACTGCACGCGCAAGGCGAGGCCGACTCCCCTTACCAGGCCTTCGATACCGCCGCCGACCATCTGGCCAAGCGGCTGCGGCGCTACAAACGGCGCCTGCGCGACCACCACAAGGAAGCCGCCGGTGCGGCCGAGGCGATGATCGCGCGGCAGTACATTCTGGCCGAACACGACGAGGCCGAACCAGCCGATGATGGTGGCGCCGATACCGATACCCGGGTGCCCGTGGTCGTCGCTGAAATGACGACGGAAATCCCGTGGCTGAGCGTATCCGAGGCGGTCATGCGCATGGATCTGGCCGATCAGCCGGTGCTGCTGTTTCGCAACAGCGCCCACAACGGCCTCAACCTGGTGTATCGTCGTCCCGACGGCCACATCGGCTGGATTGATCCGCGCGGCAACCGCGACGATCAGCCGAAACCATAAAGGTTCGTCATGGAACTTGCCGATCTCATCGCCCCCGAGGCGATCGTTCCCCGGCTCAAGGTGTCCAGCAAGAAGCAGGCTCTTCAGGAGCTCGCCAAGCGCGCCGCACACCTGACCGGGTTGCCCGAACGCACCATCTTCGAGGTTCTGAGCGAACGCGAACGCCTGGGGACGACCGGCGTCGGCCATGGCGTCGCGATCCCGCATGGGAAGCTGCCGCAACTGCAGCGGCTGCACGCGCTGTTCGCACGTCTGGAAGCGCCGATCGACTTTGATGCCATCGACGAGCAGCCGGTCGATCTGATCTGCGTGCTTCTGGCTCCGGAGACTGCCGGCGCCGATCACCTCAAGGCCCTGGCCCGGGTCTCACGCCTGCTGCGCGACCGGGCAATGTGTGAAAAACTGCGCGGTGCCGACAGCGCCGAGGCCATTCATGCGCTGATCAGCGAATCGGCGAAAAGCCACGCCGCCTGAACACGTCGCCCGGTTCTGTCTCGCGATTTGTGGATTCGTATCCGCACGCCCGGCCCGGCGGGCCGTCACCGCGCGGCCGGCCCGGGGGCTGACCGCCCGGATGCACCCGAAGGCGCCTCAGTGGCGGAGGCGCCTCAGTGGACGCTGAACGGTTCGAGCCTCAGTGGACGCTGAACGGTTCGAGATCGTTCTGGCGGATCATCGCCAGGGCGATGTCGCGGTTCGGCAGGACCGCCAGTTGCGTGCCGTCCGCGGCGTGGATGGCGAACACGGTCGTTTCGTCCCCATCCTTGATCGGCTTCACGTAGGCGATCTGCTGCAAACCAAGCGCCATCAGATCGCCCGGCGAGATAACTTCCAGTACCGTATCGTTCTTCGTCATACTTTTCTCTCTTTCCCTTCCTCTTCCGAGTCTCTTCCCCATTTTTCTTCCTCGACCTGGCTTGCACGTCCGGACCGGGTCATGCCCGCCCCGCCGTCACCGTCCGGGGCTCAGCCGTCCCGGGTGCCCGAGGCGCCTTTCAAGGCGCCTTTCGAGGCGGTTTTCGGGGCGGCTTTCGGGGTGCTCCCCGAGGCGCCCGTCGTGATGGTCACGCTGCGCACCTGCGGCTGGGTGATCGGCCGCTCCAGGTCAATGTGCAACAGACCGTTCTCCAGGCGCGCGCCGGCAACCTCGATCCCATCGGCGAGGACGAAACTGCGCTGGAACTGCCGCGCGGCGATGCCGCGGTGCAGATAGACCACGTCCTTGTCCTCGCTCTGACGGCCGCGGATCACCAACTGGTTGTCCTGGACCTGGATGTCCAGATCTTCGGGTGCAAACCCGGCAACCGCCAAGGTGATGCGCAGATGCGTCGGGTCGATCTGCTCCACGTTGTAGGGCGGGTATCCGTCCGCCGAGGCCTTCGAGACGCGTTCCAGCGCTTCCTCGAATTGCTCGAAGCCAAGCAGAAGCGGACTATTGAACAGGGATAGACGAGACATCGGCAGCAACCTCCTCCTGACATGAGCAAGGGCTGTTCAGGTTGGTATTCGAGCCCGCGGACCCGTCATCCGGCATCCGAGAACCCTGGCGACCCGCGAACCGGCGCCGCCTGAGCATAATTTGGGGCCGTGCAACTGTAAAAACAAGGGGACCGGACGGGCGGAGCCCGCGGGCCGGGGACGAGATCTTCCGGGGCCCCCGACTGGTCGCATCCGCGCGACCCACGGCCGGAACCTCCGAAGATTCCAGGCTCCCGGAGTTCAGCCGGAAACAAAACCGAAACAAAAAAAGACGGGAGCCTGCGGCCCCCGTCTTCTTCGGTACGGGAAAAGTAAACCCGGATGGTGCGCAGATTACATGCTGGCCGCGGCTCCGTTGCGCCATGCCACGACGCCGCTGCGACGGGCCTTGACGGTGGCGACCCGGCGCTTGGGTGCCGCGCGCTTCTTGGCGACCGTGCGCCGCTTGGCGACCTTGCGCTTCGGGGCCGCGCGCTTCTTGGCGACCTTGCGCTTCGGACCCGTGCGCTTCTTGGCAGCCTTGCGCTTCGGAGCCGCGCGCTTCTTCGACGCCACCCGACGCTTGGCGGTGGTGCGGCGCTTCGTCGTCGCCCGACGCTTCTTGGCGACGGTTGCCTTGCGAGCCTTCTTCGCCGCCAGCTTCTTGGCTTTCAGGGCCTTCATCTTGGCTTTCTGAAGGGCCTTCTTCTTGGCCGCGAGCTTCTTCATCGCAGCCTTCTTCGCCGCCATCTGCTTCTTCACCAGGCGGCGCGCCGCGGTGATCTTCTTCTCGGCGCTCTTGACGGCCTTCTCGGCCGTCTTGACCTCACGGGTCAGCATGGCGGGAGTCTTGGGTTTTGAAGACTTCCGCTTCGTCTTGGTGGTGGCCATTATCCAATCCTCACAAGTCCTGAAGAAAGAGCGACGGCATGGAACCGCCGGTACCCCGTTTACCGGGACATATTTAAGAAAAGGTTACTGAAATTCTCTCCTTTCAAATGGTATCGGCATACGACTCTCGTAATTGCAACTATGCGCGGGAGTGACTCACCGCATTGACTGAGCCCCTGTTCAATAACGCCGCTTTCCAATTACCCGGACCACGGCACCCGAGAGGGAAGAGATCACTCTTTTGATTGTCCGCCACCGCCCAAAAAACTGGAGCGGCGCGACGAAAGCCCCGACGTCATCTTGGAAGCAAGGGACCAATACGCGGTCTCGATGACAGCAATTCTACCTCCATCCGCACCCTGGGGCGGCGGCGTCCCCGTCCCGACCGGGGCCATTAACCAGTTGAATTAACTTATATTTGTTTTGGACGATCGAAGAAAACGACACCCGTGAGCACGCTCCCGCCCCGGCGCCGGGCATCACCGCAGATGCTTTCGGCGCGGCACCTGGCGTGCTACCCCATGGCGGTCATCGTCACCGATCGAGCCCATGGACGAGCCCGCCGCAAACCCCGTCGAAGCACCGTCCCCGCCGCCCGCCGCCATGCCCCCGTGCCGCCGCGGTTTCGAGCGCGTGCGACACTGGTTCCGCGACGGGGCGCTGCGGCGGATGTTCCGCAATGCCGGCATCCTGCTCGGTGGCAAGACCGCGGCCGGGCTGCTCGACCTCGGTGCGTTCGTCGTCGCCGCCCGCGCGCTCGGCCCCGAAGCGCTCGGCGTTCTGGTGCTGGTCATGACCTACGCCCAGTTCATCAGCGGTCTGGCCAAGTTCCAGTCGTGGCAGGCGATCATCCATTACGGTGCCCGCTGCCTGGCCGAAAACCGACGAGCGGATTTCCAGAAGCTGGTCAAGTTCACCATGCTGCTCGACCTCGGCAGCGCCGGGACGGGAGCGGCCCTTGCGGTTGCGGCGGCGCCGCTCGTCGGACGGTGGCTGGGCTGGGAGGCCGACATCGTGCCGGTGGCAATGCTGAGCGGGGGGTTGGTTCTGGCCACCATATCGGCCACGCCGACCGGCATCCTGCGTCTGTTCGACCGCTTCGACCTGCTGGCCGCCCAGAGTGCGGCGACGCCCGGGCTGCGCCTGCTCGGGGCCGTCGTGGCTGCCGGGGCGGGGGCCGGTCGGCCACCGAGGCAGTTGGTTCCGCCGGCTCCTGGGGCTTGGTCTCTTCTTCGCTCACCTTGCGGAAGCGGTGGGTTCCGAAGAAGAGCCCGCCGTCATCGCGCTGGAACCGAGCGGAGGGTGGCGCCACCTCCTGGGGCTTCGGGGGTTTGGCGGGCTTGGTGGCGACCCCGAGCTTCTCGGCCTGCGCTTGGGCCTTGAGGAGCATCTCCAAGCCCTTGAAGCGCTTGGTCGAGCGCGAGGTCATGGCCTTGAGGCCCACTTGCTTTTCGAACTCCGCTTGCTCGAGGTCGTAGCGCAGCCCCCAGGCCTTGGCGGGCCGTTCGGCCACCGCATCGAGGGCTCCCGAGTCGAAATTGCAGTTGTTGCAGTCGGCGTTGTGGAGGTTCGTCTGGGCCAGGGTCGCTCGGCAGAAGTTCGCCTTGCCGAGGTTCGCGCTGTCGAAGCTCGCCCGGCTGAGGTCGGCCTCGACGAAGACCGCGCCGGTGGCCTTGGCTTCGCGGAAGTGCGCGCCGTCGAGCTTGGCGCCGGTGAAGTCGGCCCGCGAGCAGTCGGCGCCATCGAGGCGGGCGAAGGAGAAGTCGGCGCCGCGGGCGTTCACTCGCTTGAGGTTGGCGTTCTCCAGGTTGCAGCGGAGGAGCTTCGAGCCGGCCAGGCTTGCCCAGGAGAGGTCCACCTTGCCGAACTTGGCGTCGGAGAGGTCCTCGTCCTCGAGGGTGATGCAACGCAAGTCCCGACCGTGCGGGACCTCGCGCACGTACATGAAGTCCTTCAAGATCTCGGCGATGCCGGCGCCGCCGTTGGTTCGGGCGTCGGCGATGATCTGCCGCTTCAGTTCACGGCCCCGGGGGGTTTCCCAGCGAATGGCGAGATCGTCGAGGCTGGCTCGAATGTCGTCTTGCAAAGCTCTAAACCTTTGACCAGGAAAGCACTATAGGCGAACGGCCGATGACGGCGCAAGGGGTGCTCGCCTGCTATAGTCCCTCTGCATGGCAAGAGGGCGCGGCCCTGGTGGAGGAAGACGCCCCGCGCCCTCCGGTCGGGGCCGACGGGGCGGGCCCCGGCGCCCGGAGCGGGGGGAGGCCGAGGAGTCGACGACGAGTCCGCTCGAGTCCTCCGCCGAGTCGCGCCGGCGCGTGCATCCCGAGGTGCTGCCCCGACCCGGAGAGCGACTCCGCCGGCCGCGGTCCTTCCCCGAGGTTCAGCGCGTGGTGCGCGAACTCCGCGACCGCTGCGGCGAGTGCCGCTACCGACGCATCTGCGCCTTCGGCCCCGCCAAGTACCAGATCGAGGTGCACTCTCGACCGGACGCGCGGCATCGCCACGCGGAGACGCTCAAGGAAGGCCTGCGGCGCCTGAGCCGGGCCGGTGAGGACTGGGAGGAGTCTCTCCTCTGGCTGCTCGGGGGCCGTGAGAAGGATGCCCTCCTCTCGGCCTGCCTTCTCGCGGTGGCCTGGCGCCGCCGACCCGAGAAGGTGCTCGCTCTCGCCGACTACGCAGCCGAGCGTTGCGACGTCGACCGCCTCAAGGCGGAGCTCACCGAGTTGTCCTCCGAGGACGAGACGGGCCTCGCGCCGGGCCAGGGGATCGACCCGGATGCTTTGCAGTGCCGCATGTTCCGCGGTCAGGTGATTCGCTTGGCCTCCTTCTTCCCCCGCGAGGAGGTCCTGCGCGCCATGCAAGAACTCCTCGTGCTGGGCGCCGACGACGAAGGCCGCCTGTTCCAGTACGAGGCGGTGGGGGTCCTGGCCCTCTTGATCGGCCTCCGCTTGCCCGGGGACCGTTGGGTTCGCAGCCTGGAAAAGGACATCGCAGGGCCGTTCCGGGCGACCTTCGCCCACCGCGACCCGGGCAACGGCTCCCTCGATCTGTTCTTTCCCTACCGGCGCGGAAAGAAGCGCAGCTACCTCTACTACCGCCGGGATCCCGAAGGCCGCGAGCGAATCAGCAGCATCGACAAGATTCGCATCGACTCGCTCCTCTACCGCATCTTCCTCGTCTTCAAGGACGACAAGATGAAGGTGCACCGCATCTTCAAGGAGCTGGCGCGGCACATCAACGTGCGCGCCGGCGACTACAACGTCGATCACGTGCTCGCCGGCTTCGATCGCCTTTCCGCGGAGGACCTGCTGCTGCTGGGGATCTACGCGCCCGCGCTGGCCCGCGCCGTGGGGCATTACCTGGAGATTCCCGACTACCACCGACTGGTGAAGTTCCTCTACTCGTTGCGGACCGAGAGCGGGCGCCGCGGCGCGCAGCCGATCCCCGCCCACGAGAAGGTCGTGGGGGCGCACGCCGAGTGGCTCGACCTCGTGGACGCCATCGGGGAGGACGTCATCAAGCGTGTGTTTGCGGCCCTCTTCGCCCTCAACGCCAGCTACCGCAGGCGGGTCTACACCACCCCCACCTACCTGAAGATCGGCGAGGTGGCCTACCTGCTTACCGCGCTCGCCGGCTGGAACCCCAAGGGGCTCGAACTCGAGCTCAAGCAGGGGCGCAAGGCCTTGGCCTTCGTGGCTTACGGCCTACAGCCTCCCGGGAAGTGGTCGCGGTTGCGGGTCCGTCGCCTGCGCCGCGCCTACGAACGCGCCCTCGACCGCGGCGACGAACAGATCGAACGCGCCATCGAGCAAGGAATGCGCTACATGGCTGCCTTGCACGGCTTCGACGACTTCGCCGAGCTGGAGGCGGAGGCGGCCGACGAGGAGTGGGTGCCCGAGACTGCCGAGCCCCGGGCCCTCGACCGCGCCGAGGCGTCCGCGGAGGATTTCAGCGAGTACGAGGACTCCGGAGACTCTTTCGTCGTCGATGCAATGGACGAGGCCGAAGAACTCTTCGTCGTCGTCGAGGACGGACAGGCCTCCCGCTCGGGACGGCTCAAGACCCAGCGCATGCCCCGCGCCCAGGATGAAGACGAGCTCTACCTCGAGGAGAGCGACCCGGGCGACTGACTCCTGGGGAGCGGCGGCGCTCGTCAGGCCTCGCGGACGGGCTCCGACTTGCGCCGCACCTCGTAGAGGAGCGATGCGTCGAGCGGATACTCCCGCCCGTGCGCGTAGAGGCAGGTCTGGCCGGCGGGGTTCTTGCCGAGGGCCACGAGCTCGCCGCGGGGGATGTGGTCGACGCACTGTCCGCCGGCGAACCAACCCTTCAGCCCGTAGAGGTCGCCCAAGAGGCGTCGCCGCTCGAGCGTCGCGATCTTCTCCTGTGCCATGTGCGTCCTCCTCCTCGGGCCCTCAGTCGATCCGCGTCGCTCGGGCCACGATGTCGTTGTCGAAGTAGTTGACCCGCATTCCCGCGTCGACGACCAGCCCCTGCGCGTTGATCCCGGACGAGCGGGGCGAGAGGAGGAAGGCGACCGCGTTGGCTACTTCCTCGGTGCGGAGGGCTTGTTTGCGCAGGGTGGCCTGCTCGGCGAACAGGTACTTGGGGACGTAGCCGGGGATGCCGGCGCTGGCGCTGGTCTTGAGCAGACCCGGGCGCACGGAGTTGAAGCGCACGCGCCCCAGGGCCGAGAAGCTCTTGGCCAGGAAGACCACGGTGGAGTCCAAGGCGGCCTTGACCGGCGCCATGTAGCCGTAGTTCTCGGCGGCCATTTCGGTGGTCGAGATCGATACGGTGACCACCGAGGCGTCCGCGGCGAAGTGGGGGCGGAGGGCGTTGCTGACGGCGATCAGCGAGTAGCAGGAGATGTCGACCGCCTGGAGGAAGTCCTCGCGCCGCGTCTCGTGGAAGGGCAGGGGACCTGCGGGGTAGTTGGCGAACGCGATCGAGTGCACCAGCCCGGCGAGGGGTTTCCCCCAGGATCGGCACTGCTCGCCTACCGCCGCCGCCAGCGCATCGATCTCCTCCTGCCGCTCCACGTCGCAGACCAGGAGGGGTTCGTCGGGGATCAACTTCTTGCGCAGTTGCTCCACCCGCTGGGGAGAGCGGGCGGACCAGATCACGCGCGCACCTGCCTCGCGTAGGAGGCGACCCGTGTGGTAGGCGACGCTCTTGCGGTTCGCGACGCCCATGACCAGGACGGGCGCATCGGCGAGGCCGAGGAAGTCGAAGTTCACGGGCGGCTCACTCACTGGGCTTCGGCGCGAGGGCGACGGCGAAGGCGCTGGTCACCGCCACCTTTCCCGCGACGGCGGCCTTTCCGCTCAGGTGGTAGAGCTTGGAGAGGGCGTCGTCGAGCTGGACCTCGATGTCCAGGACGTCGCCCGGACGGACCATGGCGCGGAAGCGGGTGTCCTTGATGCGGGTCATGACGGGCAGCAGTCCGGCGGCCAACTCTTCGCGCGCTCGCTGGGCGAGGAGCAGAGCACCGCTCTGGAAGATCGCCTCGCACACCAAGACCCCCGGCGTGATGGGGAAGTCGGGGTAGTGCCCGCGGAAGACGTCGAGATCGGGATCGACGCGCTTGCGGGTCACGATGCGGTCTCCCTCGAGGGCGACGATCTCGTCGACCCAGAGGAAGGGGGGGCGGTGGGGGATGCCTTCGAGGACCCTCGGGTCGACGCCGCTCACGCCTGCGCAAGCTCCGCGGTGCGCACTCCGTGGAGGTACTTCTCCACGTTGTGCGCCTGGATGACCCCGTAGTTCACGGTTCCCAGCCAGCCCGACATGATGATCCCCACCGAGCCGGCGTGGTAGAGCCCGGGGATCTGCTCGTGCAGGCCCATGCTGATCTCGAGCCCCTCGAACTTGGTCCCGAAGGAGGCGCCCCCCCAGTGCCGGGTGTAGCGCTTGAAGGTCCGCGGCGTGGCTGCCTCCTTCCATTCGATCTTCTCGCGGATGCCCGGCAGATACTTCTCCTCGAGCACGCGGATGGTGTCTTCGATGAGTTCCTCCTTGGCGCGCCGGTATTCCTCCTCGGTATCGAACTGCCAGTCCTCCCACCAGGCATTGGTGGACGAGACGATGGCGGTCCGCTCGGGGGTCACCCCCGGGCGGATGGACGGGTAGTAGACCGAGAAGGTCCGCGACGTGGGCGGATGCGCGAGGAGGGCCTGGTAGTCGTAGACCGGGTGCGTGGAGGTGAACAGGAGGTCCCCGATGTTGGGGATGGTGGCCCCGTCGGCGAGCCCTAGGTAGACCTGCGTCGAGGAGTTGTTGAGGCGTACCTTGTCGACCTTGGCGATGAACTCGGGGCTGAAGTTCTCGTCGCCCACGAGCCCGTGGATGGTCTGCAGCAGGTTTGCGTTCGACACGACGGCCTTGGCGCGGATCTCCTTGCCGTTGACGACCACGCCGCGGCAGAGGCCTCCTTCGACGATGACCTGCTGAACGTCGGCGAGGATGCGGATGTCTACGCCGTTCTTCTCCAGCTCCGCCCGCATTAGCCGCAGGAGCTTGTCGGTTCCGCCTTGGTAGATGTAACAGCCCTTCGACATGAAGTTGCTGAACACGATGCCGTAGCTGATCGCGGGATCCTCGGGAGTCGAGCCGTTGGCGTAGGTGATGGGCTCCATGAGGAAGCGCACCACGTCGTTGCGTCCGGGGAACCACTTCTCGAACAGCTCTGCGGTGGTCATGTCGCTCCGGTCGTAGAAGTCCATTCCGCGGACTTCCTCGAAGAAGCCCTCCACCTTCTCCGGGGCGATGCGGAACTCCTCGACCATCAGGCGGGTGAAATCCTGCCGGTCGAACTCGGTGGTGATCTGGTACTGGGGGTTTTCGAAGCGGATGCCGTGGACGCGGACGATGTCGTCGGCGATTTCCTTGCTCCAGTACTTGCGGCAGGCTTTCTTCATTCCGTAAGGGAAGCCGTGCAGCGAGATGTCGAAGATCCTCCGCCCGCGGCGGCGGAAGAAGGTCGCCAGACCACCGAGTTGGTAGTGATGCTCGCAGAGGAGCACCGAGTGTCCCGCGCGGCCCAGACGGTTGGCGGCGGTCAGCCCGGCGAGGCCCGAGCCGATGACGATGACGTCGTAGGCGGGCTGGACGCCCTTGAGGTGGTCGCGTGGTGCCATGGTCAGCTCCCGGCCATGAGGACTCGAGCGTTGGCGATGGAGATCCCAGAGAGCATGGCTCCCACGATCCCCAGGAAACCTTGGTCCGTCCCGCACACGTAGAGGCCCGCGACGGGTGTGCGTCCGCTGCGGACCTTCCGCGGCGAGCCGTAGACCGCGCCGTGGATCCGGTCGGTGAAGTGGTGGATGGTGGTGGGGGTGAAGACGTCGTCCGCGACGACGTGGGCGCGGAAGTCCCCGCCGAGGACCGAGGCGACCTTCTCCTGCTGTCGCTCCAGCCAGCGCCGCTTGGCGCTCGCGTAGGGCTCCGGCTTCTCCAGCGCAGCCCAGCGGTCGTAGTTGGCGATGGACGTTACCCGCAGGAGCCCCTCGGGCAGTGGCTTTGCGTGGGCGTAGTTGTTGGGGCAGCAGATGACCCCGGAGCGCAGGTCGCAGTCGTCGTCCGAGCGGCGGTAGTCGAAGCGGTCCGAGTCGTTGTAGAAGACGATGGTCTGCTCGATGCCGAGTTGCCGGGGCTCCGCATCGAGGACCATGATCGACTCGACGAAGCTCATTCGTCCGGGCGGCGCCTCCTCGGACCGCGCGGTTCGGTCGTCGATCAGGGCGAGCGTCTCGGGGTAGCCCGCCGTGGAGAGGACGACGGGAGCCTCGATGACCTCGCCAGGTTCGTCGGCCATCGCCAGGACCTCGGCGCGGCGGCGCCCCAGCTTGGTGACCCCCCGCGCCTTCTGGAGTTCGACGCCTACGGCGCGTCCCTTGCGGGTCAGGATCCTGCGCACGCCGCTGCGGAGACGCAGTTCGCCGCCTTCCTCTCGGAAGCGAGCGAGGAGCGCGTCGATCACGGTGCGTACTCCCCCCTCGGGGCGGGCGAAGCCCTCCTTGAAGATGCTCTTGAACATGATGCAGAACTGCCCGAACTCCATTTCGTTCTCTTCGGGCGAGCCGTAGTACATCAGCGGACAATAGAGCATGTCGATGAGGAGGGGGTCGGAGATGAACTCCTCCAGCACCGGCCGGGAGGGGATGGGGCGAGCGTCGAGAGAGAGCTCGTCGTGTTCCTCGATGCGCTCCACGAGCCGGTCGAAGCCTTCCCGTTGGGAGGGGAAGGTCTCGTGGACGCTCTGTCGGAAGTCCTCGAAGTCGTTCGCGAAGCGGAGGGTCACGCCCGGGAAGCGGATCTCCGAGCCGATCTGCGGGCAGAGCCGAAAGGCCTCGTAGGGGATGCGCAGCTGGCGGAGCAGCTTGGTCAGCGGCGCTCGCCGGGTCCCTCGCGGGACGTAGTTGGTCATTGCGTGGAGGCCGACGTCGAAGGGGCGCCCGTGGCGGTGGTAGTACGAATTCAGTCCGCCCGGCGCGTAGTGCCGCTCGAGGAGGAGTACCCTCCGGTCGTACATGGCCAGGCGGATGCCCGCGGCGAGGCCCGCCATGCCGGCGCCGATGATGATGACGTCGTAGTCCATGCTGTTTTGCGCCCGCGCGGCCGCCTGCGTTGCGGAACGGGGCCGCCGGAGCGAGACGCGCCGCCCCCGCTGGGAGCGAGGCGGAGCCTCTGCAGAACCGGCGGCTCTGGGGTTCCTGGCCGGGTCCCCGGACCCAAAGGTCTGCGGACGAAACGCCCCCGAGACCGCCTCCGCCCGCGGCGACGGGCGGAGGGCCTCGACCAGGCGCGGGCCGCGCGGCCTGCCCGCGGGCGAGGGGCTAGAGCTTGCCTTCGAGGAGCGGGCCGAGGTACTCGGTGCAGCTGTCGAGGGTGGCGAGCTTGGGGTAGGCCTCCTCGGGGACCTCGATGCCGTAGCGCTTGCGAAGCTCCATGACAATGTCGAGGAAGTCCATGCTGTCGAGGTCGAGCTGGTCCCGCAGCCGGACGTCGGGCTTGACGTCATCGAGGTCTTCGTCGGGGGCGATGGTGGCGATGATGTCGAGAACGACGGCCGCGACGGAAGTGGAAGTCGACACGATTACACCTCTGAAGGAAGCGGTTAGGCGACGAAGCGGCGGACGACCACCGCCGAGTTGATCCCGAGCATCCCGAAGCTGTTGTTCAAGATGACGTCCACCTGCGGGACTTCCCGGGGCTCGCCGATCACGAGTCCGGGGAGCGCGCACTCGGGGTCGAGCTCGTCGACGT
Source organism: Planctomycetota bacterium (assembly GCA_003695705.1). Taxonomy (GTDB): domain Bacteria; phylum Planctomycetota; class J058; order J058; family J058; genus J058. The sequence continues at coordinate 19,093 of RFHU01000405.1, forward strand.
TGATGGTGGGATGAACGACCTTGTCCTCGAAGGAGGGCAGGTTCCCGGCCAACTCCAGCGCGCCTGCGGCGCCCATGCAGTGGCCGATGTAGCTCTTGGTGTTGTTGACGTAGACCCCTTCCGCGTTGCCGAACACGGCGCGGACCGCGGCGCACTCCTTGATGTCGCCCTGGCGGGTCGCGGTGGCGTGGGTGCTGACGATGTCCACGTCCCCGGGCTCGAGGCGCGCCCGCTCGAGGGCGAGCCGCATGCACTCCGCCTGGCGCTCCGAATTGGGGAGCACGGCGTCGGTGGCGTCGGAGTTCATGGCGTAGCCCACGATTTCGCCGAGGATGGGCGCGTCGCGGCGCCGGGCCTGCTCGAGAGTCTCCAGCACGTAGACGGCGCCCCCCTCGGAGACCACGATCCCGTTCCGGGCCATGTCGAAGGGGCGGGAGGCCTTGGCGGGGTCCTCGTGCTCGGCGAGGGCCCCTTGCGCCTTGAAGCTGGCGAAGATGCCGAAGGTGTGAATCGCTTCGGAGACTCCGCCGGCGAGGGCGACGTCGACTTCGCCGAGGCGGAGCATCTGCACGCCCTGGATCAAGCCGGCGTTTCCGGCCGCGCAGGCGGCGCCAATCGTGTAGTGCGGACCCGGGAGCCCCATGTTGATGGTGACTTCTCCGGCGGGGTTGTTCGCCACGGTCCGGGGGTTGTGATGGTGGGACCAGTACTTCACCTCGTTGTTGTACTGGCCGAGGGAGTAGACCTCGTTCTCGGTCTCCACGTTGCCGTGCTCGGTGATGCCCAGGAACACGCCGATCCGCCGGCGGTCGACCTGCTCGAGGTCGAGGTCGGCGGCGCGCACGGCCTCCTGGCAGCAGTAGATGGAGACCGAGCCCGCCCGGGTCCCCTTGCGCAACTCCTTGCGCTTCTGATAGCGGGTTGCCTCGAAGCGGCAGATGCCGGCGAGGGTGGGCCCTACGTAGCGGATCTCGTAGGGCTGAACTCCCGAACGGCCCTCGAGGAGGGCGCCGCGAAATTCGGCGAGGGAGTCGCCGTTCGGGGCCGTCAGGCCGATTCCCGTGATGACGATGCGCTGCCGTGGGTCCTGCATAAACCAGCCCCCCTCAACCGGATGGGGGAGCGCACTATCGCAAACGCAGGCCGCGGTGGCGAGTCTGATCTCTCCTTTGGACGGCGGCCGACCCGCCCGAGACCCCTCCGTGACGGACTTTGGACACGCGGTGACCTTGCGGCTTCGTCTTCGCCGGGCTCCTCGGACTCCGGGGGCCCGAGCCAGCGCTCCTGGAGCCGGACCGTCTGGAACCGGATGCCCCGAACCCCCAACAAAAACCGTCTGCTCGGACGAGCGCTCGTGCTAGACTCCCGCGCTTTCGCAGGGGGAAGACCAAGGATGCGCTACGAGAGCGTTTGTCTGGCCGGCTTCGGCTACGAGTTGCCGCCGCGGGTGGTCACCTCGCTGGCCATCGAGGACGCCTTGGCGCCGCTCTACCAGAAGCTCGACCTGCCGCCCGGGCGCCTCGAACTCATCAGCGGCGTCCGCGAGCGGCGCTTCTGGGAGGAGGGGACGACGCCGAGCAGCGTCAGCATTCGCACGGCCGGCGAGGCCATCGAACGCGCCGGCTTCCCCCGGGAGCGGATCGGCGCCTTGGTCCACACCTCCGTTTCCCGGGATTTCCTCGAGCCGGCCACGGCCAGCGTCGTGGCCGGGGCGCTCGACCTCCCGGCCGCCGCCTTGGTCTTCGACATCTCCAACGCCTGCCTCGGCTTCCTCGATGGGCTGGTCACCGTGGCCAACATGATCGAACTCGGCCAGATCGAAGCCGGGGTGGTCGTCGCCACCGAGGCGGGAGAGGGCCTGGTCGACGCGACCATTGCGGACCTCAACGCCAAGGCCAGCAACGGCATCTCGCGCAAGAGCATCAAGCCGGCCTTCGCTTCCCTGACCATCGGCTCCGGATCGGTCGCGGCGCTTCTTGCCCGGCGAGACGCGACCGCGCCGCGCCCGCGCCTCCTGGGCGGCGCTTTCCGCCAAGCCACCGAGCACAACGCGCTTTGCCGGAGTGCTCCCGATCAGGGCTTCGCCGGCGGCGCCCACCCGCTCATGGAGACCCGCTCCGAGAAGGTCCTCGAGCACGGTTGCGCCCTGGCCAACGAGACCTGGGTCGCCTTCAAGCGGGAATTGGGTTGGGACGAGACGACTCCGGACGCGTTCTTCTGCCACCAGGTAGGGGCCGGCTACCGGCGGACCCTCTTCTCTTCGCTGGGGCTCGACCTCGAGCGAGACCAGCCGACCCTCGAGTTCCTGGGGAACATCGGCTCGGTCTCGCTGCCTTTGGGACTGGCCCTCGCCGAGCGTGACGGGCGCCTTCGCGCCGGAGACCGCCTGGCCTTGCTCGGCATCGGCAGCGGCCTCAATTGCATGATGCTCGGCGTGGAGTGGGCGTGAGTTTCGACCCCGCGTGCCTGGGAGAACTCTATCCCTGGACGCCGCTCCGCTTTCGCATGCGCAGCGGCCACGAGCTGAGCGCGTTGGACGTGGGGCCGCCCGACGCGCCCCCCATGCTCATGCTGCACGGGAACCCCACTTGGTCCTTCTACTACCGCAACCTGGTCAAGGCCTTCGCGGGAGACTTCCGCTGCGTCGTCCCCGACCACATGGGTGCCGGCCTCTCGGACAAGCCCCAGCGCTATCCCTACACCCTTGCCCAGCACATCGAGAACGTGCAGGAGGTCACCGACCGACTCGTCCTGCGCGACGTCACCCTCGTCGTCCACGATTGGGGCGGTGCCATCGGCATGGGCTGGGCCGTGCGCAACCCCGAGCGCGTGCGGCGCATCGTCGTCCTCAACACCGCAGCCTTTCGTTCGCAGCGCATCCCCTTCAGCATCGACCTGTGTCGCCTGCCGGGCTTTGGCGCTCTCTGCATCCGCGGGCTCAACGCCTTCGCGCGCGCCGCCCTGGTGCGTGCCGCGACGACCCGCCTCCCCGAGGAGGTGCGCCGCGGCTACCTTGGCCCCTACGACTCGTGGGCCCATCGGGTGGGCCACCTGCGCTTCGTCCAAGACATCCCCATGCACCCGGGGATCCCCTCCTGGAAGACCTTGGTCGAGATCGAGGAGGGCCTCGCGGGCCTCCGCGAGCACCCCATGCTCATCTGCTGGGGAGGGCGCGACTTCTGCTTCGACGACCGCTTCCTCGCGGAGTGGCGCAGGCGCTTCCCCGAGGCCGAGGTGCATCGCTTCGCCGACGCGGGCCACTACGTTCTCGAGGACGCCGGCGAGCGCGTAGAGGCCGCTCTGCGCGCCTTCCTCCAGCGGACCGAGGCCCTCGCGGGGTCGGCAGATCGGTGACCGAGACCCTGGCGCCCAGCGCCGCCTCCTCGGCTCGCCTGAACATCGCCCATCACCTCCCGCGCCAGGCCGACGAGCGCCCCCACCAGCGCGCCCTCGTCGTCGCGCGAGGCCGCGGACGCGACGGACGCACGGCCTACGCGCAGCTGACCTTTGCCCAGCTCGATGCGCTCACCGACCGCACGGCCCACGCCTTGCGCTCGACGGGCGTCGAGCCGGGAGACCGGGTGCTCATCCTCGTCCGTCCTGGCTTCGAGCTCATCGCCTCCATCTACGCGGTGTTCAAGATCGGGGCGGTGGCCGTGTTCATCGATCCCGGCATGGGCCTCGGCCCCCTCGCCCGTTGCGTCGAGCGCATCGCGCCGCGCTGGTTCATCGGCGTCTCCCGAGCGCACCTCGCCTTGACCCTCTTCGGTCGCCGGGCCCTGCGCACCGTGCGGGGTCGGTTCTTGGTCGGCGGCGGTCCCGGGCTGGGCGCCATCGATCTCGACGCGCTCGCCGCTGCCTGTCCGCCGACTCCCTTTCCCCTCGCCCCGACCCGTGCCGACGACACCGCGGCCGTCCTGTTCACCAGCGGGAGCACCGGGCCGGCCAAGGGGGTGGTCTACGAGCACGGCATGTTCGACGCTCAGGTTCGCCAACTCCGAGCGGTCTACGGCATCGAGCCGGGCGAGGTCGATCTGCCGGGCCTCCCCATCTTTGCGCTGTTCAGTGTGGCCCTCGGCGCGACCACGGTCTTCCCCGACATGGACCCCACGCGGCCCGCAGCCCTCGACCCGGCTCGCTGGGTGGAATTCGTCCAGGACCACGGGGTGACCTATTCCTTCGGTTCCCCGGCCATCTGGCGGCGGGTGGTTCGCCATTGCCAAGCGCGCGGCCTGCAGCTCCCCTCGCTGCGGCGTGTGCTGATGGCCGGCGCTCCCGTTCCTCCCTGGTTGCACGAGGCCCTCCTTGCCGACGTCCTGGCTCCGGGCGCCGACACGCACACCCCCTACGGGGCCACGGAGGCCCTGCCCGTGGCTTCCATCACCGGCCGTGATCTGGCCGACTCCTTCGCGCGCACCCGGCGCGGCGAAGGCATTTGCGTGGGCCAGCCCCTCCCCGAAGTGGAAGTACGCATCATCGCGGTCGACGACGGTCCGTTGGCTTCTTTCGACGACGCCCGCCTGCTCCCCCCCGGCGAGCGCGGCGAGGTGGTGGTGCACGGTCCCACGGTCACCAAGGCCTACTGCGAGTTGCCCGAGGCGACCGCCACGGCGAAGCTCCGCGACGGGAAGGGGCGCGTGTGGCACCGCATGGGCGACGTGGGCTGCTTGGACGAGGACGGGCGCTTGTGGTTCTTCGGCCGCAAGGCGCATCGCGTCGTGACGGGCAGCGAGACCCTCTACCCGGTCGCGGTGGAGGCCATCTTCGACGAGCATCCCCGCGTCTTCCGCTCCGCCCTCATCGGGCTCGGCGACCGCCCCGCGCAACGGCCCGCGGTGGTCGTGCAGCCCGAGGAGGGCGCGTTCCCCGTTTCCCGCGCGGCGCGCGCCGCGTTCTGCGAGGAATTGCGTGCCCTTGGGGCGCGCTTTCCCCACACCGCAGAGATCGAGCGCTTCTTCTTCCACCGCGCGTTCCCCGTCGACCTGCGACACAACGCCAAGATCCGTCGCGGAGAGCTGGCCGCCTGGGCTGCGCGGCAGGGCTGAGCCCATGGCCCGGGCGTTGGTCACCGGCGGCGGAGGTTTCCTGGGGCGTGCCCTCTGCCTGCAGCTCCTCGCCGCCGGCGACGAGGTGGCCGTCTTCAGTCGCCGCCGTTTTCCCGACCTCGAGGAGCGTGGGGTCGAGTCCTTGCAGGGCGACCTGGCCGACGCCAAGGCCGTGCGCGCGGCCTGTGCAGGACGCGAGGTGGTCTACCACGTGGCCGCCCTCGCCGGCGCCTGGGGCGACCCCGCTCGCTACGAGGCCACCAACGTCATCGGCACGCGCAACGTCATCGCCGCCTGTCGTGCGGGCGGCGTTCCCAAGCTCGTGTTCACCAGCTCGCCCAGCGTCGTCGCGCCCCCGACCCCCCACGATCTGATCGACGCGGACGAGTCGACCCCTTATCCCGAGCGTACCCTCGCCGACTACCCCCGCACCAAGGCCTTGGCCGAGCGCGACGTGCTCGCAGCCAACGACCGGAAGCTCGCCACCTGCGCTCTCCGTCCGCACCTCATCCTCGGCCCCGGAGACCCGCACCTTCTCCCGCGCGTCTTCGCGCGCGCCCGCGCCGGCCGCCTGCGCATCGTCGGGGCGGGGACGAACCTCGTCGACTTCACCTACGTGGAGGACGCGGCGCGCGCCCATCGACTGGCGGCGGCTTGCCTCGACCCGGGCGGTCCAGCGGCCGGTCGCGCGTACTTCATCACCCAAGGCGAACCTGTCGCCCTCTGGCCCTGGATCAACGGGTTGCTGGAGGCGGTCGGCCTCCCACCGGTCACCCGCCGCATTTCCCTTCGGGGGGCCATGCGCCTTGGGGGTGCGCTCGAGGCCACCTGGCGCTGGCTGCGACTCTCCGGCGAGCCTCCCATGACGCGCTTCGTCGCCCTGCAGCTCGCCACCACGCACACCTTCTCCATTGCCGCGGCGCGACGCGACCTGCGCTACGAGCCCAGCCTGAGCATGGACGAGCTCACCGCTCTGCTCGCCGAACACTACGGCCGGGGACCCGGTCGCGCCGTCGCCCACGGCGGCTGACGTGGGCGCTCCGCCGCGCGGAGGCGGTGAGAGGCAGGCCGGGAAGGAAGCGAAGGCCCGGTCGATTGCGAGAAGGGAAAGGTCTTCTCGGCTTGCCGCTCGCATTGCCAGGCCCTAGTTTGGTTCGTAGGTCGGCGGGCGCTCCGGCGCCGGGATGGTTCCTTGCTCCTCTCCGAGTTCCTCGATTGCTTCGGCGGCCTCAGCGAAGAAGAGTTCTTGCGCCGCTTCGCGCACCCCTTCCTCCTTGCGGTTGCCGACCCCAACGCAGCAGAGCGCGGACGGCCGGTCTACATGGTCCGCCGGAGCGGCGAAGAAGGCGTCGTCGTTGGCCGAGGCGCGCGCTGCCACATCCGCATCAAGGACCCGCTCGTCTCCACCCGCCACGCCGATCTCCTTCCCCCCGCGGCGCCGGGCGCTCCCTGGCGCATCGTCGACCGCGGTTCGACGAATCACACCACCCTCGACGGTCGCCGCCTCGAGCCGGGCGTTCCGGAGGAACTCGTCGACGGGGCCAGCATCCGATTCGGCCTCAACAGCTGCTACGTGTTCCACCTCGCTCCTTCCTTTCGCGAGGTGCTCGCACCCCTCCTCCGCGCGGCGGGGCCGGCCGCCGAACCCGCGAAGACCGACGTCATCGACGGTCCGGCGTCCAGCTCCGCTTCCGGGGAGGAGGTGCCGTGTCCGGGAGGCCCAGGAGATCGCCTTCCCCTCGACGGCGAGGTGCTCCTCTTCTGCGACACGCAGGACCCTCTGCCCCTCGCGGTGGGTCAGCGAGTGGTCGTCGGGCGCAGCCCCAAGCACGCGCAACTGGTCCTGCAAGGCAAGCAGGTGTCGCGGCGGCATCTCGAGTTCGAGCGACGACCGGACGGCATCTACGCCCGCGACCTCGGCAGCGCCAACGGGACGTTCTTCGCCGGCGGGAAGTTGCCGGGGAGCTGGACCCGCGTCGTCCTCGGGCAGGTACTGCGGGTCAGCAGCTACCGACTGAGCGCCGACCGCCCGCAGAGCAGCGGCAGCTCGGGCTTCTTGCCCGGCGCCAGCCTCCTGCGGCGAGAGGGCGACCCGGCCGAGGGCATCGTCAGCTCCCTCTCCGAGCAGCCTCTCAGCGAGATCCTCCAGCACATCGAGGAGGACCGCCTGAGCGGTCTCGTGCGTGTCGTTGGAGAGAGCCTCAAGGGACAAATTGGCTTTCGCGACGGTCGACCCCTCTACGCTGCGACCAGCGACGGACGCGAAGCCGAGGAGGCGGTGCGGGCCCTGCTGCGCGTTTCGATTGGTTCCTGCCTCCTCCTCGAGACGGAGCCGCGCGCGGGGACGCCTCGGCTCGCTCGCAGCTTCTCCGAGATCATCCTGGAGGAGTTCCTCGAGCAGTCCTGAGGACGTCGCTGCTTCCTCCAGGGAGTTGCGGCGTCGGCGGGCTCGTCCGCCCTCGGGAGGATCGGCCCCGCGCCCTCCGTTCGTCGAAGACCTCCTCCGGCGGGCGCGGACTGGTCCGAGATGGCAAGATCTCGACCCGCCGCGGGCCACCCGTCGCGCGGCGTGCGCTCTCGACCCACTGAGCCCTTCCCCACCGGCAGGTGCGAACATGACCCCCGCAGAACTGCGCGCCCGCGCCCACGAGTGGCTGCGCCACGACCCCGACCCCGCCACCCGCAGCGAGCTCGAGGACCTCCTCGCCCGCGGCGACGAGGCGCAGGCGGAACTCGCCGAGCGCTTCGCGGGCCCGCTGCGCTTTGGGACCGCCGGCCTGCGGGGGCTGCTCGGCGCCGGCATCGCCCGCATGAACCGCGCGGTGGTTCTCCGGACGACCTACGGGCTCGCCCAAACCCTCCTCGCCCGAGACCCCGAGCGCGCCCGGAGAAGGGGCGTGGCGGTGGGCTACGACGGCCGCCGCATGAGCCGCGAATTCGCCGAGGACGCGGTCGGTGTCCTCGCGGCCCAGGGGGTTCCCGCCCACCTCGTTCCCAGTCCCTGCCCCACACCGCTCCTCGCCTTCGCCGTCACCGAACTCGGCGCCGCGGCGGGGGTCATGATCACGGCCAGCCACAATCCGCCCGAGTACAACGGCTACAAGGTCTACGCAGCCAACGGCGCTCAGATCGTGCCGCCCCTCGACGAAGCCATCGCCGCTGCCATCGACGCCGCTCCTCCCGCCGACGCCATCGAGCGGGCAGAGGCCGACGCGGCTCGGGGCGCAGGTCGCCTCGTGGAGCACGGCGAGGAACTCGAGCGACGCTACCTCGAGGCGGTGAGTGCCTGCGCGACCTTCGGGCCGGGCGGGCGCCGCGACCTCCCCCTGGTCTACACTCCCCTGCACGGCGTCGGGGAGCGGCTCGTGCGCCGGATCCTCGAAGGCGCGGGCTTTTCCGACTTGGCCACCGTAGCCGAGCAGCGCGACCCCGACGGCGACTTCCCCACGGTGCGCTTCCCCAACCCGGAGGAGCCGGGCGCCCTCGACCTGGGCCTGGCCCTCGCCCGCGAGCGAGATGCAGCCCTCCTCCTCGCCAACGACCCCGACGCGGATCGCTTGGCCGTCGCCGTGCGCCGCGGCCCAGGCGACTACGTGGTGCTCACGGGCAACGAGTTGGGCGTCCTCCTCGGCCACGCCCTGCTTACCCGCGGCGCCTTCCCTGGCGGAGCCGACCGGCTCGTGGCGACGACCATCGTGTCCTCGCCCCAACTCGGAGCCATCGCACGCTCGCTCGGGGTTCGCTACGAAGAGACGCTCACCGGCTTCAAGTGGATTGCCAACCTGGCCATCGAGCAGGAGCGCGCCGCGGGGGCCCGCTTCGTGTTCGGCTACGAGGAAGCCCTCGGCTACACGGTGGGCCCCACCGTGCGGGACAAGGACGGCGTCGGAGCGGCGCTCGCCGTGGCCGAGCTCGCCGCGCACCTTGCCGCCGAAGGGCGCACCCTCCTCGACGCCCTCGAGGACATTGCCCGCGAGTACGGCCTCTACGCCAGCGCCCAGCGGAGCACGGTCTACCCGGGCACCGAGGGTCTGCGCGCGATGGGCGCCATCATGGACGGCCTGCGTGCCCGACCCCCCGCGACCATCGCGGGCGCCCGCGTCATCGAGGTCCGCGACTACCTTGCCGGCGTCGGAGGCTTGCCGCGCAGCAACGTACTCGGCTTCCACCTCGAGGGAGGCGACCGGATCATTGCGCGTCCGAGCGGCACCGAGCCCAAGATCAAGTTCTACTTCGACGTCCGCCTCGAACTCGGCGAAGAGCCCTACGCTGCGGGCAAGGAGCGCGCCCGCGCTCGGATCGAGGAGCTTGCGAGCGCCTTCGCGGCCATCGCGCGCCCTCCCGCCTGATTCCCCCTTGCTTTTGCCGACCCTCGCGTTGGCTCGCCGGTTCTGTTCTCTGCACGCTGAACCGTCCCGGTCGTTGCTGAGCTGGTTTCCGGTCTCGCCTGCGGGCACCGCCCCGCGGCCTCAGTGCCCGCGCGCCTCCAGTTCTTCGTAGCCGACTTCGCCGACGAGCGAGCCTCCGAGGCGCGGAAGCCAGGCCCGCTCCTGGTAGCGGACCCGCACGGGGCGTCCCTCCTCCAGCCGGGCCGAGCCCTGGAGCTCGTAGCGCCGCGCCCAGGGAGGCAGCGGGCGGGCGGCCGCTCCCTCGACCAGGACCCGGCCCCGACGGAGTTCGAAGCGGAGCTCGACGGGGAGGTCGAGGCCGAGGAAGGGCGTGCGCAGGGTCTCCGTCCAGCGCGAGCCGGGGCGCGCGCCTGCGGGGGGCACGCAGTGGAGGACGAAGTCCAGGTCGCGCCGCAACGCCTCGTCCGTGAAGCCTTGCGCAACCAGCTTGGCGGTCTGTCCACCTCCAACCCGCTCTGGGGGGAGCGCCGGGAGGACCCGCTCGTCGCGGAGCCGCTCCACCCCCCGGCAAGAGAGTACGGCCCCGCGGCGGGGGTCGAGGAGGAGTTCGACGGCTTGGCCTTGAATGCCGCCGAGGGCGCTGAGTTGATCGGGGGCGTCGGGGTGCCAGCCGTCGTAGCGGAGCCGGGGTCCGACCCTCGCCAGGCCGAAGGCGAAGTCGACCATCAGCCGCTCGATGGTTGCCTCGAGGCGCGCGCCGTCCGGGCGCAGCTCGAGCACGACGAAGCGGTGGTCGGACTTCCAGGCGCCACGGCGCTGCGGCGGCGCGTCTCCGGGCGGCTGGTAGTCGGTGGTTCGCCAAAAGCGCCCTCGCCAGGAGTCCCCCGGTGCCAGGGCCCAACCGGCGCCTTGCGCGGGGGAGGCATCGCCCCGGGAGGTTCCGGAACCCCTCTCCGGAGGTGGCGGTTCTCGCTTCGGGAGGGGCTGCGCCGCTTCGGTCCCGGGCGCCGGCCGCGTCGGAGCGGGGGCCTTCGGCCCTCGGCCGAGGGCGAAGGCGAGGCCGCCGGCGACGAGTCCGGAGAGGGCCAGTCCGCCGAAGAGGAATTCGGGTCGGCGCACCCTCCGCACCGGCCGGTGCGCCCCGGATTGGGCCGCGCAGCGCACCGCGTCGACGAAGGCCCGCGCGCTCGGAAGGCGTTCGGACGGATCCTTGGCCAGGGCTCGCAGCACCACCGCGCCGAGGGCGGGGGGGACCTCGGGCCGGAGGGCGCACGGGTCGGGGGGCGGCGCGTTCACGACGGCCTCGAGGGTGGCCAAGGCCCCGCGGCCTGCGAAGGGCGGGCGGCCAGCGAGGGCGGCGAAGAGGAGGGCTCCGAGCCCGTAGACGTCGGCTCGTTCGTCGACCGCCTTGAGTCCCAAGGCCTGCTCGGGGGACAGGTAGCCGGGCGTCCCCAGCACGGCCCCGGTCCGGCTCAAGCGCTCGCGCTCGCTGCCGAGCGCGAGACCGAGCCCGAAGTCCACCAGGCGAGGCTCGCCGCGGTCGTCGAAGAGCACATTCTCCGGCTTGAGGTCGCGGTGCAGCACGCCGTGCTCGTGGGCGTGGGCCACTGCGGAGCCGAGGGCGCAGGCGAGCCGTGCCGCCGTGTCCACCGGGAGCGGCCCCTTCCGCAGTCGTTCTTCCAGCGACGGCCCGGGCAGCAGGTCCTGCACGAGGTAGGGGACCGGGCCGTCGAAGCGGGCCGAGTGCACCCGAACCACGTGCGGGTGGTCGAGGCGAGCGAGGTATTCTCCTTCGCGGCGGAAGCGGTGCAGCAGTTCGTCGTCCAGGGCCGCGTCCGCAAGGGCCAGGGTCTTGAGAGCGAAGCGTGCCCCGCCCGAGGTCGTGACCTCGTAGACGGTGCCCATGCCGCCTCGGCCGATGACCCGCCGCACCGTGTAGGGTCCCAGCCGCTGCCCCGGTCGCAGCTGCCCGCCCGTGAGGGCGAGCTGGGCGGTGACTTCCCCTCCCGCGGCACCGCCGGCCGCGGACTCGCTCTCGACCCAGGTCGGGGTGCGCGCGCTCGGGCGCGCGGTCCGGGGCGCTGCTGCGGGCATCGAGCACGCGGCACGGGCTTCGGCCTCGGCGCGGCCGAGCTGCTCTTCGGGCAGCGCCTCCGCGGTACGCAAGACCGACGCCAAGGTCGCCGAAAGCCCCTGCCGGCGGCGACGTCCGACCTCCGCGAGGCTCTGCCGGAGGCGCTCCTCGGAGAGGAGCCCGTCGCGTCGTAGGATCTGCGCCAGGGCCGCATCGCCGTCGTGGCACCGCACGCGACGAGTATGGCAAGGGCCGTCAGCCTTCGCCGCCCTCGCCCGCGTCGCCCTCGCCGACTTCCCCTCGGGTGGGCCAGTTCTTCCCGGCGAGCTGGCGCAAGATCCGCTCGTCCTGCGCTGAGCTCGTGCTCCCGGCATCGGGCGTCGCAAGGTCGGCCGCGGCCGCGGCGGCCGCTTCTCGCTCGGCTGCGCGCTCCTCGGCCTCCATCTGCTCGCGGAGCCGTTGCCGGGAGAGCAAGGCGGTCGCCGCAGCGCGACCGCGCTCGCGGGCCGAGACCCCCTCGTCTCCGCTGCCGTCGCCCCGGCCGATCGGTCGCACGGCCTGGGTCCGGGTCGTCACGCCGTCCGCAGGGCCGGATGGCGGGGAGTCGTTCACCAGGTGCACGGTCTGGGTGGGGAACGCGAAGGAGAGGCCTAGGTCCTCGGCCAGGCGCATGATGTCCAAGATGAGGCGTTGCTTCTCTTGCAGTTCCCGCCCCCAGTTGGGGGTGTCGAAAAAGGTGTAGACGAGGATCTCGATGGCCGAGGCACCGAAGCCGGTCACGTAGACCTGGAAGTAGTCCTTGCGGGTGGTGGGATGCTGGCGGATCAACTCGCGGATCCCCTCGCAGAAGCCCTCGAGTTGCTCGGGGGTCGCGTCGTAGGTGACTCCGAGGGTGGTCTTCCAGCGCCGGTAGCGCCGCGCGCCCATGTTGTCGACGACCGCCGTGAGGAGCTTGGCGTTGGGGATGGTGATGACCGACTGGTAGAAGGTGCGGATCCGCGTGCTGCGGAAGCCGACTTCCTCGATGCTCCCTTCGACGCCGTCGATGAGCACCCAGTCGCCGACTTCGAAGGGGCGGTCGAGGACCACGGTCAGCGAGCCGAAGAAATTCTTGACCGTGTCCTGCGCGGCGAGGGCGAAGGCCAGGCCGCCCAGTCCCAGGCCCGTGAGCATTCCCGAGACCGAGAAGCCCATCGAGTCGGCCACGAACACGAGCCCGAAGACGACGATGAACACCTTGGCCGACTTGCGGACCAGGGGGACGAGCAGGTCGTCGAACTTGCTGACGCTCTTTGCGGCCTTCCGCTCCAAGGCATTGCACAGCACGTCCACCAGGCGGTAGGCCCCCCACACGCCAGCGACGGCGGTCACGAAGGTGACCAGGACCGAGGCCACCGAGAGGGCCTTGGGCGGGAGCCCGAGCCAGTTGAGGCCGCCCCACCAGAAGAGCGCCATGGCGAGCATGGCGAAGGGGCGCAGACTGCGGCGGGTGAGTTCGCGGTCCGCGTCCATCTTCTGGGTGCGCAGGATGAGGGCCACGATGGCCGTCAGCACGGCGATGACCAGGCGGTCGAGGATGAGCCCCAGCACGACGAGGAGGGCAATGCCGACCCACTGCCAGTATTCGAGGAGCACGGCCTTCTGACGGAGGACCTCAGGGGCGTGGGCACGCAGCCACTCGGCCGCGCTGGCGTACTTCGGTCCGCGTGCGCGCTCTTCGAGGGCTTGGGCCAGGTCGGGGATGGCGATCTGAACGGTGTAGTCGGAGAAGCGCCACTCGCCGTCGAGGCGCACCAGTTCGAGTTGCCCGACGCCGCCGGGGTCCTGGTAGAGCACGTAGGGCTCACCGGGGGGGACGCCGCCGTCGCGCGCCGAAGAGACTTCGTCGAGGGAGTCCGGGTCGAAGCCCGTGCGCGCGAGGATCTCGGCGAGCTGCAGCACGCGCTTGCGTCCCACCTCCTCGCGCATGCTGGAGATGCCCGTTAGGTCGAGGCAGGCCATGGCTTCGGCCATGGCCACGTCGTCTCCGGACTGAGCGGCCGCGGCCGCCTCGAGGAAGGTGCGCACGGTGCTCTGGGGCGATTCCAGTTCCTGAGCCCCCGCGACGGCGAACCAGGAGATCGCGAGGAGGACGCTCCCGAACCAGGCTCCGAGGCGCTTCATGGGCCTGGGACTATACGGCATGCTCCCCTGCGTGCCAGCCAGCGGGACGCGAGCGGAGCGGGGAGGCTGTTGACCTCCTTGGTATCTGCAGCGACCCGCTTCCGGTGGGGCTCCTGACGGAGCGAAGGGGCTGCGCCTCAGCGCGCCGTCCGCGCCGGGGCGCCCCGCGCCGACCATTCGTAGCGCAGCCCGACCAGGCTGACCTCGACGGGGAGGCCGCTGAGCTCGCGAGCGCGCGCGGCGAGGCGGTTGGCCAGTTCCTCCGGGGGGGCCACCGGGGCGGCGACGACGACTTCGAGGCGATGGCGGTCGCTGGTGGGGGGAAGCTTCGCCAGTGCGACCAGGGCCACCCCGGGGAATTCTTCGATGGCATGGCGCAGCTCGTGGCGCAGGCGCGGGGTGAGCTCGAACTCGGCCTGCCGCTCGGCGAGGGAGCCAAGCAGCGACGAGGCCAGGGGGACGGCGATGACCGCGGCGGTGAGCCAGAGCCCCACCTGCAGCCGCTGGGCCCACACCCGCGCCCGTTGCTCGCGCCGCGCCTGCACGCCGAGGACCCGGAACACGATGGCCGCGCCGAGGACGATGGCGACGAGGTTGGTGCCGAAGAGCGCCGCGGCACCCTCTCCGTTCCGGTAGGCGCCCTGTGCGAAGCTGATTCCCACGGTGGCGATGGGCGGCACGAGGGCCGCGGCGATGGCCACCCCGGGCAGCGCGCCCGAGAGCTCGGGCCTTGCCAGGGCGTAGGCGGCCGCGAGGCCGGAGAGGAAGGCCACCAGCAAGTCGAGCACGTTTGGAGAACCCCGCGCGAGGAGTTCGTCGGTGAGCCCGCGCCCAGGGATGGCGCCGCCGAAGGCCAGGCCCACTCCGAAGCCAATGAGCAGCGCGGTGAGGACGCCCAGGAGCACCGAGCGCGCGGCTTGGCGGACCAGGACCGCGTTCCCCTGCACGAGCCCGAGGCCGGCTCCGATCATGGGCGTCATCAGAGGAGCGACCAGCATGGCGCCGATGACCACGGCCGCCGAATTCTGGATCAGCCCGAGCGAGGCGATTGCGGTGGAGAGGCTGATGAGCAGGAAGAAGTCGATTCCGAAGCGAGAACCGGTCTGCAGGCGTTCGAAGAGGGCGATGCGGTCCTCGCGCCCGAGGCTGGGTAGGTAGGGGCGCACCCGTTCGACGACGGCCTCCCGCAGGCGAGAGACCAGCGGGCGCCGGCGGCGGACGACCGCCACCGCCATGCCGTGCTCGCCCGCCAGGAGTCGCTCGGGGATGGTCCCGAAGAGGAGGCGGCGCGCGAAGCCTTCGTCCGAGGCCCCCACGAGGAGCAGGTCGAACTCGCCGCCGCGGGCGCGGTCGGCGATGCCCTGCAGGGGCCGGTCGGCGAGGACCACCTCGGGTCGAAGCCAAGGGCTCGGGCTCACTCCGGCCGAGGCGAGGGCCCTGGAGAGCAGGCGTTCGCCCACGGCCCGGGCCACCTCGGGGTCGTCGGCGTCGGGCTCCACGAAGAGGGGCACAGCGAGGCCGTCTTCGTCGCGGGCCATGGCGTCGGCCAAGCGCAAGGCGACCGCGGCGTGCGGTCCGCCTGCCGCGGGGACCAGGATGCGTTCGCAGCGCACGCCGCTGTTGCCGGAAGCGCGGAGGACCAGGACGTCGCAGGACACGGCGCGCGCCAGGATCTGCCGCCCGAGGTCGGGGAGTTCGTCCGCGCTGCGGGTGTGCTTGCCGACCACGATCAAGGTGGCTCCGCGGGCCTCGATCTCCGCGAGGACGGCGGCGAAGCGGCTGGGATGGCTCACGGAACGCAGGCTGATCCACTCGGAGCGCTCGAGGGGAGGCTGCGGATGTTCGCCGGCGCGGTGGGAGCAACCCAGGGTGGGACAGCCTCCGGCGCGCTCCCAGCAGGCGCTGTGCACCCGCACGAAGCATTCGGGGCAGCGACGCGTCGCGGCGTCTGCGAAGGGCTCGTGGCACTCGGCGCAGCGAAGGCGCCCGGTGGGCCGACCGAGGCCTGCGGACCCCTCCTGCGCCGGGGGGGGCGCGTCGGCGACCGCAGCGGGTTCCGCGGGCCCGCCCGGCGTGGGGCGCTCCGCGGCCGGTTCGCCGCCGGCGGGCCCTTCCGGCTCGTCGCTGAAGAGGCCGTGGGCTTCCACCACGGCCCGACGCAGCGCGCGGCGCACCGGATGCTGGTCCTCGTCGTCGTCGAGGCGCAGCTCCACCGCTTCGCTGGGCTTGGTGCCCCGCGCGGGGTGGAGGACGTCGAGATGGGTCTTGAGGGCCCGAGCGAAGCGCGCCCCCCAGCGCACCAGGGGGGCGGCTTCGTCTGCGGTGGAGACGACGACGAGGACCGACACGATGCGGGCATCCTACGGAGGCGATCGGCCGACCGCGACCTCGCCTCGGCGCCCTCCGACTTCAGCGCAGGGCGTCGCGGTCTCGCTGGGGCGCCACGCTCAGGAATCCATCTCGCTCGGGATCGCTCGTTGCCGACAGCCAGGCGCCGGGGAAGGGCTCGGAGTCCAGCGAGAGCCATTCCACCGAAGCGTCGACGCGCGCCAGGTTCCAGCCGTCCGGATGGTTGCCGCGCATGCGCGGCTCGGGGCCTCCGCGTGCCAGCACCGCCTTGTCGGCCGCCAGAGGAGTCCGCGGCGGAGCGTTGCGGCCCAGCGCGCGCCGTGTCCAGCCGTAGGAGATCGCCTCGCAGCCCTCGAGGGTGGGCGAAGGCCCTGCGCTCCCGGCGGGCTCGGTCAGCCAGCGGCGCTGTGCGGCGCGCACCTCGGCGCTCGTGCGGGGACGCGCAGTGGCTGCCGGGCACACCAGGGTCTCGGGGTCGCTCAGGTAGCCGCCAAGGAACAGCGCCCGGAAGGCGCGTGGGGTGTCCGCGGTGCTCGGATCTCCGTCGAGCTCGTCGGGTCCTCGCGCGTGGGGGAAGAGACCGTGGTCGTCGGCGTACTGCGCCGCCGCGAGCGCGATGCCGCGCAGCCGGTTGGCGCACGCCGCCCGCAAACGCGCCGCCGCGCGCGCGTGCTGCGCGGGCAAGACCACGGCCAGGCCCACGGAGAGGCCGAGCGTTGCCAGAAACAGGAGGGCGCACCCCAAGACCACGCGGGAGCCGGGGACGCCGGGGGGCACGGGTCCGGTGGGCTCGCAGGGATCGGGGGCGTGGGGCACGGTCACGTGGACCATTGGACTCTGCCGGGGCCCCGTCGGGTAGAGTCGACGGGTGCGCGGCCTGCGACCCCTCGCCTGCCTCCTCTTCGTCGTCCTCGTCGTCGCCGAGGCGCCCGTGGCGGCCCGCGCCCAGGAACCCCGTCCGCTTCGCTTGCGGGTGGTGAGCCACAACGTGTGGGGACTCCCGTGGGGAATTTCGCGCCAGCGCGAGGAGCGATTGGCCGCGCTGGGGCCAGCGCTGGCCGCCTTGAAGCCGGACGTGGTGGCCTTGCAGGAGGTGTGGGTCCCGGCCGACGGGGAACGCCTCGCCCGCGACCTTGCGGCCGCGGGCCTCGTCCATCATCGGCACGTCTCCGAGGGCTTGCTCGGCAGCGGCCTGCTCGTCGCCTCCCGTTACCCCCTGCAGGGCGCGCGCTTCGTCGAGTTCTACCTCGCCGGAAAGCCCCACCGCGTCGGGCACGGAGACTTCTACGCGCGCAAGGGGGCGCTCCTCCTCCGGCTGGACACGCCGGCCGGTCCCCTCCTCCTCGCCGACACCCACTGGCACGCCCGCTACGGAACGTGCGAGTACGAAGCCTTGCAGGTGACCCAGGCCTTGCAGGTGATCGACCTCCTCGGCGACCACGGCGCGCGTCCGCCGGCGCGGCCCGACGACCCGGCGCGCCCTCCGCTGGTTCTCTGCGGCGATCTCAACAGCGAGCGCGGCGATCTCCCTTTTCGCCTCCTCTGCGCGGGCGCTGCCCTCCGCGCTCCTCGCGCTCCGCTGCGCATCGACTGGCTGCTCGCTCGCGACGGCGGTCGCGTGCGCGTGGACGTCCTCGGCGTGCGGCCACACGCCCTCAGCGACCCGCATCCCCTTCCGGGCGGCGGTCGCGCGCGCCTCTCCGACCACGACGCGGTGGTCGTGGACCTGCGCCTCGCGCCGGGGCGGCCGCGGGCCGAGCCCCCGGAGCAGGCCCGGGAGCGCTGGGAGGCGGTCTCCGCCGAGGCCATCCGGCTGCTGGAGCGCGAACGGGCCGCCGTCCGGGACTTGCAGGAGCGTGCGCTGGGCCGGGCGGTGGTCTTGGGGCTGGCCTCGCTGCTCCTGTTCCTCGGGGCCCGCGCCTGGAGCCGGCGCAAGGAGAAGCCCGGGCGCCTGGGCTGCGCCCTGGGCGGCGCCTCCCTCTTGGCCCTCCACCTCCTCGCCTGGGCGATCTACTTCGGCGCCCTGTTCGCCCCGTATTACGCGGCGGGGCTCGCGCGGGGCCTCGCTCGCCTCGGCGCGGGTTGACCGGCCGCGCGGATTCCGCGCCACCCCCCGGGAACGGCCGCCGCGCCGACGCACTCGTTTCCCGGGCGCAAGGCTTCGGGACGTCCGGCGGGAAGATCCGCCCGTCGGCCCAGAGCGCGCCGCCGAGCCGGCGCACGCCAGGGGCGTTTGCTTCAGCGACGGGGACGGCGCGAGGTCCGCGAGGTCCGCGAGCGGGCCCCGGGAGGACGGCGCAGGGCGGCCTGCGCCCCCGAGGACTGCAGGGCACGGCGACCGGGGCGCTTGCGGGGGCGACGCCGCTTGGCCCGCGCCCGTCGCTGGGCTGCGAATTCTTCCAGCGGGTCGCCGTCGCGCCAGGAGCCGCTCCCCTCGGAGGGATCGGCCTCCGTCGGGGCGTCCTGCCCCGCGCGCGAGGTGGTGGCGTCGAAGGCAATGGCGCTCCGCGAGCCGGAGAGCCCGAGGGGCGGCGGTTCGGGGAGGGGCGTAGCGGACGGCGGGGGGGAGAGGGACTCTTCGAGGAGCGCGGCGAGGGGGTCGCCCTTCCCCCTGCTTGGCGACGACCGCGCGAGGCGGTCGACGTCGATGCGGTCGGCGGCGACCTCGTGGAAGGAGGTCACCTCGTCCTCGTCGAGGAACTCGAGGGCCCCTTCGTCGAGGACGGGAGGCGCGGCGAGGGCGGGGGTGGAGGACCTTCTCGCCTCGAGCGTGCGCAGGTCGGTGTCGTCGTCGTCGGGGAGGAGGCGGAGCGCGTCGGTGAATTCGTCCTCGGCTTCGTCGTCGGCCTCGATGGCCGCGAGCAAGGGGTCGTCCTCGTCCGACGGCCCGCGACGGACCGCGTCGGTCAGAAGGCTGTGGGCGAAGGGGTCCTCGTCCGCCGTGGGAGAGGGCCCGCGCGCCGTGTCGGTCCGAAGGCTGTGGGCGAAGGGGTCCTCGTCCGCCGCGTTGCGTGGAGTCGGCTCGGCGTGCAGGGGCGCGGCGGGCGCGGCGCCGGAGGGGGGAGGGCCCTTGTGTGCGCCTCGGGCCGGCAGGCCCTCGAAGGGCGGCGCGGGTTCGTCGAAGGGATCGCGTTCTCCCAGAGCCTCTGGGTCGCGCGGGGGCGCCACGCGGGGCGCGGACTTCGCCGCGGGGGCCTTCCCCTTCGTCCGGGGAGCGTATTGCTCGCGGGTGGCCTTGAGGTGCGGGTAGTTGGCCACCACCCAGCGGGCCCAGCGTTCGAATTGCAGGGCCTGCCGAGCGTCGATGATGCCTTCGAGCTGCGCGACCGTGAACAGTGTGGTCGAGGGGCACGAAGCCAACCACTCGAGCTGGATCTCGCGGCAGTGCTGCAAGGCCTCCTTGGACGGGAAGCCCGCCCGCTTGGCCAGGGCGACGAACAGGCGATCTCCGAGCGCGAAGGCTGCCACTCCAGACCCTCTCCTTCCCTTCCGGGCTCTCCTAAGCACACCGAAGTCCGCTCGGCGGCGGCCGCGCTTCCTCGGCGGATTCAAGACTTCCGTCGGCCTCGGCCCTTCTCCCCTTCGCCTCCTGAGACCGTCGAGCGACGGAAACGGGGCGCAGGGGCGATGTCTTCCGGTGGACGAAACGCAAGTTCGGCCGAGTCGGGGGGGGCGGCGCAGCTTCGGCGGGGAGTCTTTTCTGGGGGGCCGTCTGCCCGGCGAGCGGCGCGGGCTCGGGCCTGCGCGGCCCGGGGCGGAAGGCGTGGTTTCAGGGGGCGCGCCCGGAGGTCGGGGGAGCGTAGCGGCGCGCGGCGAGGTCGTGGACGGCGCGCAGGACTTCCTCACGCTCCGGAAGGTCGCGGGCGGCCTCGACGCGGGCGGCTTGCTCGAGGAGGGTTTCGCCGGGGCGGCGCGCCAGGCCGTGGCGCGCGAGGCGGCGGTCCACCGCCAGGTAGCGCTCTCTGAGGGCGACGAGCTCGGCCGACAGGGGGCGCGGGGCCCAGCGCCAGGGGCGTCGGCCGCGCCGGCCGCGCCGCAGACGGTAGAGGCCGTAAAGGAGGAGGAGGCCAACGAAGGCAGCCACCCGCGCCGAGGAGGAGACCAACCACACGAGCAATTCGCGCAACACCCCGCCCAGCGCGCCGAACAAACCGGCCAGGCCCTCGCGCGCGAAGGCGCCGCGCAGGCGGGCCCACCAGCCCGCAAGGGCGTCGAGGAGGGCCTCGCTCCGCGACGCGGGCACGTTGGGGGGGAGGCCGTCGCCGGGGGTGAACTCGCAGAGGATCCAGCCCGCTTGCGGGTCGTAGGCCTCGGCCCAGGCGTGGGCGTGCTCGTTGCGCGCGATCCACAGGGTGGCGTCGAGGGGACTGCGTTCGTGGCAGAGGAAGCCGGTGACGTAGCGGGCGCGCACGCCGTAGCGCCGAAGCAGCAGCACTCCGGCCGACGCGAACAGCTCGCAGTGTCCGTGCCGCTTTTCGAGCAGGAACTGGGCCAAGGGGTCGCGCCCGCGCTCGAAGCGAATGCCCAGCCGGTAGCGGTAGCGCCTCGCGAACCACGCCTCGATTTTGCGCGCGAGCGCGCGCGGCGGCAGGCCAGGGCGCAGCCCGATGCGTTTGCCCACCGCGTCGAGGGCTGCGAGCAGTTCGGGCGGGCCCTCGGGCAGGGCGAGCCATTCGGTGCGCTCCGCGTCGGCCCGGGGCGCCGAGGCGCCCAGGAGCACACCGTAGCCTTTCTCGCTGCTGAAGCCGGTGGCCTTTGCCGTGCCCCCGGGGAGGAGCGCGAGCACCTTGTCGGGGGTCTGGACCGCGGCGGCCTTCAGGGGGAGGAACAGGTGCGCGGCGTAGCGCGCCGTGGTGTGCACCACCAGATCAGCCGTTGGGGCGGGAGGCAGCGGGGGGGCACCGGGCAACCGGCACCAGCCGGGCGGCGCGCCCCGTCCCACGGGGAGCGTCCCCTGCGCGGGACTCTGCCAGCCGCCACCGTCGTAGCGCGCAAACGCGCGCCCGCGTAGGTAGCCCGGCGCCCGGGAAGCCGTTGCCCGCAGAGCGACGGTTCGGCCGCTGCGCTGCAGGGCACGCTCGATGTCGCCGAGTCGCGCGCGGTCGGAGAAGCCGCCCGGAGAGTTCGGCAACAGGTCCGCTCGACCGAGCGCGCGGCGGACCATCTCTCGCGCCCGGTCGATGCGCGCGCGGACGAACACGGTGCCCAGGGCGGTTCCCGCGGCGACGAGGGCCATGGCCGCCGCGGCCGCCGCGCGCGCCGCCCAGGAGCGGCCAGCGGCCGTTCGTTCGAGCGGGAGGTGGAGGCGCAGGCCCACGAGGGCGGCCGCCGCGTAGACGCCGACCAGGGGCAGGTAGCGCTCGGACCGCACGTCGGCGCCGCAGGTAGCCAGCGCCGCAGCGCTGCAGCCGAAGACGACGGCGAAGCGACGCGGATCCCAGCGCGAGTAGAGTTTCCACACCGCCAGCGCGAGGAGGAACAGGCTCGCGTGCCAGGGGAAGTTCAGGCCCAGTCCGCTGCGGCCGGTGATCTCCCAGGCCTGGGTCAAGGCCGCGAAGGGAAGCGCGAACAGGCCCAGGCCGATGACTCCGGCCGGGAGCAGGGGGCCGGGGGAGCCGGGGCGGGGCTGCGGCACCCGCCGCCATACCCACCAGCGCGCCAGCAAGGGGTGCAGGGCGGTCGCTCCCAACACCGGCGCCAGGAGCGGCCAGGCCTCACCACGGGCGGCCCAGCCGAGCGCCAGCGCTCCCGCGACCAAGAGCGCGTAACTTGGCAGGTCGTCGGCGCGCGCGCCGGAGGCAGACGCCGCGGCGGCCCGCGTCACCAGGCCTCGATCCCCGCCTCGACCTCGGCGGGGGTGTAGCAGGCAATGGGCTCGCCCGCGACGGGCACGTGGGGCGGCAGCCGGGTGGGCCCGTCGCGGACCACGGCCACCTTGAGCGCCACTCCGTGGTCGGCCAGGGCTTGGACGAAGCGCCGGCGGTCTTCGTCCCAGTCGAGGAGGATCAGGACCGCGGTGGCGATGCGGTCGACCTCGCGGAACAGGGACGGCGCCAGGGTGGCGAAGGGGTTCTGGGGACAGGGTTCCACGCAGGCGAGCAGGTCGAGGACCTTCTCGAGGGAGGCCAGGCTGCGTCCGGCCATCAGGTGGTAGAGGTCGGGGCCTGCGGCGAAGAGGTCGATGATGTATTCGCGGCGGCTGAGGACGTCGGCCACCGCGGCCCCGAGGGAGACGGCCGCCTCGAAGGAGGTCTCGCCGCGCGGTTGCCCGGCCGCGTAGGTGTCGAGGACGAGCGCGATGCGGGTGAGGTATTCCTGTTGGTATTCGCGCACCACGGGAGCGCCGACGCGTGCCCACGCCCGCTGGTCGAGGTCGCGCAGGCGGTCTCCGCTGCGGTACTCGCGGTTGCCTATGAATTCTTCGGACTCCCCGACGCGGCTCACCAGGGCCAGGCCCCCCGGCTGGTGGCGGCGTCCCACGGGCAGGTCGACCCCGGCCATGGGGCGGAAGCGGGGGGTGACGAGGACCTGCACCGGGTCGCGCTGGCGGCGGGCGCAACGCACGAGGCCGAAAGGGAACGCCGTGCGGAGCTCCGCCCCCCAGACCTCGTAGGCGCCCCGGCGCGGGAAAGAGAGCCAGTGGCGCAGGGTCGCCTCCTCGCCGGGCGCGAGCTCGGCCAGCGCCTCGCGGCGCGCTCCGAGTTGGACGCGGTGGGCGTTCCTGGGGGGGATCCACTCTCCGGCCTCGAGGTCGAAGCCGGGCAACCAGCCCTCGTTGCGCACGCGGACGCGGACCTCCACCTGCGCTCCGGCCGCGACTCGCTCGGGAAAGCGCCGCTCCAGCCGGACCCGCGGTCGCGAGAGCCAGCCGAGCGCCAGCGATCCCCAGAACAGGGTCCACAGGAAGACGACGAAGGCGTAGAGGGGGAAGCCGCCGTGCAGGTAGGCCAGGGCCACCAGCGTCGCCACGCTCGCGACCCCCAAGAGCGCCCGGCCGGCATCCGTCAGCCCTCCCCGCCACAGGGCCCAGAGGCGAGGGAAGGAGGAGGGCTGCTCCGGCGAGGGATACCAGGCTGCTTCCAGGCGTTCGAGCCAGCGCACCCGGGCATCGTAGCCGGCAAGGCGCGCCCAACCGTGCCTCCCCGGCGGCGCCGCAACGGCGGCGCAGGAGAGCCTGCCCCGGCCCCCGGATCGGGCCTCCCCCGCGCCAAGCCTGGACAAAGCGCCTGCGCGCGTTCACCCTGAAGTCCGGAAACGACGTCAGCGGAAGTGGGGAAGGAAACGGAAGCCCCGTGGAGTGGGCCGCCCTCCTCGTTCTGCTCTTCTGCTCCGACGTGGTCGAGGTCGTCCCCGCCGCGGAGCGCCCTTCCAAGCACCTGCTCTTCCTGGTGGACACCTCGGGGAGCATGGAGGGAGACAAGTTCGCCAGCGCTTGCCAGGCCGTGGTGGACATCGCCGCCCAGCCGGTCGACGCCATGGAGATCGCCATCCTCGCCTTCGACGACGAGGTTGCACGCTGGCCGGGCCTTCCCGCGTCCGGCGGTCCCCCTCCGCGCTTCCAGGCCACGGTGCCTCCCCGGGCGCTGCCCCGCGCCCCCGCCCGTCGCGTGCCGCCCGGTTGGGCTGCCCTGCCCTCGCGCGAGGCGGTCCGGCACGCTTCGGCCTGGCTGGCGCGGCGGCCCCCCGAGGGAGGCACCCGGATCATTCCCGCCCTTCGCGCCGCCCTCGCCGAACCGCGCAAGGAACTGACCGTCGTGCTGGTGAGCGACGGGCAGTTCTACCAAGAGCGCGGCGAGGCGATCCTCGCCGCGCTCGAGGAGGCGCAGCGTGCGCGCGAGGCCAAGGGTCTGGGCCGGGCCCTCCTGCTCGTGTTCGCCGTCGGCGAGCCGGCCGCCCTCTTGGAGGACCTCGGCCGCCTCGGCCGCGGCGGTACCTACCGGCGCGCCAGAGCCGAAGACGCCGCCGACGAAGGAGCGCCGCCCCAGACCGCGCCCTCCAAGCCGAAGCGGCGCTCTTCGTCCCGCCCGGGGACCCCGGGCGGCGCACCGCCGCCGGCGGGTCCCTTCCGCAGCGCCCCGCCCGCGCCGGCCCCTCGCTGAGCGGACGCCCCAACTCGGTCCGGAAGACCCCGGCTCCACCGAACCGGACCCGGCTCGTTCCACGAGCGTCTCCCAAGTCCTCACCCTACGCAGGACGGTGGAGGTCGCGGGCCACGTCGACTCCCGCACCCTTTCCTGCGCGAGGGGCGCCGGCGGGAGGCGCCTCGACCGTGCTATCCTCCAGCCATGCCGCAGCGAGAGGAGGCGCATCTCTTCGGGGAGACCGCCCTCGCCCAGGGCTTCGTGACCCCAGAACAGCTCGAGGCCGCCCTCGCGCAGCAACGCACCCGCGGCGGCGGGCTTCCCCTGGGCGCCATCATGGTGAACATGGGCCTGTTGACCCTTCCCGAGGCCACGGCCATCGAGAAGCTCAACGCGGCCCTCCGCGCCCGCGATGCCGCAGAGGCCGAGGAGGAGGACGAGGAACCACCGCTCACCGGGAAGGTCCTCGGCGGTTGTTTGCTCCTCGAGCGCCTCGCCGTGGGAAGCATGGGGAGCACCTACCGGGCGCACCATCTGCGCCTCGACCGCGACGTGGTCGTCAAGGTGCTGCACCGCAGGCTGATCGCCGTCGAAGGGAACCTCGAGCGATTCGCTCGCGAGGCCCGCGCCGCAGCAGCCCTCGACCACCCCGCCGTGGTCGCGGTCTACGACTTCGACATCCAGGACGAGATCCCTTTCATCGTCATGCAGTACGTCCGCGGACAGGATCTGCGGCAGGTCCTCGAGGCGCGCGGCGCGCTCGGCGCGCGGCGCGCCCTCTGGGTCGGGGCTCGCGTGCTCGAAGGGTTGCGGCACGCCCACGCCCACGGGATCGTGCACCGGGACATCAAGCCGGCGAACCTGCTGATTACGCCCGAGCCCCGCGTCAAGATCGCGGACTTCGGCCTCGTGCGCATCCTCTCGCGTCCCACGGGGGAGGAACTTTCCTCCTTCGGCGAGATCGTAGGGACTCCGCAGTACATGTCGCCCGAGCAAGCCATGGGCGACGACTTCGACCACCGGGCCGACCTCTACGCGCTGGGCATTACCCTCTTCGAACTCATCGCCGGTCGCCCTCCCTTCACGGGGAACTCCACCATCGAGGTGCTCGAGAAGCACATCACCGAACCCCTTCCGCCGCTTTCGCGCTTCGCCCCCACCTCCAGCCCGGAGCTCGACGCCCTGTTCGCTCGCCTGTGCGCCAAGGATCCCGGAGACCGCTTCGCCGACGCGGGTGTGGCGCTGGAGGCGGTTCAGGCCCTTCGCTTTGCCAGCGACGGGAGCACGCGGCGCCTGGAGCGCATTGGCCCCGACGATCCCTCGCGAAGCGAGAGCACGCCGCCCATCGTCAGCGAACGGGCCCTCGAAGAGCTCAAGGCGCGCTTGCGCCGCTCCCGCAGCTTCGTGGCCTTCGAGGCCGAGGAGGAGGAGCTTCCCTCCGAAGTCGTGGACGCTTCCTTCTCCGCCGTGGCGGTCGTTCCTCACGACGTCCTCGCGGAGTCCCGCGCGCGGTTGGAGCGCGCTCTCGAGGACCCTGCGCGGCGCGTCCCGCGGCTCATGCAGCGGATGCTGCGCGAAGGCCGTCCGGACGAACTCCTCGCGCTCGGACCGGAATTCGAGCGCGCGCTCCCCGACTCGGCGGCGGTGGCCTTCTACTTGGGACGAGCTCACGACGACGAGGGACAGCTCGAGGAGGCCCGCGCGAAGTTCGCCTTGGCGGCGGCCCTCTCCCCCGACCACCTGCAGGCGCGCTTGCATCTCGCGCGTGTCCTCGTGGCCATGGGTCGCATCGGGCAAGCCGTCGACGCGTTGCGGGAGGCGACCCACTGGCATCCGAGCTCTGTGCAGGCAATGGTCCGCCTCGCCGAGGTCCTCTACGTGGTCCAGGGCGACCGCGAGGCCGCGGTCGAGGCCTACGAGAAAGCCATCGAGCTGGCACCCAGCCGCTGGCAACTCCGTCAGCAGCTCGCTTGGGTCCTCTACGAACTGGGACGCCTCGACGACGCCGAGGCCGTGCTCGAGGAAGTCGTGGCCTGGCGGGAAGGCGATGCCGAGCCGGCCCAGAAACTCCTTGCGCGGGTTCGCCGCAAGCGCGCTCGCCTCGGCGCGCAGCGCGAGGAATCGGACCGGCGAGGGCCGGGAGGCAAGTCCAGCGCCCACCTGGCCGCGGTGCGCCTGGCGACCGCGAGCCGCAAGTGGGCGCGCGTTCTGGAGGCCGCCGAGGCCGGCCTCGCCCGCGCTCCGAGGTCCGTCGAGCTCCTCTTGGCCAAGGCGAGGGCCTTGCGGGAGCTGGGGCGCTTCTCCGACGCCGTCGAAGCCTACGCCGTGGCCCTCGGCCTCGACCCCGATTCCGAGGAGGCCCAAGAGGGCCTCCTCGCGGCCCAGGCGGAGCGCAAGGCGCGCCGCGCACGCTCGTGACCGCCTCCGCGCCACGGTTCGAAACCAGCGCACGACCGCTCGCAGAGGACCTGGCGACCGCGGGCGGAGACTCGGCCGCGGCCCCCGCACTGCCCGCACACGAGCGCCTTCGCGTGGCGCGGGTCATCGCCCGCTTGAACATCGGCGGTCCCGCCCGACACTGCGCCCTCCTCGGCAACGGTTTCGCTCGCCGGGGCGCCGAGACCGTGCTCTACACGGGCAGGCCGGGGCCGGGAGAGCGCGAGCTCCCCGTTGCGCCCAAGGCGGGCTTCCGCATCGAGCGGGTCCCCGGCCTCGGTCCGGCCCCCGCCCCCTTCGACGATCTGCGCGCCCTCCTCCACCTGGCGCGCGCCTTCCGCCGCCAACGGCCGCACGTCGTCCACACCCACACCGCCAAGGCCGGAGCTCTCGGTCGCCTCGCCGCTCGTCTGGCCGGCGTGCCCGTGGTCCTGCACACCTTCCACGGGCACGTCCTCGAGGGCTACTTCGGGCCCTTGGCCAGCGCAGCCGCACGCGCTGCGGAGCGTGCGCTGGCCCGTACCAGCCAGCGGCTGCTGACCCTCTCCCCGCGCCTGCGCGACGAACTCGTCCTGCGCTTGCGCGTGGCACCCCCCGAGCGCTTCGAGGTCGTGCCCCTCGGTCGCGAACTCGACGAACTCCGCGCCCTCGACCGCAGGCCGGCCGCGGCGCCCCTGCGCGCGGCGCTCGGCCTCCCCCCCCACGCCTTCGTCGTGGGCTACGTCGGTCGCCTGGCCCCCGTAAAGCGCGTCCCCCTCTTGGTGGAGGCCTTCGCGCGCCTCGCGGCGCGCCGGCCCGAGGCGCACTTGCTCGTGGTGGGCGACGGCGGGGAGCGCGCCCGTGTCGAGGCCGCCGTCGACGCCCACGGCCTGCGCGGTCGCGTCCTGCTCCTCGGCTGGCGCGAAGACCTCCCCGCGGTGTACCGGGCCATCGACGTCCTGGCCTTGGCCAGCCGCAACGAGGGGACGCCTCTCTCGGTCATCGAGGCCTTCGCCGCGGGCGTGCCCGCGGTCGCACCCCGCGTTGGGGGGCTGGCGGACATGTTCTCCGCGCAGGCGCCGAGCGGCCTCGACCTCCCGGCGCCGGTCGAGGCTTGCGCCGAAGGGGCCCTCGTGCCGGAGGGCGACGTCTCCGCCTTGGCCCTCGCCTTGGAAGGCCTGGCCGGGTCTCCCGGCGCGCTCGCCGCTTGCGGGGAAGCCGCCCGCCGTGCCAGTGGGCGCTGGAGCGCCGAGCGCCTCCTCGACGCCCTCTGGGCCCTCTACCACCGCCTGCTGGCCGAGGTCGGGTCGCGATGAACGGACTGCCGCCGGGGGTCCGCGCCGAGCACGTGCTCGCCTTCGTAGCCGCCCTCGTCGCCTGCGCAGGCGGCGCCCACCTGGCTGCCGGTGCCGCGCGCCGCCTGGGCTTCGTCGCCACGCCGCGCGCCGACCGCTGGAGCCGAGGCGCGGTCCCCCTCGGCGGGGGGGTGGCCGTGGTCGCCGTCCTGTCCGGAGGCCTGTGGTTCGGGTCGCCCGATCTCTTGGTGGCGGTGGCCGCCGTCTTCCTCCTGGGCCTCGTGGATGACCTGCGCGGGGTGTCTCCGCCCGCCAAGCTCGTGGTGCAGACCTTGGCCGCGTGCTGGATGGTCGCCGCTCCGCTGACCGACGGCGGGCCCAGCCTCTTGTTCCGGGCTCCGAACGCCCTCGCGCTCCCGCTGACCATCGTGTGGTACGTGGGCGTCTGCAACGCGGTGAACCTACTCGACAACATGGACGGCAGCGCCGCGGGCGTGGTGGCGGTCGCGACGGCCTTCGTCTACGTGCTGGCGGTGGGGGGGCTTTCGCCCGACCCCCGCCTGGCCACCGCGGCGGCGGTCCTCGCCGGCGCCTGCCTCGGCTTCCTCAGCGCCAACTTTCCCCCCGCCCGCGTGTTCCTCGGCGACGCCGGGAGCCTGCCCCTCGGCTTCGCCCTCGCCGGCCTCGCCATCTCCCTCCCCCGCGGAGGAGGCGGCCTGCGGGAACTGGCCATTCCGGCCTTCCTCCTCGGAACCCCCATCTTCGACACGGCCTTGGTCTGGTTCGGACGGCGCGCTGCCCGCCGCCCCTTCCTCGCGGGAGGTACCGACCACACGACCCACCGCCTCGTCGCCCTCGGACTCTCCGAGCGCCGCACCTTGGTGGTCCTCTACGGCGCAACGGCGGCCCTGGGCGGCGTCGCCCTGGCCATCGCCCGGGGCGGCCTCGGCACGGCGGTCATCACGGCCCTTGCCGGCGGCGCTGCCCTCGTCCTGGGAGGGCTCCTCTTGGGGGAGGCCCGCGTCTACCCCGCTGCGCAGGACTCGCTCTCCGCTCGCTCGGCCGGGCGCTGGCGCCCCCTCCTCTACTCCGTCGAATTGCTCGTCGACGTCGGCCTCCTCAGCGCCGCATGGCTGGGCGCCTACGCCCTCCGCTTCGACGGGGAGGACCTCGCCTTCTACCTGCGCGCGAGCGCGCTCCCCGCCCTGCCGGTGGTCATCGGCGCCAAGGTCCTCTCGCTGTTCGCCTTCCGCCTCTACCGCGGCGTGTGGAAGAACATCGCCGGGCGGGACCTCTTCGCCATCGGCAAGGCGGTCAGCCTGGCCAGTCTCATCATCGTGGTCGCCGCCACGGGCTTGCAGCGCTTCGAACACTACTCCCGCGGCGTCGTGGTCATCGACTGGCTGCTCTCCCTGGGGGCCGTCGCCTTCAGCCGTTCGGCGCTCCGCCTCGGTCGGGACGCCCTGTCCGGCCTCGCCGACCGCCCCCGGCGGGCGGTCCTGCTCGGCCCCAGAGGGCTCCTTCCCCTCCTCGAGCGCGACCTCGATGGCCTCGAGCTCGTCGGAACCATCGGGGGGAGCGGCTTCGAGGGCGCCGACTCCTCGGAGTCGCCCGACCTCGCGGACGGGGCCGGACTGGTCGAGCAGGCCCGCGCCGCCGAGGCGGAGGTGGTCCTCGTGGGCCTGCCCCTCGCTCCGAACGACCCGCGCCTCGGGGCCCTGGGGCGGGCCTTCGAGCTGCGCTGGGTGCGGGCGAGCACCCACTGACGAGGCAACCCATGCTGGTCCAGGCGGTTAGGAAACCGCAATCCCTCCTCTGGGCTCGCGCGTAGCAAGGGGCAGGGGAAGACGCAGCGCGTGCCCGCGACCCTGGACGAACGGGAGTTGGTGCGACGAAGCCTCGCGGGAGACCGAGAGGCCTTCCGGATCATCGTGCTCCGGCACCAGCGCGAGCTGGCGAACACCATCTACCGCCTGACCGGGGACCGGAGCGCCACCGAGGACCTCGTGCAAGAGACCTTCCTGCGCGCCTACCGCGCCCTCGACCGCTTCGACCCCCGCTACCGCCTTGCCACGTGGCTGCGGAGCATTGCGCTCAACGTGACCCGCGACCGGGGACGGCGCGAGCGGGTGCGCAGCGAGCACCTTCCCCGGCTGCAGGCCCGGGCCGCGGCGGAGCGGTGCGAGCCCCCGCCGCCGCCCGAGGCCGCTGCCCGCAAGGAAGTCCTGGGCGCCGTTCTCGATGCCTTGGCCCACCTCACTCCCGAACAGCGAGAGGCCGTCGTGCTCTCGGTGTTCGACGGCCTCACCCAGCGCGAGGTGGCCGAGGTGCTCGGCGCGCCGCTCGGCACCGTCAAGACCCGCCTCCGCTCCGCCTACCGCAGACTCCGCGACCTCGTTGCCCCCCTCCGTCCTGGAGGCGCCCCATGAAGACCTGCGACGACGTCCTCGACCTGCTCCCCGACGCCCTTCCCTTCCTCGGCGCCGACGGTGCCGAGCTGCGCGACCACCTCACGGTGTGCGCCGCCTGCGCCGAGGCCGCCGAGGCCATGGCCGAGACGGCGGCGCTCCTGCGCGCGCACGCGCCGGTCGCCCCCGAGCTCGGCAAGGGCTTCGCCGACCGGGTCCTCGCCGCCCTCGGACCGACGCCCGCCCAGCGCCCGCGGCCCGCGGGCGGTTTGCTGCGCGCCGCCGCCGTCGCCCTCGCAGCCTTCGGCCTCGGACTCGTCTTCGGGCGGGGCTGGGAGGAGGGCTTCCCCCAGGGCCCGCCGGCGCCGACCGCGGCGGGGGCCGCTCCGAGCCTGCCGGCGGCGCCGGCGACCCCGGCCGCCTCCCCCCCGGCTCCGCGCTCCGTCGGACGGCCGGTCCCGTTGGGCCGGCGCCTCGGCGTCGCCCTCGACGCCGAGGGAGATCCGCTCGGCCACTACGTGCGACAGGCCGCGCGGGTCCTCGAGGCGCTCGAGCGCCTGGATGGGCGGGACGCCGCCGCCCTCGACGTCGTCGCGCGGCACGTCGAGCAGGCCGGCCTCCTCGACGCCGGCGAGCGCCTCCTGCTCCTCCTTCGCGAGGAGCCGGGCTCGGAGCTGGCCCGCGGTCTTGCTCCCTTGGTCGCCGGCACCCAGCTCGTGCTGCGGAAGGTCCGCCACGCTCGCGACGACGACGACCCGCGGCGTGCTCTGTGGACCCTTCGCCAGGAGGTCGAGCAGACGCAACTCCTCGAAACCTGCAAAGCGGTCTTGGCCCTGCGCCGCCGAGCCCTTTCCCGCGAGCCCCTCTGAATGAGCCGGAACCGTCTCGCAGCCCTTGCCCAACCACCGACGGCTTGCGCGGACCGCTCGGGCGGCGCGCGGACTCGTGGGCCGTCGACCGCCCAGGACCTCCCTCGAACCCGCCCGGAGAGTGACTCGTGATGCGCATCGAAACCGCCTGCGCTCTGGCCGTCGCGGCCTTGGCCCTTTCCCCGTCTGCCTCAGCTCAGGAGGCGGCTCCGCCCGCTCCGGAGGAGGTCCCTGCGGACCTTGCCCTCTACACCGAGGCCTCGTTGCGGATGCACCGCGGGGAGCACGAGGCCGCCCTGGCCAAGTTGGACGCACTCCTCCGCCAGCATGCGGAGAGTCCCCTACGTGTGCCGGCCCGCTTCTGGCGCGGACAGTGCCTCGAGAACCTCGGCCGCCTGGCCGCGGCCCGGCGGGCCTACCAGGCCCTCATCGCCGAAGCGCCGCAGAGCGGTTGGGCCGCGGATGCCCGGCGGCGGCTCGCCGCGCTGGCCGCTCGCGCGCCGCTGGCCGCGGCCCCCGGCGACGCCCGCCGTGTGCTCGTCCTGGCCAACGGCGACCGACTCTCCGGGAGAGTTCTCGAAGAAGACGAGGGCGCGTTGCGCCTGCGGGTCGAGGGGGTGGGTCTCCTTCGGATCCCACGGAAGCGCCTGGCCTCGGTCTACCTCCTCGAGGACGGTGATGCGGAGCCTGCGGAGGGGACGACGCGGGAGACCGAGCGCAAGGAGACGCGCGTGCGCAAGACGGTCCGGCGCACCAAGGACGGCCGCACGCTCGTCACCATCGAGCGCGAGCGCGAAGGAGCCGGCGCCGGCGAACGCGAGGAGCACGTCGAACTCCACTTGCGTGGACTCGACGACCTCGACGAGTTGCCCGAGGGCTTGCGCCGGCACCTGAAGCTGCGCCTGCGCGGAGGAGACCGCGGCGAGCGAGGGCCCGCCACCGAGGAGGAACTGCGCATCATTCTTCGCGGCGATGGGGACGACGACGACGAGGACGTCCTGGCCGACCTCGACGAGTGGGCCGAGCACCCCCGCGAGGGCCGCTGGACGCTGGACGACGACGAACGGCTGGGCGGGGCCTTGGGCGGGCTGTGGAAGGACGTGCCGGGGCCGTGGAGTGCCGGGCGTGGCGCGGAAGGGTTCGCGGACTGGACCGAGGCCCTGTTCCTGGGCGACGAACTCCGCCGCGACCGCATCTTCCTCCGCAACGGCGACAAGCTCTCCGGGCGCGTCCTGGGGGTGGACGAGCGCAGCGTCCGACTGAAGACCGACTACGGAGAACTCACCATCGACCGCGCGCAGGTGCGGGGGATCGTCTTCGCCCGCCCGCCCCGGCCCTTTCTGGGTCTCCTCGGCGGCCGGTCCTCGGAGCGCGGCGTCGTCGTCGAGGGCGTTGCCCCCGGGAGCGGCGCCGAGCGCGCCGGGCTTCGCGCCGGAGACCTTTTGCTCGCCGTCGACGGCGCTCCGGTGCGCAGCCTCGCCGACGTCGCCGAGCGGCTGGAGGGCAAGCGCCCCGGCGACGTCCTCCGCCTCGAGGTCCAGCGCGGCGAAGAGCGCCTCAGTTTGCGCGCCCCCCTCGGCGAACGCCCGCGGCGGCGGGCGGCCATCCTCCGCCGCTGGGAGCGCCGCGGGGCCCGCGGCTCGGCCGACGGAGACCGGGGCGACGCTCCCCGCGATCGCGTGTCGGGGAGGCCATTCTTGGGCGTCGTCTGCGAAGAGGGCAAGGGAGGCGTGCGCATCGCTCGCGTCCTCCCCGGGAGTGCCCTCGCCGGCATCGCTCGGCCCGGCGACCGAATCCTCTCCTTCGACGGGCACCCGGTCGAAGACACCGCCGCCCTGAGGGCCCGGGTCGGCCGAACCCGTCCCGGGCAGCAAGTCCGCATTCGCCTGCGGCGCGGCGAGGGGAAGGTCCTCGACGTCACGGTTGCCATGGGCGCTCGGCCCGCTCGGCCCGCTCCGCCCGCTCCGCCCGCTCCGCCCGCTCCGCCCGCTCCGCCCGCTCCGCCCGCTCCGCCCGCTCCGCCCGCTCCGCCGGAGCGGAGTCCGCGACAGTACTGAGTTCCCACGGCGCTCGGTCCCCACGCCGTGCCCGGAGCCGCCCGTCCGCGCCGCGGTCGCCCCCGCGCCCGGGCGGGCGGGGTAGGATCCACGCCAGTGAGTGAGTCCTCTGCGCACGACGTGAGTCACGCCCTCCTCGCGCACGCCGCCGCGCTGGCCAGCGAAGTCGAGGCCTCGGCCGTCTTCGTCTACGCCGACGCGCTTTCGGGCGACGAGCTGCCGGGGGGCCTCGCCGAGCGCATGCTCGCGGTCGTCCGCAGCGACGAACAAGAGAAGGAGGCCCAGGAGCGAGGTCTGCGGACGATCCGCGTCCCCAGCCAGCTCTTGACCCGCATGGGGCAGGTCAAAGTCGCCGTGCTCATTGCCCTCGCCCGCGGGCTCCTCCGCCCCGGCGACCGCATCGTGTGCCTGGCAGGCATCGCCAATTCGGGCAACCTCGACATGCTCTTGGTGACCGACGTCGGCAAGGAATTCGAGGTCTTCCTGGCCCCCAGCGCGGGGGAGGCCATCGTGCCCTACCTCCACCCCGAGGTCCTCAGCCGGGTCCTCGAGATCGCCGTGGCGTTGGGGAGCGAGGGGCGGGAAGGGAAGCCCGTCGGGACCCTCTTCGTCGTGGGCGACACCGAGAAGGTGCTCCCGCTGACGCATCAAATGA
Source organism: Planctomycetota bacterium (assembly GCA_003695705.1). Classification (GTDB taxonomy): domain Bacteria; phylum Planctomycetota; class J058; order J058; family J058; genus J058. The sequence continues at coordinate 52,853 of RFHU01000405.1, forward strand.
TCCTCAACCCCTTCCACGGCTACCGCGAGGAGGAGCGGAACATCCTCGACCACCGCCTGGAGGAGACGGTCAAAGAGCTGGCGACCGTGGATGGAGCCTTCATCATTCGCGGCGATGGGGTCATCCACTCGGCGGGAACCTACCTCAAGACCTCTGCCTTCCCCGAAGAGGGCCTTCCGCCAGGCCTGGGTGCGCGGCATCAGGCCGCGGCGGGCATCAGCTTCGTCACCGACTGCATCGCCGTTGCGGTCAGCCAGTCCACCGGAACCGTGACCGTCTTCCGCAACGGGAAGATCGTCACGGCCCTGGAGAAGCCGCCCTCGGCGGGCGCCCCGCGCTGAAACCGCCCGACGCGACTCAAAAGTCGAGGGCGACCTTCTTCGCCTTCGCGCGTGCCTTGCGAGGCTTGCGCACGACCAGGCCGAGGAACTGTTGCGGGCGCAGGCCGAGGACGCGGCGGCCGCAGGGGCCGAACTCCACCCCCTCTAGATTGCGCAGGGCGACGCGGTCGCCGAGCAACTCCGCGAAGGACTCGGGGGTGTAGGCGATCTTCTCCAGCCGCACGCTTCGGGTGGCCAGGAAGGCACGCAGGGTCTCGAAGAAGGACTGGGTGGTCTGGAGCACTTCGACCCGCCCGTCGAGGCCGATCCATTCGCTCACCTGCACGAGGCTCCACTCCAGTCCGAGCGTCGTGGCGACCTGCGCGAGATGCCCGAAGTGGATCGAGTATTCGGCGTGGTCCAAGTGGTTGGATGGCTCCGGAAAGCGGGTCTGCGAACCGTATTCGGTGACGAGCGCGCGGCCGCCCGGTCTCAGCACCCGCGCCACCTCCTCCAAGAAGGCGAAGGCCCCTACGTTGACGAAGAACAGTCCGGGGGCGTTGCGGACGTCGAGTCCGTAGCGTCGGACGGCCGCTGCGCCGGGCCCGCCCTCCTCGCCGCCGTCCTCTTCGATGTCGACTCGCCGTGTCGGAGCCACGCGCAGGTCCGCGATGACCTCGTTGGAGACGAGGAAGTCCACGCTTCCCGTTGCGAGCGGAAGGCGCTCGGCGTCGCCCCCCACCAGGCGCACGCGGTCGGCGTGGGGGCGTGTCCGTCGTTGCTGAGAGGCGCGCAAGGCGGGCGAGAGGTCCACGATGGCGTAGCGCAGGCGCCGGAAGAGGCGCGGCGCCTGGATGGCCAGTCCGTCGAGGAAGTCCTTGGCGAAGAAGCCGGTGCCGCCGCCCACCTCCACCGCCTGGAAGACACCCTCCGCAGCGGGCGGAAGCACCCCCCGCTGCAGCAGTCCGGCCGCGAGGGCGGCGCCGTAGCTGCGGCCCCCGAGGGCCGGGTGCCCGCGGCGCAGCGCGTGGGAGAGGGTGGTCTCTCGGGCGTCGAACTGCTCGTCGGCGTCGTCGATGCCGACCTTGTGGTAGGTGCGAGTCTCGAATTCCTCCTGCGGGGGGTCCACCGCGGATGCCCGCAAGAGCGGATAGGGCATCGTGCTGAGGGCGTAGGGTGGGAGGCCGACCATCTCGTAGGCGTCCTTCGGTCGGGGCAGGAGCTTGAGCAGTTGCCGGCGGGAGTGGGTCCAGCGCACGATGGTCCGTCGCACCTTGCCCGCGAGGTCCTCGGTGCCCGGGAACTCCCGCTCCAGACGGGCGATGATCTCGCTCGTGCGCAAGTTGCCTCCGCACATCCGGAACAGGCGACCGGGAAGCGGATCGAGGCGCTCGAGGACCACCTCTCCCTGGCGACGGTCCTTGTAGCAGAGGCTCACGCCGCCGTCGGGCTCGCGGTAGGAGACGATCCAGGGGCCGCGCAGTGGGTGCCAGTCGCTCACGAAGGCCAGCGGGTCCGACCCCGCGGAGATGAGCACCAAGTGCGCGACCAAGGTCTCTCGGAAGCTTTCCAGATCTTCGAGCGCAAACTCGGAGGCGAAGACGGTGGTCGCCTCGCTCCAGCGTCGAGGGACCTGGAAGAAGTCCAAGAAGCCGAGCACCTTCTCGTGCAGGCCGATGATGTCGCCCACGAGGTCGTGGTAGAGGAAGACCTCGGAACCGCGGCGGAAGAAGGAGAGATGGGGCGAGCAGACCAGCAGCGGGTCGTCTTCGCCGCCCGCGTCGGGTTCCTCGTGCGGTCCCACGTCGGGAACGTCGGCCTCGCCGGCGTCGATGCGCCGTTCCACCTCGGCGGCCAGTTCCTTGAGTTGCGCGGTGGGCTGGGGCCACGCGGCCTCGGCGAGCGGGACGACGCGGGTCCGCACTCGCTCCACCAGGGCGCGCTTGGCAGCCTCCGGCTCCCGCGCGCGGAGTAGGGAGCGCAGCTCGTCTGCTTGCTCCGCGAGGAGGATCAGAAGCGCCTCGGGAGCCGAGGAGGAACGGGCGAGGCCGTCCTCGCCCTCCGCCGCCGCGGCGAGCAGGTCGCAGAGCCGCGCGACGCGCTCGCCAAGGGTCTCGGCTACCTCTTCGCGCCGGACTCCTTCGCCGCGGGGGAGGACGTCGTGGACCAAAGCGGTTGCGAGGATTTCGGGGTCTCGGACCTCCCACTCGCGAAGCAAGAGCCCGGCGACCCGCACGGGGTGGCCGAGGGCCTCGCTCCCGTCGCTGCGACGCTGGCGGTCGTGCGCCTTGCGAGCCAGGCGGAGCGCCGCCTCCAGGAGGGGACGTGCGTCCAAGAGGCCGGCGCGGGCCACGGCCGTGAAGAGGTCGGCGAGGTCGTCGTCCGCGGACATGGGCGGAGTCTACACCACACCGCGTGCCTCGTCCCCGCGGGCGCCGCCTGCCCCGAAGGCCGCGGACGACAGTCAGTAGGCCACGATGCGCAGCTTGCGGACCCGGCCGGAGGCGTCGTCCCCGAAGCGCAGGGACGGATACACCGAGCGGGTGGGGAGGCGGCTCGGGCCCGTCAGCCAGAGACCGTCGACGACGACCTGGGCGACCTTGGCGTCGAGGTCGATCCAGCACACCCCCTTGCGGACGGCATCTGCGCCCACGGGCAAGATCCAGCTCAGCTGAGCCGGCTTGCGCCCACCCGGCCGCACCCCGAGTTGGAAGCGCAGCTCGGTGCCCTCGCGGCATTCGTATTCGAACTCGATCTTGCCCCGTTCGAGGCCCCGCGTGGACCAGAGCACGCCGCCCTTGGGGGCCTCGAGGCCGCGGCCGCCGGGCCTCCATTCGCCGTGGAGGACCAGTCCGCGCTCGTCCCGCGCGGCTGCGTCCAACAGGATCCGCGCGCCGCGCCCGGGCCGCGTGTTCGCCTCTTGCTCGCGAAGGAGCAGGTCGCGCGCCACCAGTCGCCTTCGCAGCAAGGGCGCCTTCGCGGCGCCCTGCTTGGGCCATTCGAGTTGCAACTCGGTGACGCGCAGGTGGGCCTTCGAGCCGACCCCGAAGCGCGGCTTCCGCGGGCGCAGGTTCCGGAAGGCATTCGCGGGCACCTCGAGGTCCTTGGGCCCGATGCGGAACACCCGCGCGCCCTCCTTGACGTCGAATTCGATTCGCTTGGCCTTGGTCATTTTGCGGGAGCCTTGCTCCTCGACGAGCTTGCGCCGACCCAAGAAGACTTGCCACGTTGCATCGGGGTCGACCTCCTGCCGCAGGTCTCCCAGGAACACCTCGATCAAGTCCTCGTCCCGCGAAGAGAGCTCCGCGCTGGCCCGCTCCGGCAGGTAGTCCTCGAGGGAGAGGGACAATCGACCGTTCTCGAGTACGACGGCGCCGCTCTGGCGCACGGCGCCGAAGGGGCGCTTGGGATCGACCGGCTCGATGTCGAAGTCGCCAACCTCCTCCCCGCGGAAGCGCCACCGCAAGAACCCCTTGCGGAGCTTTGCGGCGAAGAGGTCTTCCCCGTCGCGACGCAGCTCGCTCACGCGATCGATCCACTGCTCTCGTTTGCTCCGCCAGGCGCGGGTCTGTCCGTGATCGCGCACGTAGGCCTCGAGTCCGCGCAAGAGCGAGCTGTCCTTCTTCTTTTCCAGCGCGCGCCACTCGTTTTCGGCGTCCTTCTCGGCTGCGTCGTCGAGTTCGTTCCGCAAGGCTTTCAGCCAGGCGATGGTTTCGCGGCGCCGCTTCGCCGCGGGGAGGGATCCTGCCTCGTCGAGGTGGCGGGAGCGATCCGCTCCTCGGTAGAGCTCGAGGAGACCGAGCGCGTAGTGGACGGCGCTCAGGTCGCCCTCTCCCTCCTTCTTCGTGCCGCGTCCCAGGACGATGGCCTCTAGGTCTTCGAGCTCGAGCGCGAAGGGGTCGACGAGCGCGCTCGCGTCGCGCCCGCGCAGGAGCAGGAGGTCGTCCTCGCGGACCTGCAGTTCTTGGATCGAGAAGCGGTCGCCTTCGTAGAAGGAGGCGCGGCGGAGGCGTCGCGAGTCCTCTCGGAGACTCTCTGCGATCAGGCGCCGGAGCTTCGCGAGGGTCTCCATGTCTTCTTCGACCTCGCGCACCAGTGCGCTGATCCCGCGGACGTCGGGGTCGCGGACGATGTCCTTGAGGGCGGTGCGGGCGCGCGCGAAGTCGCCGACGGCCATTGCAGGCCACACGTCGCCGTCCAGCCGACCGCGGACGGCGCGTTTGGTGTCCAGGGTTCCGTTGGCGGCGCGTGCCCGGGCCGCCCCCGCAGCGGCCTTGGCCTCGGGGGGCCTGAGCGCAAGCAGCGCAGCCTCCCGAGGAGTGCGCGCCGCTTGCTCCTCGGTTGCCCGTTCGGAGCCCTCCTCCGAGCTCTTCGCGGCGGCTGCGTTCTCGGCCGGCCTGCGCGTTGGCGGTGGCTCGTCCCTCCCTTCGCGCGGCTTTTCCTCCTCGGTGGGCTTGGCTCCGATCCGACGCCCCTCGTCGTCCACCGCCGAGGAGCTTCCCCCCGCGCGCGGAGACGCGGGAGGTTCCTCGTTCTTCGCGGGCGCGGGCCTCGCCGTGGAGGGGGGGGGATCCACTCGTGCGGCTGTGCGCAGCGGCCTCCGCCGGCGTCGTCTCGGTGGCTCGTCGCCGGAGAGAGCCAGGTAGACGAGCGCGGGGAACAGGACCGCGGCGGCCGCGCCCGCTCCGATCAGGGCCGATCGGTTGCGCGTGGCCCAACGCCGCAGGGAGCCGGCGGCGCCGGTCACTCCTTTGGCCCCACCCACGCCGAAGCCCTTGCGGTGTCGGATCAAGTCGGCGAGCAAGTCGTTTGCACTCTGGTAGCGCCGCTCGGGATCCTTCTCCAGTGCCTTGAGCACCATTCCATCGATGTCGGGATGCAGGCTCTTCTTGATCGAGGTCGGCAGGGGAGGGTCCGTGTTCAGGATGTTGGTGCCGACTTCGGCGGCGGTCTCCCCCTGGAAGGGGCGCTGCCCGGTGGTGATCTCGTAGAGGATGACGCCCAGGGAGAAGACGTCGGCGCGCTGGTCGATGTGCTTGGCGCTGCGGAGTTGCTCGGGCGCCATGTAGTAGGGCGTTCCCAGGGCGGAGCCGGTGCGGGTCATGCCGATGCCCTGGTCCATGATCTTGGCCAAGCCGAAGTCGAGGACGTGCCCCCGACCGGCCTTGTCCACGATCACGTTCTGAGGTTTGAGGTCGCGGTGGATGACGTTCCGCTCGTGGGCGTGGGCCATGGCCTCGCAGATGTCGAAGAAGACCTGCATCTTCTCGTGGGGTTCGAGTTCTCCTTCCTCGAGGAGGGTTTCGAAGTCGCGGCCTTCGACGTAGTCCATGGCGTACCAGTCGAAATTGCCTACTCGTCCGTAGTCGTGGACTCCGACGATGCGCTCGTGCTCCAGCCGCCGCATGGCTTCGACTTCGCGGCGAAAACGCTGGCGTCGCCGGTCGGATCCCTTGTCGTCTCCTCCCAACAGGACCTTGACCGCGTAGTGTTCGTCGCTGCCCTGCTTGCGCGCCTTGTAGATGACCCCCATCCCGCCGCGCCCGATGAGCTTGACGAGCTCGTAGTTGCCGATGACCTCCCCCGGTTCGGGTTCGCGACGGGCCTGCCCGCCATCGGCCGAGGCGCTCATGATGAAGTCTGCCCGGGGATCGCGTTCGGAGGGGACGGGGTCGGGCGGTGCGAGCTCCAGCCCCGCGGCGGCGTCCGGGGTCTGGCTGGCGGCGGGGGTGGACTCGAGCAGCGAAGGAGGCGCCTCGTAGGGCGGCGTGTCGGGGTGGACGCCCGCCTCGTCGGAGAGCATCAGGGGGGAGTCCTCGTCGAGGGACTCCTCGAGGGAGCCGGGGGCCAACACCCCTTCGAAGCCCGAGGTCTGGGCGCAGGGGTCGCCCCCGCGCGAGGACGGCGCGAGCGCCTGAGGGGTTGCCGCGGCCCAGGCCGCCGACGCGTTCGGCGTCGAGGCCGAGGCCGGGGGAGGGCTCCCCCAGGCGTTCGGAGTCGAGGCCGAGGGGGGAGTCGCCAACGCGTTCGGTGCCGGGGACGAGAGGGCGCCTTCGAGGGGCAAGCTGGCTTGGAGCCGCTGGTAGGCGGCCGGGTCGATGACCCCTCGGGAGAGCAGGAGCTGGGTGAAGGACGCCCTTACTCCTCTCTGCAGGTAGTGCGTGTATTCCTGGTAGAGGCGGCGCGCGGTCGGCTGGTCGGAGAGGCCGAGGCGTACGACTTCGCGGGCGACGGCGGCGGCGTGCTGTGCGAAGGGAGGGTCCATGACTCCTTAGGATGAACTGTAGCGGTGGGGTCCGTTGCTGCGCAAGCGGTGCCCGTGTGCCCTCGGCCCGGAGCGTTCCCGGTGCGGGAGGAGGCCGGACGGGGGAGGGGCGCAAGCCCTCACTGCTTCGCCGCCGGCGGGATCGTGCTCGCAGGGGAGTTCGAACTCCCCTGCTGCGCAACCGCGAGAAGGACTCTGGGAAGCGGCGACGACGTGTTCCGCTTCGCTCAGGCCTCCCGGGTGCTCTCGGGCTCGCTCCCTTCGTGCTCCTCGCCGACGAGCCGCGAGACGTCCCAGGCTCCCGAGCTGGTTTCGAAGAAGCCGAGTGCCTCCTGTACTTCGGAGGAGCGGAGTTCGGTGGTAATGGCCTCGTCCTCCGCATCGGCGTCGAGGGAGCGCGCGGCTTCGATCATGGCCCGCACCTCGTCGGCTCGTAGCCGGCGCGTACGGTCGAAGTGGTCGAGAACCTCCTCGAGGTCTTCGTCGGCGAGGTCCTCGTCGGCGAGGTCCTCCTCGGAGAGGTCTTCGGCGGCGGCCGAGATGGCGCGCAGCGCGGCCGTGACCGATCCTGCCTCCTCGGTGGCGGGGAAGACGCTGCCCGTTGGGGCATCTCCGTCGGCGTCGTCGTCGTCGGTGGCGTCGGCGTCGTCCTCGTCGTCGTCGTCCGTGAGGCCGTCGTCCGCATCCGCGTCGTCGTCGTCGTCCGCGGCGTCGTCGCCGGCCACGGCCTCCGCGGCGTCCTCGAGTTCTGCATCGTCGAGTTCCTCGGCGTCGTCGAGTTCCTCGTCGGCGGCGAGTACCAGGGCCTCTTCCTCGTCCGCCAGGATCTCGTCGGGAAGGTCTTCGACCGCTCCGCCGTAGGGGAGGCCGGCTTCGTGCGCGTGCAGGAGCCAGGCGGTGAAGGACTCGAGCTCTTCGGGCTTGAGGAAGAGGATGTCGGTGTGCTCGTGACGCGCCAGGAGGCGCCGGGTCCCCGGAGGCACCATGACCCCTTCGGGGGCGTGGGCGACCAGGAGGGAGACGAGCCCGAGGTAGTTCTGCAGGGCGTTGCGGCTGCGGCCGGGCAGGTGGGCGTAGATGCCCGTGGTGTCGTGGCGCACGCGGAAGAGCTCGGGTCCTTCGAGGAGAAGGTCCACACCGAGTCGCAGGCGCACGCGCTCTCGGTCCTCGTAGAGTTCGATGCCTGCACGCAGCTTGTTGACCTCCGGAGTGGTTGCGCTCGTGGCGCGGAGCGGGAGGGCGTCGGATTCGTCGCTGCCCGACTCGGAGCGGACCGCGAAGGCGTTGACGGCGACGACCTCTTCCCAGGGGACCTCGCGGGGCGGCTTGAAACGGACCCCCAGCCGGAGCCCCTGCGGACCGACCTCCACGTGGCCGGCGCGTTTGGCGCGCGGGGGCGTCCGCAGACGCTCGACGATGAAGCTTCCTAGGCCCAGGCGCGCCAGCCCGCGCATGATGCGTCGGGCGTAGGGCGCGGGAACGTCGCGGACGACCACGCCGTGTCCGTAGCGGACCGTGAGCGCCGCGTCGGCTTCCGGGCAGCCGAGGACTTCGGCGACCACACGAGCCACTCGGAGCAGGTCGGCGACGAGGACTTCGGGATCGTCGAGGAGGAGGCTCGCGCGGCGCTTGCTCATGAGGCTCGCATCCTACGGAGTGGCCGGGCGCCCCGCTACGGGGAAGGTTCGCCCGCTCGGGCCGACTCACTCGTGAGAGAACACGAGCACGTAGATGTCGTAGATGGCATGGGTGTAGACCGCGATCGCGAACCCCCGCACCGCGAAGATCAGACAGAACAAGGCCCCGGCGAGGAAGCGGAAGATGAAGGAGAAGAGGCGGAAGCTCTCGGGTCCCGCGTAGTGCGCGAGGGAGAAGAGGAAGGAGGAGAAGACGACCGCTCCCAGCGCCGCCGCTCGTTCGGGGACGAACTTCCCCAGCGCCCAGGTCAGCAAGGAGAAGAGTCCGAGGCGGAACACGAGCTCTTCGTTGACCCCTGCGCCCAAGGAGACGAACACGCGTCCGAAGAGCCCCAGCTCTGCGTGTCCGGTCTGCAGCCCGGGCGGAACGGGAAGGTAGCTCATGACGAACAGGATGACCGTTCCCAGGAGGAGGGCGTAGACGGTGGCTTCGAGGAGGACGCCCACGACCACGCGGGGGTCGAAGCGTCCCTTGTGGCGCGCGTAGAGGTAGCCGAGCACCCCGGCCAAGAAGAGGAGCCCGTTGAAGACGAGCAGCCCTCGAACCCCCCACTGGCGGAGGAGGACGACCGTGACGAAGTCGACGCCGTTGATCGTCTTGCCGCGGGTCAGGAACAGGCCGACCTCGTAGACCAAGAGCAGGGGCAAGACCAAGAGCAAGGAATTGCCGAGATCCCGCGTCTGCGCGAAGTAGGACGCCGGACCCGCCGCTGCGGACTCCGCCGTCGACGCTTCCGTCCGCTCCTCGCTCATGCCTCGAAGCTACCCGATGGCTGCCCGAACGGCCCAGGGAAAGCGCCCGCGGCTCGCGCGTACGACTCCGCGCCCCAGCCTTCGCCGCGGGGCGGGAAGCGGCCCCCCTCGTCGGCGGATGGCCCTCGCTGGTAGCATGTCCGCCTCCATGGACCTGCCCCGAACCGAACGACGCGCGGTCGGTGGGCTTGCCCTCGACCTGGCGAGCCCCGAAGAGCTTGCGCGGGCCTTCGCGCGCGCAGATCGGGAAGCCGCAGACGCGGTGGCCCGTGCGCACACCCAAGTCGCCGCGGCCATTGCGCTGGCCGGCGAGACCCTCGCCGCGGGCGGCCGGCTCCTCTTCGCCGGGGCCGGCACCAGCGGCCGCCTGGCGGTGATGGAGGCCGCCGAGTGTTGGCCCACCTTTTCCAGTCGCGCCGTCGTGGGCTTCATGGCCGGCGGGCCCGATGCGTTCCTCGAGGCCCAGGAGGGCGCGGAAGACGATGCGAACGCCGGGCACCGGGCCGTACGCGAACGCGGGATCGGTGCGGCCGATGCTCTCTGCGGCGTGAGCGCAAGCGGCCGTACCCCCTTCGTCTTGGGTGCTCTCTCCGAGGCGCGCGCCGCGGGGGCCCGCACCTTGCTCCTTTCCTGCGCTCCCGCTCCCGCAGGCGCCTGCGCGGACGTGCGCATCGAGCTGGACCCGGGTCCCGAACTCCTTGCGGGATCGACCCGCCTCAAGGCGGGAACCGCCACCAAGATGGTCCTGAACGCGATCACCACCGGTGCGATGGCGCGCTGTGGGAAGATCTACGAGGACTTGATGGTGGACGTAGTTCCCAGCAACGCGAAGCTGCGCGCGCGCGCGGTCCGCATCGTCGCGGCGCTGGCCGGTGTGAGCCCCGAGGAGGCGCAGGGATTGCTCGAGAAGGCCGCCGGTGAGGTCAAGACCGCCGTGGTCATGGCCCGCGCGGGCCTGCCGGCGGGTCCCGCGCGCGTCCGCTTGAAGGCGGCGTGCGGGCACCTGCGCCATGCCCTCGAGGCGGACCGATGAGCTCGCGGCTCGACGAGCTGCTGGCCGTTGCCCGCAAGCCCGAGCGGCGCATCGTGGGGCTGATGAGCGGCACGTCCCTGGACGGGATCGACGCCGCCCTCTGCCGCGTTTCGGGATGCGGGACCGCCACCGAAGTCGTCCTGGAGCGCTTCCGCACCCTCCCCTTTTCTCCGCAGCTTCGCGACCGCATCGAGGCCGCCCTCGAGGGGGACGCCCATACGCTGTGCACGGTCAATTTCGAACTCGGCGAGGCCTTTGCCCAGGCCGCCCGCGACGTGGTGGAGGAGGCCGGCCACGGCCTCGACGAAGTCGACGTGATCGCTTCGCACGGGCAGACCGTGCATCACGTCGACCGCGCCAAGTCCGCGACCCCGTCCACCCTCCAGATCGGGGAGCCGGCGGTCATCGCCGAGCGCACGGGGCGGCTGGTGGTCGCGGACTTCCGGCCGCGCGACATCGCGGCGGGCGGCGCGGGCGCGCCCTTGGTGGCCTACGCCGACCACTGTCTGTTCTCCCGTCCCGGCCGGACCCGCCTTCTCCAGAACATCGGCGGCATCGCCAACGTGACGGTCGTCACCGAGCGCCCCGAGGACGTCGTGGCCTTCGACACCGGCCCCGGGAACCTGGTGATCGACGAGGTGTGCCGTGAGGTCCTCCAAGACGAAGATGCCTTCGACCGCGACGGGGCCTACTCGCGCCTCGGCGAGGTCGACGCCCCCCTCCTGGCCCGCCTTCTCGACGACGGCTACTTTCGTCGCCCCCCGCCCAAGACGACCGGACGCGAGGAATTCGGCGCCGACTACACGCGAGAGCTCATCGACACCTACGACCCGACGCGGCTCATCGACCTGCTCGCGACGGTGGTCCAGTTCACCGCGTCATCCATCGTCCAGGCCTACCGGGACTTCGTCTTCCCGCGCTTCCCGGTGGACGAGGTGGTGGTCTCGGGAGGCGGCGTCCACAACCAAACCCTCATGGACGCCCTCCGCCGGGAGCTGGAGGCGGACGGCGTTGCCCTCCGGCATTTCGACGAGCTCGAAGTGGGCTTTTCCGCCGACGCCAAGGAGGCGGTCGCTTTCGCGATCTTGGCCAACGAGACCATTCAGGGGCGGACCTCGAACCTGCCCGCGGCCACGGGCGCACGGCGCCCCGTTGTGCTCGGGAAGGTCGTCCTCTGATGCTCGGGCTCGAGGATCTGTTCGTGGCGAGCCAGGCCGTCCGCCAGTCGCTGGTGGCGCCGGAGCCCCTTCGCCGGGCGCTCGCGCAGCTCGATGCCCATCCCGAACGCGTGCAGCTCGTTCGCTACCTGCACGAGCGGGCCGGCATCCCCATGGAGCAAGCTCTGGCCATGCACTACGCGTCGCTCAACTTCCTCCGCAGACGCAGCGAGGATCGCTACGCGACCATCCTCCGGCAGCGCGCGGAGGTGCCGGCCCACGTCGTCGAGGGCCTGGCCATGGAGCAGGCGCAGGCGGGTTACTCCTGGGGGCTCGGCGAGCGGCTCGTCCAGGAGGGCGTCCTCCGCCCCGAGCAACACCGCGCCCTCCAAGAGGAGACCATCCGCGCCCTCCGCCAGGAGGAGGAGCGCATCCTGGGGGAGAACCGCAGCACCGCCTACGCGCAGGTCCTCGGGCCGCCGGTCTCTCCGCCCCGAGCGCCTGCCGAGCCCCCGCAGCCGCAGGCGACCGGGACGCCTCCCTCCCGGAGAACGGCCGTGCACGTGGTCCACGTCCCCCCTGCGCCGGCCGCGGCAGGACCGCCTGGCGCTTCGGCGGAAGCCTCCTCCGGCGGCGAGGGCCTTGACGCCGCGCAACTCGCCGCCGACCCCGCCGCCACCCTCCCCTGGTCTCCCGAAGACGGAGAGCCGACGGAGGACGCCACGGCGACCCTCCTCGAAGGGCCGGCGGCGGCCCCGAAGGCGCCGAGGCCCGCAGACGCCGCCGGCGCCACCCTTCGCATGCGGGTGGATGAGGTCCTTCCCCTCCCGGCGACCGAAGCCGGAGTCGGCGCCGGCGGTCCGTCTCCGGCCGCTCCCCTCCCGCCCGACGCGGATCCCTTCGCCACCATGACCTTCAAGCCCGGCGAGACCATGGCCGGTGGCTTGCGCGCTTCCTTGCCGGAGGTGCGCATGGGCGGCGAGCGCCCCGTGTTGCGGCCGGGGGAGAGCGTGGGAGGGAAATACCAGGTCGAGGGCGAGATCGGGCGGGGGGCCATGGGCATCGTCTACGAAGGCTACGACCCCGAGGCCGGCGCGCCGGTGGCCATCAAGGTCGTGCAAGGCCCCGCCACCGAAGAGGTCCGCGGTCGCTTCCAGCGCGAGATCCTCGTCTCCCAGCGGGCGACCCACGAGCACGTCATCCGGGTGTTCGATGCCGGCGAGCTCGGCGACGGCTCCAGCTACATGGTCATGGAACTCCTCGAGGGCGAGTCGTTGCAGGCGCTCCTCGCGCGCGAAGGGGCGCTCTCTTGCGAGCGCTCCCTCGCCCTCTTCGAGCAACTCCTCCGCGGTCTCGCCGCCCTCCACGCGAAGCAGATCGTGCACCGAGACCTCAAGCCGGAGAACTTGCACGTCGAGCGGCGCGGAGGAGCCGAGCATCTCAAGATCGTCGACTTCGGCATCTCCCGCTTCCTCGACGAAGGAGCCGTCGAGGAGAAGCTGTTCGTGACCATGCGCGGTCAGCTTTCGGGAACCCCCCAGTACGTCGCACCGGAAGCGATCCTCGATCCCGAGGAGGTTCGGCCCTCTCACGACGTCTACGCGTGCGGGGTCATCCTCTTCGAGATGCTCACCGGTGCGCTCCCCTTCCCCAAGGCGCGAACCCTGCGGGACCTGCTCGCCGACACCGTCCACGCGCGTCCGCGTGCCCTCGACGAGGCCAACCCCGCCCGTGGCCCCTACCCCGAACCGATCCAGCGCTTGGTGCGCCGGTTGCTCGAGAAGGACCCCGAGGCCCGGCCCGCGGATGGCGCCGCGGCGCTGTCCTTCCTGCAGGAGGTCCAGGACGAGCTCGCGGGGCGACGGCCTCCTCCCACGGACGGCGGCGCCGCGCCCGCGAGCGCGACGGCGCGCTTCTTTCGTCGGATCACGGGGCTCTTTCGGCGCCGCAAGGCCGGCGGCGACTGAACGGGCGAGCGGGCCGAAGCCGCTCCGCGCCTCGTGGGGGGTGGCCGTCCGCCGACGAGGAGGATCGGTCGGGTTGGGTGGGAGGCCTCCGCTCCCGATTCCGCGGACCCCGGCGCTGCGGAGCCGCGGTGCCTCAGCGCGCCCGTGCTCCCCGGCTCCGCTTGCGCCACCAGCGCTCCCAGGGCGCCGGGTCCGTTCCGAAGGACTGGCCGGTAAGCCGCCGCAGGACCGCGAGGATGGTGCGGCGCTCCCACCGGCGGACCTTTGCTTCGAGGGCGACGCCCTCGGTGGAGGTCCCAACCACGGGCTTGGCGACTTCGGCGACGACGTTGCCCGTTCCGCCGCTGCTGAGCTCGAAGTCCTGAATGTAGGCGCGCTGGGTGGTCACGGAGATGCTCGCGGTGCCGAAGTTGCCCGTGCTCTCCCGGAGGGCGCGGATGAGGACCGGGACCGCTCCCTCGCCCTCGGGCGGGAAGCGACCGAGGGCCTCGACGGCCCGAACCCGGCAGAAGGGGTTCTTGCTGCGCGTCACGCTGCGGAGGAAGTAGCCGCGGGCGCGGTCCTGGCTGGGGAGTTGCGCCAGGGCGTCCAAGGCCGCTCGCCGGGCGGCCCCCTTGGGGTCGCGGACCGCCGTCCGCGCGAGGACCTCCTCGGCCTCGGGGGCCCGGCGGCGCCCCAACTCGGCCAAGGCGAGGCGGCGTACCGCGAGGGTCTGCGAGCGCGCCTTGCGCAGCAGGACGGGGACCGCCACCGCGTCGGGCGTCTCCGCCAGCCGGGGAGCGAGGTCCGCGGAGTCGACCGTGGCGGCACGGCGTAGGAGCGCCTCGAAGGCCTGCGCTTGGTCGCGCTCTCGGGCTCGTCGCGCTCGCCGCGCGGCCTCCTCGGGGGTGATCCAGGTGCGACCGTCCCGGCTCGGCACCAGGCCGAGCGAACGCATGGCCTCCGCGCGGGTCAGCCAGCGACCGTCCTTGCGCACGTAGCCGAGCGCGCGCCGGGTCTCGGGGTCGTCGGGCCAACGCTCGAGGATCCGCCGCCGAACTTCGCGCGCCAGCGCACGCAGGCGGCGGGCGTCGCAGTCGCGCGCCAGCGCGCGATGCCCGGGGAGGTCGTCGGGCGCGAGCGCCGCCCAGCGCGCCCGCAGGACCTCCGCGGGGGTGGGCCCGCGCTCGACCTCGAGCACCTGCTCCTTGGGGAAACGGGCTTCGGCGCCGCCGTCGCGAACGAGGACGACGGAGTCCCCGTCGTCGCGGACTCGCCCTTCGAGCGCCCGCCCGTCCCGCAGGATCAAGCGGTCGGCGCGCGCCGCGGGCAGCGCGCAGAGGAGGAAGGCGCAGGTCAACGGCAGGGTGCGGCGCATGGGAGGTCCTCGCGCGCGAGTCTACACGACCGCGGGGCCCCCTCGGTTCCCGCGACCTCGCACCGGTCATCATCCGGGGCGTCCGCGCCGGACGCGGACACGCGCCTCGGGGCCTTCGCTCCTCCGCGGTGCGCGGTGGCTCCTCGGGCGTCGTCGAGCTCGGTCCGTCCTCGCCGGAGGGCTCGTCCCGCTCAGATGACGGTGGCCTCGGGGACGAGTTTGGCGTCGCCCCGAAAGCGCTCGATGGAGAGGGCTCCGATGTCCACGCTGCGCGCCCCTCCGTCGAGGATGATTTCGCTCACCAGGAGGCCCGTGGCCGGTGCGTGCATGAAGCCGTGCCCGGAGAAGCCGCCGGCCGAGACGAAGCCACGCAGCCAAGGGACTTCGCAGAGGATGGGCAGGTGGTCGGGGGTGGTCGAGTAGTGTCCGGCCCAGCCGCGGTTCACCTCGGCCTCCGCGAGACAAGGAATGCGGTCGATGCCCTTCTCGACCACCACCGGGAGCCAGTCATCGTCGACCACGAAGTTGAAGCCCGGCGGCTCGTCCGGGTTCGCCAGGCCGAGCATCAACCCCCCGCTCTCGCTGCGGGTGTAGAAGCCCGAGTCCACGTCGATGGTCAGCGGGATCCGCCCTTCGATGCCGGCGAAGGGTTCGGTGTTCCAAAGGCAGCGGCGGATGGGCTCCGCGGCGAGGTCCAGGTCGGCCATGCGGCCGACCTCGCGCAGCCACGGTCCGGCGCAGTCGACCACCCAGCCGGCGGCGATGCGCCCGTGCTGGGTGACCACGTGGGTCACCCGCTCGCCTTCGTGTTCGATGCGCACCACGGGGGTGGCGAAGCGGAACTCGACGCCGGGCAGGCGGCGCGCCGCTTGCCAGAAGCCCATGGTCGCCTCGTAGGGGTCGGCGTAGCCATCGGTGGGGCAGAAAGTGCCCAGGACCAGGTCATCGCTACGCACGTAGGGCCAGCGGCGCGCCACCTCCGCGGCGCTCACTTCCTCGACGGGGACGCCGAGGCGCCGTTGCAAGGACGCGTTCTCCCGCATTCGAGCGGCCGTCCCCTCGTCGGCGGTGACGAACAGGTAGCCGCGCTGCTCGAATTCGAAGTCGCAGCCGAGTTCTTCCGCCATGCGCGTGTAGAAGTCGACGGAGAGGCGCGAGAGGCGAACGTTGACCTCGCTGCTGAACTGCTGGCGGATTCCGCCCGCCGAGAGCGGAGTGCTCCCCGTGCAGGGCGCTTTCTCCCGCTCGAGGACGAGCACCTTCTGGCCTGCACCCCGGCGGCCGAGATGGTAGGCGACCGAGGCCCCAACGACCCCACAGCCCACGACGACGACGTCGGCGGTTTCCATTCAGGCCTCGCCCGGCGCCTGTCGAGGCGCCTCGATGGTGGGCCGCAGCTTGGGCTGGCGGAGCTCGGAGAGGAGGTCCACCGCCGTCTTGCCGCCCACCTGCTCCACGATGATGTCGTCCCAGTCGTCGGCCACGGCGGCCACCTCGCGGACCACTTCGTGGAGGACCTTGCGGCTCAGGTTGGAGCCGACCAGGCAGTGGTGGAAGGTGATCATCCCGCCTTCTTCGATTCCGAAGGCGCCGAAGTCGGCGCTCGCGTTGTATTCCATGAGCTGGCGGAGGAGGTCCAGGGTCGGCAGGGCCCCCGAGACCACGTTGGCCCGGACCTCGACGATGGCGTCGCCGGGTCCCTCGTCCTCCTCCCAGGGGAAGACTTCGACGGCGACCACGGCGGAGCCTCGGCGCGCGGCGAAGACGGTGGGGCTGACGCGGGAGACCCCCGCTCCCTCCAGGAATTCGCTAACTCGTTGTGCCGTCGTCTCGACGGGGGTTGCTTCGCCCATCGCTGGCTCCGTCGGGGGGAGGATTCTACCGGGGGCCTCGGCCGAAGTGAGGCTTGACGGGGCCGGGCACGACCCGTAACCTTCCCTCCATCGCAGGGCCCTGTCGTCTAGTCAGGTCCAGGACGGGAGCCTCTCAAGCTCCAAACACGGGTTCAAATCCCGTCAGGGTCACTCAACGAAGCGGCTCGGGCTCGCCCGAGCCGTCTTCGTGTCCGGAGACCGTGAGGACGTCGCATGGGCAGGCGCTCCAGAGAACGGCGCGCGCGGAGGGCCTGGCTGGTGAGCTGGCTCCTTCCCTACGCACAGCGGCTCGCCGAGCGGGTCCGCAAGGCCCGCCCGCGGGCTGCCTACCGCCTGGGTCGGCGGATCGGCGACCTGCTCTACGCGCTCGGGGTGACCCGCAGGGTGCTCCGCCGGAACCTGCGCCTCGCCTGCGGGCGCGACCTCGCCCCCGCCGAGCGGCGGCGCTTCGAGCGTGCCTACTACCGGCACCTGGGCTTGATGCTGGTGGAGTTCCTCCGCCTGCCCACCTGGACCCGCGGAGACCTCGCCTCCTTCGGCCCGGCGGTGGACGAGGTGCGGCGCATCTACGGCGAGGGGAGCGGGGTCATCTTCGTTGCCGGCCACGCGGGCCTCTGGGAACTCGCCGGGCACGTGGCCGGCCTGTGCGACGTGAAGCTGCTCAGCGTGGCCAAGCTCAGCGGGCACGCAGAGCTCGACGCGTGGGTGACGAGCCTGCGCGAGTCCTCGCGCCGCGGCGAGGTGGGCCAGCGGATCCGCGACGTGAACGGTTCGTTGTGGGCGATGAAGAAGGCCCTCGACCGCGGCGAAGCCGTGGGGATCAACGTGGACCAAGAGGCCCGCAAGGGGATGGTCTTCGCTCCCTTCTTCGGGATCCCCGCGGCCACGAGCAACGCGCCGGCCCTCTTGCATCTCAAGACGGGCGCGCCGATCGTGGTCGCGACCGTCCACCGCATCGGACCTTTCCGCTACCGACTCGGGATCTACGACGTCATTCGCCACGAGCCCTCGCTTTCGCGCGACGAGGACGTTCTGGCCATCACCGCTCGGATCAACCGAGCCATGGAGGCCATGATCCAAGACCATCCCGAGCAGTGGCTCTGGTCCCATCGCCGCTGGCGGCGGCGGCCGCCCGGTGAGGCCGATGGCGCGCTGCGACGCGTCGCCGCGGCCCCCGGCCTGGAGCTCTGATCGAGGCCGCTCGAGCTCGCGCCGAATCCGGGGCGCGCGTTTCGCGCCTCCGACGCCCGGATCGCGTCGCTTTCGCCGCCGGGCCGCGCGCCGACGCCCCCGAAGGGGCGCCCCCCAAGGCCCCGGCGCGCGCGGCGTTCGAGCGGAGGCAGCTATACTCTCCCCATGCTCAACTACACGAGCCTGTTCAGCGACCTCGAGGAGCTCTTTCGCAACGCCGGGCGGGATCCCGCCTCCTTTCGCCGCTTGATGCGCGAGGTGCAGCGCGTGCGCGAAGACCTCGACGAGTACTACCTCGAAGTCGCCGCCGACTACCTTGGGCGCCTCGAGGAGCGCCTTGCTCGGACCGAGGCGCCGCGCCTCTCCCCCGAAGAGGTCACCCTGCTGCGCGCCGTGCTCGGCCTTCCCTCCCACGACCCCGAGCGCGACGCGCGGCTGGTCGAGGACATTGGCTCCCTCGAACAGAAGCTCGAGCGCGTGCTCGCCCTGCGCGGTCGCCCCCTCAGCCTGAAGAACCTCGACGAGCTGCGCCGCCACCTCGAGAGCATGCAATCCCTCCTTCCCGGGATCGTCCACGCCCTCAGCGAGCGGGAACGCGCCCGCCGCTTCGAGGAGGCGGTGGGCGATGGCGAGGCCCTCGACCGCGAGTGGCTGTTGGCCGCCATTCGCCGGATCTTGGCCGGCGAAGGCGCGGGGTCCCCTTCGAGCGACGAGCTGCGCCTGGGGGGGTGAGCTCCGACGCGGGGCGCACCCGCCGGCGAACCGGGCTCGCTGGCGCGCGTTTCGAGTGCCGCGTGGGTCCGCGGAGAAGCTCGTCCGCGGGCGGGAGGCCTCAGCGAACGACGACGCCGGCGTAGCCGACGACTCGGTCGAAGTCGCCGTTGGTCTCGCCCGAGTTCCCGTAGCGCACCAACTCCGCGCGCTGGGCGCCGAGCGCCTTGGCCGCGACGACGACGGCGGTCGTGGGGCGCACGCCGCACATCGTGATCCGCTCGCGCTCGCACACCTCGAGGAGGCCGCGCGCGTCCAGGGCCAGCAGGCGTTCGAGCGCCAGCGCGTCCTTGGCTCGCGCGCGCTCTGCCGGTTCCTGGTGCGTCATGTCGGTCGAGGCCACCAGGAGCGTGTCCCCGTGGCGAGCCACCGCCCGCGCGATCCCCTCGCCGAGGGCGGCCAGGGTCTCGTAGCTCGGATGGGCCACGACCAGGGCCACGACCCGGACGTCCGGCCGGAGGGTCTGCAGGATCGGGAGCTGCAGCTCGATCGCGTGCTCGCGGAGATGCGCGCTTGCCTCGGCCTCCACGAAGGGGCACTCGGCGAGGATGTCGGCGGCCAGCGCCTCGTCGACCGGAACGGAACCCAGCGGCGTCTGCCAGGCGCCGCTGGGCCAGAGGCTGATGATGGGCGGCGGCACGGTGTGGTTGGGGCAAAGCACGACCGCGGTGCTCGGGATTCGCGCCCGGGCATAGGTTTCGGCGGCGATGCCCAACGAGTAGATGTAGCCGGCGTGGGGGACCACCACCGCTCGGGCGGGGGCGGGTCGAGCCTCCGCGGGGAGGTGCGCGCGGATCGTCCTCGCCAGCTCCACGGGGTCGCCGGGGTACCAGCTCCCGGCGAAGCGGGCGGGGCGGACGAGCGCCGTCACGGGCTGCGGGCCCTCCGGACCACCGTGCCCGCCACCAGGTCGCCCGGCCGCTGGAGGAAGGGGTTGGAGGCCATGACCAGCAAGGAGATCAGCGGGGCGAGGAAGGGAGCCGGCAGGAGCAGCTCGACGCGGAACAGGTTTCGGTAGAGGAGTGCGGCGCGCCGGGGACGACTTCCTGAGCGGGTCTGCACCTCGAGGCCGACCAGGCGCTTGCCGGGAGTGCGCGCGAAGACCACCTCGAAGATGGCGAAGTAGGCCACCACCCCCACCGCCCCCCAGACCAAGAGGGCGTCGCGGGCGCCCGGCGCCTCCGAGGCCCGGCGCGAGAGGTCGGGCAGGAGGGGCGAGGAGAGCCAAAGGGCGGCGAGGAGGAAGACGAGGTCCAAGGCGAAGGCGAGCCCGCGCTCGCCGAAGCC
>RFHU01000406.1 GCA_003695705.1 Planctomycetota bacterium
GGAGGAGGTGGAGGGGGGGGCAGAATGGCTCATCGCCGGCCAGCCTACCACCCGTTCCCGAGGGTGGGGGAGGCGCCGCCAGCGGGTAGATTGGTCGGGGTGAGCCAACCGGAGCCTTGGCCCGAGAACGTCCCCGGCCCGTACTTCGTCGATCGCGAGTGCATCGACTGCGACCTGTGCCGCACCACGGCGCCCAGGAATTTCGAGCGCTCCGAGGAAGGGGGCTATAGCTACGTCGCGCGGCAGCCTCAGGGATCGGAAGAAGAGTCCGACTGCGAGCGCGCTCGGCTCGACTGTCCGGTCGAAGCCATACGACGTCACTCCCGCGCCTGAGGGAGGCGAGTCCGCTTCTTTGGCTGCCCGAGCGGTTCGGGGGTCCACCGCGTCGGTCCGCCAGACGGGGCTGCGGTCGGGCGCCCGCTGCGCCTGGCCAAAGCGTTCCGAGGGGGAAGACATGCCGTAGCGGTACTCGACCTAACGAGCATGCGCCAGGCCTCTCAGCCCTCGAATGGCCTGCAATACGCGGTGTGCATACACCCTGTTGGCGGCGGCGCTCGGGTGCCAATCGACGGGCAGCAGGTTCATGCGCGGATCGTTGAGGTCTACGCTCGCGTCGACGGTCGTGACGCCGAGTTTCGCCAGCACGGCCAAGGTGCGGCGGGTTGCTTCGTCGTCCCACACTCCGGCCAAGAGGAGGGGGACGTGCGCCTCGCGGCACGCATTCGCAAGGCATTCCAAGAGGCGCAGCGTCGTCCGATGCGGTGCGAGCCAGGCAAGTTCCAGCGAATTCCAGCACTCGTCCATGGCCTCGACGAGGGCGGAGCGACGGATCAGGGGCGGGGGCCGGTAGCGGAGCGGAATTCGCTCGATGCGAACGCTTCCGCTTTCGCTGACGAAAGCCCGCACGGAGTCGAGAGTGCGGATCTGGTTGTCGAAGGGGACGACGGCCTTGCGGAAGCGGCGGCTGACGACGTTCCGCTCGTCGTGCAGCGTCCCGTAAGTGGCCACGATCAGCGCGGGACGCTCTCTGGCGGCAAGGAGTTCCTTCGCACGCAGGAGCTGGTGGATGGTGCCGTAGCCGGCGACCCCTTCGTTGACCACGTCGAACTCGGGAAGGGCTTGCTGGAGGAGCCACGGATAGGTGTCCTGGTCCGCGAGGCTCCAGCCGTAGGTGAAGGAGCAGCCGAGCACGACGATCCGCGGTCGTCCGGCATAGTCTGCTTCGCGCTCCCGTGGACGCGTGGCGCGGGTGCCCTTCGCCGTCACCGTTGTCGTGTAGGAGTAGCCGCAGCGATAGGTCACGTGGTGGCGACCGGGGGCGTTGCGGTAGCCCAGCAAGGGATGGGGTTCGATGAGCGGTCCGGGATCGACGCGAACGATCATGCTCGGGTCGGGACGGAAGGGGGTTCGCCCTGCGGCGCGGAGGCCCAATTCCACGGTCAGCAAACCTCCCGCAAGGGAGGCGATCAGCGTCAGGCTTCGATAGAGCCGTCGCCGACGAGCCGGGACTTGCCGCGCGGGGCTCTTCGTCCCGGTCGGGCTGGGACGGTCGCCGCGGCGGCCGGCGGTTCGGGCTGTTTGGAGCGGTGCGCTTGCCCCTGCGCTTCCGGATCGTGAGGACACCGTGCGGATGTCGTTCCGCTCTGCGCCGAGGCTTGGAGGTGGATCGGAGCCCTGCACGGCGGCTCAGCAGCCTTCGTCGTGACGGAGTGGATCCACGCTCCCGGTCCTTTGTCTAGGAACGAACGCCCGCAGCGGACGAGATCGGGCGCACCCGTTGAAACCGAACGGTCGGGGTCGATATTCCCGGTCGACGCGCAGCGAACGCTCCCGAACGGCCGCAGAGGAGGGGAGCCGCGGCCGGACGCCGGAGAGGAGGACGCGCTTCCCTCAGAAGCCGAAGTCGAAGTCCGTGGCGCGGGCGCCCTTGACGATGCCGCGGAGCTCCATCTTGAGCTCTTCGGGGTTGTCCGCGAGTTTCATGGCGTCCTCGAGCGAGATCAGGTCGTCCTGGTAGAGCGCACGGATCGACTGGTTGAAGGTCTGGCAGCCGAAGTATTCGGATTCGGCCATGCACTTGTAGAGGTCCGTCGTGCGGCCCTCGCGGAGCATGTCGCGGATCGAGGGCGACTTGAGCATGAGCTCGAGCGCGGGCACGCGCCCTTGCCCGCCCTTCTTGCGGCCTAGGCGCTGCGCGACCACTCCTTCGAGGACCATGGAGAGCTGCATGCGGATCAGCTCGTGCTGGTGTGGTGGGAAGTAGTTGATGATCCGCTCCACCGTCTGCTGCGCGTTGACGGTGTGCAGCGTGGAGAACACGAGGTGCCCCGTCTCGGCGGCGTGGATGGCGGCGTTCATGGTCTCGAGGTCGCGCATTTCGCCGATCATGAGCACGTCGGGGGACTGGCGCATGGCGGCGCGGATGGCCATGGGGAAGGAGAGGGTGTCCGATCCGACCTCGCGCTGGGTGATGATCGAGCGCTTGTCCTTGAACACGTACTCGATCGGGTCCTCGATGGTAATGATGTGCTTGTTGCAGTGGTGGTTGATCCAGTTGATCATCGCCGCGAGGGTCGTCGATTTGCCCGAGCCCGTGACGCCGGTCACCAGCACGAGGCCCCGCTCCAGGTTGGACAGTTTCTGGAGCTGTTCCTTGGGCAGGTTCAAGTCGTCGAAGGTCATCACCGCGCGGGTGACGGTGCGCAAGACGAAGAACAGGTAGCCGCGCTGCGAACTGATGCTGCAGCGGAACCGGCCGACCTTGGGCAGGTCGTAGGCGATGTCGATCTCTTTCTTGAGGCGCCCGCTCTGATCGAGGGCGGCCTTTCCGCGCTGCTTGGTGATGGTGTAGAGGATCTTCTTGGCTTCCTCGGTGGAGGTCGGTTCGCCCTGCAGGAAGCGGATGCGCCCGTCGATGCGCATGGACGGGGGGCTGCCGACCTTGATGAAGAGGTCGGAGGCGCGGGCCTTGACCATCTTCGCGAGCAGGGTATGGAAATCCACACGTCCTCCAAGCTCTGCGCTGACAGAAGGTTAGCAGGAGGCTGCCGAGCGCGCTACGCCCGGCGTTCGGGCCGCTGCGCGGCGGGCCCCCGCGTCGTCCTTGACCTCGGAGCAACGGGTTCGGGTCCCTTCAGCATTCCGGTGCGCGCGCGAGGGCGGCGGCGAGGGCTTCGAGAAGTCCTTCGCAGCCTTCGCCGCTGACGCCGGAGATGACGAAGACTTGGGCACCGCTGGCACGGGCGAGTTCGTCGGCTCTCCGGCGAGCCTCCGTGGCTCCGAGCACGTCGGCCTTGTTCAGGGCGACGACTTCGCGTTTGTCGGCGAGGTTGGCGGCCGCGTAGCGACTCAGCTCCTCGCGGAGTGTGCGGTAGGCCTCCAGGGGGTTGACTCCGCCGAATTCGGGGCCTGCCCCGTCGACGACGTGCAAGAGAACGCGTGTCCGCTCGACGTGGCGCAGGAACTCGTCCCCGAGTCCCTTGCCTTCGCTGGCGCCTTCGATCAGCCCGGGGATGTCGGCGAGGACCAGCTCGCGGCCTCCCGGCAGCCGCGCGACCCCGAGGTTGGGGCGCAGGGTGGTGAACGGGTAGCTGGCGATCTTGGGGCGGGCCGCGGATACGCGGCTGATGAAGGTGGACTTGCCGGCGTTGGGGAGCCCGACGATCCCCACTTCGGCAATGAGCTTCAGTTCGAGGCGGTAGCGCCCTCCTTCGCCGGGTTCTCCTCGAGTTGCTTCGCGGGGGGCCTGGTTGAGGGCCGTCGCGAAGCTCGCGTTTCCTCGGCCGCCGCGACCGCCTCGGGCGAGGACGTAGCGCTGCCCCGGCTCGGTGAGGTCGACTACGGTCTCGCCGCTGGCGTCGTCGATGGCGAGGGTGCCCGGGGGAACCTCGAGGACGAGGTCCTTGCCGCTGCGGCCGGTGCAGTTGCGGCCTTGCCCGGGCCGGCCGGACTCCGCCCGGTAGTGACGCTGGCCGGTGAGGTGCTGCAGGGTGCCTCGGTGGGTGCTTACGACGAGGACCACCGAGCCGCCCCGTCCTCCGTCTCCGCCGTCGGGGCCGCCTCGGGGGCGGTAGGCCTCGCGCAGGAAGGAGACGGCGCCGTCTCCTCCTCGGCCGGCCTGAACGTCAATGGTCACGCGGTCGACGAACATGCTGCGAACGCAGCCTATCAGCCTGCGGCGAGAAGTCCGCGCCGAGCGCGAGGAGCGGCTGCGGTCTCCCGGTGGGCGAGGCAGACGCCGGATGCGGTTGGGCTGCTGGCGATGGGCTCGGGCGGCCTTCCCTTACGCAAGCGAGCGGGGACGGGCCCCGCTCGCGTTCTGCCGGTCCTTGTGGCCCGTGCTTAGTTCTTGGCGGCGCCCTCCACGGGCTCGACGCTCACCTGCTTGTAGGTCTTCCCACGCTTCTTGCGGGTGGTGAACTTGACCCGCCCGTCGACGAGCGAGTAGAGGGTCCAGTCCTTCCCGCAGGCGGTCCCGGGCCCAGGGTGGAAGCGCGTGCCGAGCTGGCGAACGATGATCGAGCCCGCGGTGCAGAACTGACCGCCGAAGACCTTGACGCCGCGCCGCTGGGCGTTGGAGTCGCGCCCGTTGCGCGACGAGCCTTGTCCCTTCTTGTGTGCCATGACTACCCGACCTGGATCTTGTCGATCTTGACTTTGGTGAAGCGCTGCCGGTGACCCTTCTTGGTCATCGAGTCCTTGCGGCGGCGGAAGTGGACCACGTCGATCTTGGGTCCCTTGAACTCGGCTGCGACGACGCTGGCGCTCACGCTGGCGCCCGGTACCGTGGGGCGCCCGACCTTCACGTCGCCCTCTCCGTTGGAGGTGAGGAGCACTTCGTTGAACTCGATGCTCTGCCCGTCCTGCGCCTGGGGGAGCAGGTCGAGCTGGAGGGTCTCGCCCTCCACCACGCGGTACTGGCGGCCGCGGTCTCGAATGATGGCGTACATGCTGGTCTCCGTTGCTGCGGCGCCTCTGCGACGGCAGAGGGCTTCGAAGGGGCCGCGAGGGCGCCAATGGTAAGGGTCGCCCCAAGGCCTGGCAAGACAGAACGCGCGGGCGGCGACGGCGTAACTGCTTGTGACGTGGGGCCGGAGAAGGGCGTACGTCAGAAGTGGTCTTCGATGAAGCCCGTGTCGAAGCGCCCCCGATTGAAGTGGGTGTTGTTCATGATCCGCCGGTGGAGGGAGGCCGAGGTGGGGACGCCCTCCACCACCAACTCGCCGAGGGCCCGCTTCATGCGTTCGATGGCCGCTTCGCGGTCTTCGCCCCACACGATCAGCTTTCCGACCATGGAGTCGTAGGTGGGGGGCACGGTGTAGCCGGCGTAGATGTGGGAGTCCCAGCGAACGTGCCGCCCGCCGGGGACGAAGAGGCGCTCGATGGTGCCTGCGCGCGGCTTGAAGCCGTCGTCGGGGTCCTCGGCGTTGATGCGGCACTCGATGGCGTGGCCGCGGATTCGCACGTCCTCTTGGCGGAAGGGGAGCCGTTCGCCCGCGGCGATCCGGATCTGCCAGGCGACCAAGTCGATTCCGGTGACTTCCTCGGTCACCGGGTGCTCCACTTGAATGCGCGTGTTCATCTCGATGAAGTAGAAATCGCCACGATCGTCGAGGAGGAATTCGACCGTGCCGGCGTTCACGTAGCCGGCTTCGCGGGCCAGGGCCACCGCCGCCTGCCCCATGCGCTCGCGCAGGCCCTCGTCGAGGGCCGGGGAGGGAGCCTCCTCGAGCAACTTCTGGTGCCGGCGCTGGATCGAGCAGTCGCGCTCGCCGAGGTGGAGCACGGTCCCGTGGGCGTCGGCGAGGACCTGGATCTCCACGTGGCGGGCGGACTCGATGTAGCGCTCGATGTAGACGCCGGGGTTCTTGAAGGCGACCTCGGCCTCGGAGCGCGCGGCGGCGTAGGCGTTGAGGAAGGAGATCTCGTTGTGGGCGATGCGCATGCCGCGTCCGCCGCCGCCCGCGGTGGCTTTGATGATGACCGGGAAGCCGATCTCGTGCGCGACCGCGAGGGCTTCCTGCTCGGTCTCGACGAGGCCGTCCGAACCAGGGATCAAGGGGACGCCGGCGCGGCGCGCGATTTCCTTGGCGGTGATCTTGTCCCCCATGCTGCGGATGACCTCGGGGTCGGGGCCGATCCAGCCGATGCGGCAGTCGCGGCACACCTCCGCGAAGTGCGCGTTCTCGGCCAGGAAGCCGTAGCCGGGATGGATCGCTTCGACGTCGGCGATCTCCGCGGCGCTGATCACGCGTGGGACGTCCAGGTAGCTCTGGGCCGAGGCCGAGGGGCCGACGCAGATCGTCTCGTCCGCGAAGCGGAGGTACATGGCGTCGCGGTCCGCTTCGGAGTAGATGCAAACCGTCTCCACCCCGAGCTCCTGGCAGGCGCGCAGGATGCGGAGGGCGATTTCTCCACGGTTTGCGATGAGGACGCGGCTGAACACGGGGCGTCAGCTCGTGCGAATGTGGAACAGCGGTTCGCCGTACTCGACCGCCTCTCCGTTGGCGACCAGGATCTTGACGATGGTTCCCGAGCACTCGGCCTTGATTTCGTTCATGACCTTCATGGCCTCGATGATGCAGAGCACGGTGCCCTCTTGGATTTCCTGCCCCTCTTCCACGAAGGGCGCGGCATCGGGGCTCGGCGCTCGGTAGAAGGTGCCGACCATGGGGGAGGTGACGACCGTCACGTCGGCCGGGACCTGGTCGCCGGCCGCGGTTGCTGGTTCGCCCGCGGCGCCGGCCGTCGGGGCCGCGGCGGGCATCATGGCGGGCATGACGACCGCGGGGCCCTGCCCTCCCGTGCGTCCCCCACGGGAGATGTGCAGCCGCTTCCCCTCGTCCCGCACCTCCAGTTCGTCGAAGTCGAACTGGTCCATGAGCTTCATGATGTCTCTTAGGTGGTCGAGATCGACGTGGGGCATCTCCACGGTCAGCGCTCCTTGAAGGCCAGTACGGTTTTCCCGATCATGATCCGGTCGCCGTCGGTGAGGTCGTGTTCCTTGACCCGTTCGCCGTTGACCGTGGTCCCGTTGGCGGACCCGAGGTCGATCAGGGTGTAGGTGTCGCCGACCACCTTGATCATGCAGTGCTTGCGGGACGCGGCGCCGTCGGTGATTTGGATGTGGTTGGCGGGTGTCCTGCCCACGGTGATGATGCGGGCGTCCAGGGAATACTTGACGGGCTCCCCCCCAGGGGGGACGACGATCAATTGAGCCACGCTCCGGCTCCTTGAGGCGCAGGATTCTACCCGCAGATCGGCGCGGGTCCACGGCCCGCGCCGATCCGTCGGCTGCGCGGGAGTCGGGGTCGTCGGGCGGTAGCTTCCCGCCGAGGCTGGGGGGGCAGGCCGCGCCAGGTCGCGCGCCGGGCGGTCGAGGGCCCGGCGCGGAGGGTCCTCAGGACTCCTGTTCCTTGAGGGTGTAGATCGAGCCCTTGCCCTTGCCGTGCGCCTGGACGATTCCGCGGCGGATCAGGTCCTTGATGTCGCGCCAGCCGGTGGACTTGCTGACCTGCATGATTTCGTAGTAGTCGCGGTTGCGGATCGAGCCGTAGGTCTTGAGGTATTCGATCAGCTTGCGCTGCCGCTCGTTGAGGTCGAAGTAGTAGGGCTCGGGCGGCAGGGAACTCATGCCGGGAGGGGCGGGCAGCGGGGCGCCGCGCGGCCCCGGGACGCGCCCGGGAGGAGCGACGCCGGCCAGTCCCGCTTGCTGGCGCGGGTCGAAGACCGTGTCGAGGATCACGTGCTCCTTGGTCATGACGTCGCCGTCGGAGATGATCTTGGCGCGCTCCACGACGTTCTTGAGTTCGCGAATGTTGCCGGGCCAGTTGTAGCGCATGAGGAGCTGCATGGCCTCGGAGTCGAAGCGCTTGGCGGGGCCCGAGCCTTCCTGCTTGAGGAAGTAGTCGATCAACAGGGGCAAGTCTTCCTTGCGCTCGCGCAGCGGGGGCAGCTCGACCTTCACCACGTTGAGCCGGTAGTAGAGGTCTTCGCGGAATTTCCCTTGCTCGACGAGGGTCTTGAGGTCCTTGTTCGAGGCCGAGACGATGCGCACGTCCACCTGAATGGTGTCCTTGCCGCCGACGCGCCGGATCTCGCCTTCCTGGAGCACGCGGAGGAGTTTCTTCTGCATGCCCATGGACATGTCCCCGATCTCGTCGAGGAAGAGGGTGCCCTTGTTGGCCATCTCGAAGAGACCCTTGCGGTCGGAGTTGGCGCCGGTGAAGGCCCCCTTGACGTAGCCGAAGAGCTCCGATTCGAGGAGGGTCTCCGAGGTCGCCGCGCAGTTCTCGGAGATCATGCGGAACTTCTTGCGCGGTCCGTTGTAGTGGATCGCCTTGGCGACCAGCTCCTTGCCCGTGCCCGATTCGCCGTGGATGAACACGGGGACGGACGTGTCCGTTACGCGGTCCAGGAGGCGGAAGACCTCTTGCATGCGCGGCGAGCGGCCGACGATGTTGTCGTAGGTGTAGCGGAGTTCGAGGCTCTTGGTGCGGTCCTCCAGCTCGACGCGCACTTCGTGCAGTTCGCGCTCGGTGGTATCGAGCTTGGCTTGCAACTGCCGGTTGAGGGCCGCCACGCGGCCGTAGAGGCGCGCGTTCTCCAGTGCCTGGGCGACTTGCCGGGAGAGGGTCGAGAAGAAGGCCAGCGAGGACTCGTCGAACTCGGAGCCGCCGAGCTGGCTGTCCACGTAGATGGCTCCGAAGGTCCGCGAGGAGCCGTTGGGCTCGGTGATGGTCAGCGGGACGCACATGACAGCGCGAATGGAAAAGTTGCTGATGGAGGCCGTCGACTCGGCGCCGTCGTCGGAGAAGGCCTCGCGGACGGGCTGATCGGTGGAGATGACGCGGTCGACGACCGAACGAGAGAAGTCCTTGGGTTCGATGTCGTTCTTCTTCCGGTCGCGGGCCACGCGAGGGGTCAAGTTTCCGTCTTCGTCGCGCAGGAGGAGGATCCCGCGCTCCGCCTGGGTGATGTCGACGATGATGTCGACCACGTGCGGGAGGAGGTTGTCGAAGTCCGTCCCCTGGGCGTGGATCGTCTCGATGGTCTCGAGGAGCATGAGGGTGTTTCGGTAGTCGCGGGTGGGGTCTCCCGAGAGCACTCCGGCGAGGCGGTCGGTGCGCTTGGCGGTGCCCATGAGCGCGTCGTGGTAGGGGCGGTAGGTGTTCCGCCCGCTCTGCTTGGCGTCGTAGAGGGCGAGATCGGCGCGCCGCACGAGGCCCGCCGTGGTCATGTGCTTGTCGAGTTCGGCGGCGCCCACCGAGCAGGTGATGCTGCCGATGCGCCCAAAGAAGGTCTCGCCGGCGACGGCACCGAGGATCTTGTTGGCCACGGCCTCGGTGCCTTGCTGTCCGGTCTGGGGGAGGATCACCACGAACTTGCCGCCGCCGTAGCGGGCGACGAGGTCGATCCCCCGCAGGTTTTCCTGGATCAGTCCGGCCACCCGTGCGATCACCTTGTCGGCTTCGACGTAGCCGCGCTCCTCGTTGATGCGCCGCAGGTGGTCGATGTCCACCATGAGGAGCGAGAGGGGGCTCTTGCTCTTGCGGGCGAGCTTCACCTCGTCGCGCAGGCGCTGCTCGAAGTGGTGCCGGGTGTAGATCCCTGTGGCGGGATCGCAGGTTGCGAGGCGGTAGAGGTTGCTGTTGAGGATCGCCGTCGTCGCGTTGTTGGCGAGGGCCTGGAAGAGCTCGAGGTCGTCGCGCGAGAAGGATTTGCTCACCGAACGGCTGTCCACGTAGAGGACGCCGAGGATCTTGCGGGTGACCAGGGTGGAGACGGCTCGGTGTTCCTTGCCGCCGGCTCGGTCGTCGCGCAGCGTTACCTTCAGCGGCACGCACATGACCGAGAGGATCTTCAGGTCGATGATCGAGCTGAGTTCGGAGAACTTCTCGTCCTGCTCCACGTTGGCGATGCAGATTCCTTGCTCGCGCTTGACCACGTCCTCGATCACGTTCTCGGAGACCTCGCGCTCCTCCTTGGGGAGGGTGCTGAAGTCCATGTCCTTGGCCAGCTTCACCTTGAGCTGGTCGGAGCTGTCGTAGAGGAGCAGGAGGCCCCGGTCGGCCTCGGTGATCTTGATGGCCATGGAGAGGATGATTTCGAGGATCTCCTCGAAGGTGTAGACCGGCGAATTGAACAGGCTCGAGATCTCGTAGAGCACTCGCCAGCGGTCGGCCGCGACGCTTTCCCTGGACTTCTGCTTCAGGGCTTCTTTCGTCTCATCCAGACCCGCGAAGAAATCGTCGGTCGCCATTGGGTCCCTTCCCTCCTCAGGATCGTTTCAGTCTAACGGCCGACCGTGACACTCTCCACCGAGACTGCGACCGAGCGAGCCGAGAGCAGGCGGGCGTGGGTCCCAGGACGGTCCGCTGGTGGTCCGAAGGCCTCGTCCGGGACCGTTTCGGTTCCAGGCCGGCGGGTCGGGGTCTGCCTGCGCGGGGCAGGGGAGAGGAGCTTGCCCTTCTCGGAGCGCCGCCTCCACGGCCGCGGTCAGTTGGGACCGAGTCGCTTCAGCAGGGCGCGCAGCGCGTCCCGGACGGATCCTTGGCGTCCCGAGGCGCCCAGGCCCCGCAGCCCCTCGAAGGCGGCGCGCCGCGCTTCGTCGCGCCGCCCGGCGCGCTCGAGCGCCTGCGCCAGGACCAAGTACCCGCGCGCGTTGCGGGGGTCGAGCCGAAGGGCTTCGCGGCAGGCGGAGGCGGCCTCGTCGGTCTTTCCGGCGTCGGCGAGGAGAGCGGCCAGGCGGAGGCGCGCCTCGCAGCGGAGCGCGTCGAGGAGGACGGCCTGCACGGGGTGGCCGCTGAGCTCGAAGCGCAGCAGCCGTCCGGGGTCCGAGGCCGCTTCGCGGCAGCGGGCCTGGAAGTCCTCCAGGGCGGCGAGGGAAGCGCGGGCCGTGCGCAGCGCGTCGTCGGTCGCGCCCTCGGCGGCTCGGATCCGGCTGCGCAGGTCGAGGAGGCGGAAGGCCGGTCGAAAGCCGGCCGCCTCGGCGCGGGCGAGGGCGGCGAGGGCTTCGGGGGAGCGCCCCGCCCCGTGGAGGAGGAGCGCCTCTTGAAAGGCGAACAAGGCGCGGGCGCGGCGCGCGAGGGGATCGCGACGGCCCGAGAGGAGGGCTTCGAGGCGGGTCCGGTGCTCGCCGAAGGCGTCCAGCGCCGTCGCACGGGCCTCCTCGCCGTCGGCTTCCGCAGCGAGGCGCCGAACCCAGGCGTCGGCGAGCAATTCGCCCAGGCGACGGCCCCCCGGCGGAGGGGGGCCGGGGGAGGCGCCCGCCGCAACGAAGTGGGAGCGCAGGATCTGGTCGAGGCCCGAGGGGGCCCAGCCGGCTTCGAGTACGTGCTCGGCGTAGGAGAGCAGCTCGGCGGGCTGGTCGACGACTTCGTTGAGGCGCGCCCGCCAGTCGGCGAAGGCGGAGGCGGGAACGAAGTCGGTCTCGGGGTCGAGGCGGGCGGCCAGCCCGAGCACCCGCGCGGCGGTTGCGAGGTCGCCTCCCCAGGCCGCGAAGCGTTCGTGGAGCAGCCGGACGACGCCCGGGCGGAGCGCGCGCCAGCCCTGGGCCGCCGCGCCGTCTGCGGGCAGCCCTTCCGGGTAGGCGCGGACGAACAGCGTCAGCAGCGCCTCGGCGCGCGCGAGGTCGGCGGCTCCTGCGGAGAGCAGCTCGCCCAGACGCGCCCCTTCGGCGGCGAGGGCCTCGGCGAGGAGGGCAGTGTCGGCCTCGAGGTCGAGCAGCTCCTGCAGGCGCTGTGTGCTGGGCGGTCGCTCGGAAAGGGCCTCGCGCAGGAAGCGGCGCGTCGCCTCCCGCCGCAGCGCCTCGAGGGGGACCGCGCAGTAGGCGGGGGCGTTGCGCTGTAGGCGACGGACTTCGCGGAGGACCCGCTCGTGTTCTCCGTCGAGGAGGGCGGGCACGAGCGCAAGGGTTGCGCGCGCGTCGCCGACGCCTCGCGAGGCGGCGCGCTGGGCTGCGACGAGCGTGGCCTGGCTGGGCGCCGAAGCCGCGCTGCGGTAGAGGGCGCACGCGCGGACGGTCGCGCCCCACCCGTCTCCGCGGGGCAACTCTTCGGGGTCGACGCCGTCGAGGAGGGCGCTCCACGCTTGCAGCGTGACGGCCTCCTCCTCGAAGCCCGCCCGGGCGTAGTCCCCGCGCGGGACTCCCGCGAGTTCTTGCGGTGGCAAGACGCGGCGGCGCTCTCCCCACGGCAGGGGCAAGCCGGCGCGCGACAAGGCGGCGTGCCAGCGCGCCAGTCCGCTCGCCAAGCGCGCGCGCAGGGCGTGGCGCCGCAGCGCGTTGACTCCGAACGGGGAGCCGACCGCCAGGCCCAAGAGCAGCAGCGCGAACACGGGCTGCCTGCGCACCCAGCGCCCGAGCGGGCCGGGCGAGTCCGCCGCCTCGGCGGCCGCCGAAGGCGTGGGCGCGGGGTCCCCTCCGGGGGGCGGGGCGGCGGCGTCCTGGCTCATGAGGGGCCAGTCTACCCCTCCCGCCGCTGGCTGCGGGCGCGCCGCCCCGCCTGGCCGAGGTGGTTTCGCGGTTGCGAGGAGCCTGCGCCGGAGCGAATCCCCCGCCCAGGCCAGCGGGGCTGCCGGCCGTCGGCCTGCGTCCGGACGCTCTGCGGCCGCTCGACGGCGGTCGCGGGCGGAGCGGCGCCTCGCCATGCTCCGCGAGCCTTGCGGGCTCCTCGTCTTCGCCCTCCTCGCCCGGCGGCGGTCGGTCGAGCGGTGTCGGCTGCTCCCGCGGGCGAACCCTCCCTGGGCTTGGGAAGCGGCCCTGCGGCGGCTCTGCGGGGAACTTCCCTTCTGCGCGCCTTTCCTGGAGCGGTTCCCAGGGCGCTGAGGGTGGGCAAGCTTTGCCCGTCGTCCCACGGAGCGTCCCGCTCCGCGGGGGTCCCTCCCCGCGCGCGCGCGGCTTGGAGCGGATAGGGCCTTTGCGCGCAGCTTTGCTCCGGCTCCGGGCGAGGAGGCCCCATGGACCTACGCCCCGCTGCCCTTGCCTGGGCCCACGAGATCTTGCGCGCGCATTGGGCGCCGGAGCGCTACCGCCTCGAACCGGAGCGGGAGCGGCTGCGGCTTCACCGAGGGCGCGATCGGCAGGTCTACGCCCTCGACCTGCAGGTGTGGGAGCGCGAGGGGCTCGCTGAGTTGCGGCCCGGCCCGGACGGCGACTGGAGCTGCGTCCTGTTCCCCGCCGAGGCTCCGGCCGAAGCCGTTCCCCGTCCCCTGCCCGACGCCGCGGCCGCGGTCGCCCGCCGGGCGGCCCCGAGCGACGGCGGGTTGCTGCGGGCCGAGCGAGCCCTGGGCGGCGCCGGTCCTGCGCTCTGGGCGGTCGTCGAGCGGCGGCGACCGGACGGCTTGCTCGGGGTGGAACTCGACCTCGACGGCGGCGAGCGGGTCGGCTTCGTCTGCCTCCCCTTCGAGCGCGGTTCCCGGCAGAGCGCGGCCTTGGGTCGGGCGAGCGTCGTCGAGCGAGCGGGTACCCAGATCCGGTTGCCGCCCGAGGCGCGCCTTCGCTCGGCGCGGCTGCAGAGCGGCCCTGGCCGGAGGGTGTGGACCCTTCGCTGGGAGGCGACCGAGGGCGAGCGGCGCGGCTGGGTGCGGGCCACCTTCAATGCGCGCAGCGGACGTTTGTGCGGGCTTTCGCGTTCCTTGCGCCCCGTTGCTCCGGTCGAGGGTCCCGGACGAGCTTCGCAGGCGAGCGCGGAACGCGCTTTGGCCTTGGGGGCGCGCCTGCGCTTCGGCGACGGGGCGCGGGTGGGCATTCCCGCTCCGGGCTTGGTGCGGGTAGGGGGAGAGCTTCGCGCGGGCTGGCTGGCGGTGGTCCACGCGCCCCGCGGCCTCTACCGCGCGGTCCTCGCCGACGAGCGGGTGCGCTTCGTCAAGCTGCGCCCGCGACGGCGCGCCTGAGCGCCTTCGCTGCGGACGGGGGGCGACCGAGGCGCAGCGCAGCGTGGCACGCGCCCTTGCAGCGCGCCGACTCGACGGCGCGCAAGGAG
The DNA here is from genome assembly GCA_003695705.1 of Planctomycetota bacterium. Lineage (GTDB taxonomy): Bacteria > Planctomycetota > J058 > J058 > J058 > J058. The sequence goes on from RFHU01000406.1 coordinate 13,983, forward strand.
CCTTGAGGCGCTATAGTGCCTCGCGAGGGGCGCACGCCCCGGAGGCCGGTCGGGTGGCGGATCCCCTGCACTTCGCGGAGAAGCTGGCGGCCTTGGCCGCCGTTGGCGAGGGCAGCCTGACCGGCGCGGCGGCGCAGGCGCGGGTGGGCGCCCTGCTCGCCGATCCGGCGGCCGAGGTGCGTGCCGAGGCCGCCCGGGCGGCTCGGCGTTTCGCCACCTCCTTTGCCGAGGAACTCTTCGCGCGGCTCGACCGCGAAGACGAACCCGAAGTGCGCGCCCGGCTCTGCGAGGCCCTGGGCGCGGTGGTGGAGGCGGGCGACCTTGCCGGAGCGGAGGACCCAGAGTACGAGCCGCGCCCCGAGCTCGGGGAGCCGCGCCGCGAGGTCTACGAGCGGGCGAAGGCGGTGCTCCTCGACGCCGCGCGCGGCCAAGGTCCCGAGCGCGCCGCGGCGCTGGAGGCCCTCGCGGTGCTCCCCTGGCTCGCGCCCGTGCGCGAGGGAGTGGACGCCCTCCTGCAGGGCACGCCGGACGAGCGCCGACAGGGGCTCCGTTGCGTGGCCCGCAGCGGCGATCGCCGTTGGAGCGCGGCGGTCGTCGCGGCCCTCGACGCCGACGACGACGTCCTCGCGGGCCTCGCCGCGGAGGCCGCCGGACGGATGGGCGCGGCCGAAGCAGCGCCGGGGCTCGTGCGGCTCCTCCACGACGAGGGGCGCCCGCGGCGCCTGCGGGCTGCGGCCATCGCCGCCTTGGGGCGCCTCGGCGCCGCGGTGGCGGCGCCGGCCCTCCTCGAACTCGCAGAAGCCCCCGAAGTCGACGGCGCGCTGCGGGAGGCGGCGCGCGCGGCGCTCGCCGAGTCGACCCCCCCGCCGTCTCCCTTCGAACCCCTCCAGGAGCACAACGCATGACCTCTCTCCGGTTCGCCCTCGGTTCGCTCGCGCCCCTCTGCGCGGTGGTCTGGAGCGCGGCTCCGGCGCAGGCGGCACCTCTCGAAGGGACCGTGACCGAGGTGCGCGACGCCAAGAGCGGCGTCGACCTGCTCGCCTCCCTGGGCGAGAAAGCCGGCGTGCGCGTTGGCCAGAGCGTGGAAGTTCGGCGGGACGGCAAGCCCGTCGGCTACGGCTCGGTGGTCCAGGTCTTTCGCGACGTGGCGGTGGTCCGCGTGGGCACCCTGATCGGCGGGGCGCGCCCCGCCCCGGGCGACGCCCTCTTGTTCCTCGCGGGGGGCTTCCGTCCGGGCGCACGGGACGAGGGGGCGTCCGCTCCCCGGAGCGAGGCCACCCCTCCTTCGCCGCCCCCTGCCCCCGAGGGCAAGGTGGTGGGGGTCCGCGACGGGGTGGTCCTCCTCGACTTCGGCCGCAACGAAGGCCTCGAGGAGGGGCACGTGGTCGAACTTCTCGACGACTCGGGAGAGCCCGTCGGGCGGATCTCCGTCGAACTGGTCGGACCCAACAGCGCGGGGGGCTTGCTCCAGCGCGGTCGCGCGCGCATGGGCTTTCGGGCAAGGTCGCGCGGTCCCGCCCCCGAGGAGCCCGGGATCGATTTCGCGGCCCTCGACTTCCTCGGCGCGGTGGCCCAGATCGAACACCGCACGCGCTACCGTGCGCCCTGCCACCTCGGCGTCCCCGTGCGTCGGGTCCTCGCCGGGTCTCCGGCCGAGCGTGCCGGACTTGGGCCGGGGGATCGGATCCTGGCCGTCGACGGACTGGTCGTGCGGGACATTGCCGGCGTGCGCGCGCGCATCGCCGCGCGGCGGAGCAACACGGTCCGCGTGCTCATCCTGCGCGGCGAGCAGGTGCTCGGGTTCGACGTGGACTTCAGCAAGAAGCATTCGCGAAAGTGACCGACGCCGAGTTGGGCTCGGTCCTCGCCGCCCAAATGGGTCGCCCCCTGCGGGGTCGGCAACAGGTGGTGTCGCGCTGCGGCCTGGGCCTGCCCGTCGTCGTCGAGGTCGACCCCGACTGCGAAGGGACCCCCTTCCCTACCCTCTACTACCTGGTGTGTCCCCTGGCCCGCGCGCGGGCCTCGCGCCTCGAGGCCCGAGGGCTGGTGCGGGACTTGACCCGGCGCCTCGCCGACGACGCCGCCTTCGCGGCGGCCTTCGCGCGTTGCCAGGAGGCCTACGCGGCGGAGCGCGCCGGGCGCCTCCCCCCCGAGAGCCCGCTGCGGGAGCGCCTCAAGGGGGGTGTCGGCGGCGCCCGGGGCGGGGTCAAGTGCCTCCACGCCCACTACGCCCACGGCCGCGCGGGCAAGGAGAACCCGATCGCCGACCTGGTGCGGGGGGCCATCGAGCCCCTCGATTGCACGGTTCCCTGCGTCGCCGCCGGGCGCCGGAACCCCTCCTGGTCCGAGCCGCCTGCTCGAGCGGAATCGTGCTGGCCTGGAGGGGTTTCGGGCGGTAGAACCTGAGCGGAGCGGCGGGCCGCGGGCGGGTCGCCGGCGTCCCCCTCCGCTCCTTCAAGGAGGTTTCCATGCGACTCTGGCTGAGCGAGAAGGCGTCCAAGCAACTCCGCGGGGAGGTGCCGCCCGCCGAGTTCCTCGAGTGCGAGGCCCACGGCAAGCAGGCCTACGTGCGCATTCCCGAAGAACTGGTCGAGGCCATGGGCGTGTGGGGCTGCGGCGAGTGCGTGCGCCAGGCAGGAGCCCGCGAGCGCGAGGCGCGCGAGGCCAAGCGACGGCAAGAAGAGGAGGCGCGCGAGGCCAAGAAGGCCGCCAAGAAGGCCGCCAAGGAGGCGGTGGAGAAGGCCGACGCCGCGCTGCAGGAGGCCCTCGCCGAGGCGCAGGAAGTCAACGGCAAGGTGCGCGCCGTCAAGCAGAAGCTGCGGGATCGCCGCCGGCGGCTCAAGTTTGCCCAGCGCTCGGTCGAGGAGCGGCGGGCCCAACTCGAGGAGATCAAGGCCCTCCTCGCCGAGGCCGAGGCCGAGCTCGAGCAGGCCGAGGCCGCGGTGCCCCCCCTCGAGGAGAAGCTCGCCGCCGAGCGTGGCGAGCTCGCCGGCTACGTGGAGCGCCTGCGCGGCGCCCTGCTCGCCGCCGACGAGGCCTGGAAGGCCATTCCCCCCAAGCAGCGCAAGCGCCGCAACCGCCGGGCCCGGCATCAGGCGGTGCAACTCGTCGAGGCCCACGCTCCTCCGGGGAGCGAGCCCGTCGCCGCCGAGGGCGCGCGCGAAGCCGCCCCGACCGAGGGCGGGAGCGAAGCGGCCCCGACCGAGGACGCACAGCCCGCCGACGCAGCGTCCCTCGAGCCCGGGCCGGTCGAGGGCAGCGCCTCCGGAGAGGAGAGGGGCGCCGCCGAGCCCGCGTCCGACGACGCGCCGGGAGAGGCCGCGGAAGCCTAAGCCCGGCGGCGCTTCTCCGAAGCGCGGAGGCCGCAGCGGCCTGCGGCGCTCGGGGAGTTCACCGCGGGGAGGGGGGCGTCGCAGGATCCTCGGGGGCGGCCTCGCCGAAGAGGGCGAGGAGCTGGCGCACCGTCTCCGCTCGGTAGGTCGGGAACGCCGCGCGCAGCCGCTGCAGGCAGCGGCGGGCGAGGGCGCGGTCGCCGCGCTTGCCGGCGAGGGTGCCGCGGAGGAGGAGCGCCTCGGCAAGGTAGCGGCGCTCCTCCTCCGTTGCCCTCCCCTGCGCGTAGCGGGGCCAGAGCAGGTCGATGGCCGCGGCGTAGTCGGCCAGCGCGCCCGCTTCGTCAGGTAGGTGGGGGGGGGCGTAGCCCAGCCGGCGGGCGGCGGCGCGGCCGCAGAGGGCTTGCCAGGGCGCCGGGCGGCGCTCGATGGCGCGGGCGAAGGCAGCCTCCGCTTCGCGCCAGCGCTGGCGCGCGAGGAGCACCGAGCCCAGGCGGACCCACAGGTCGTAGTTCGCCGGCGAAGCGCGCACCGCGGCGCGGACCGCGCGCTCGGCCTTTTGCCGGAGGGCGCGCCGGCGCGCCTCGTCCTGCGTCTGGTCGGCGAGGCGCAGGTAGGCGGCGGAGAGGCCGAGGGCGACCTCGGGGACGCCGGCGTCGATGTGCGCGGCTTCCTCGAAGAGGCGCAGGGCCCGCGGGGGGTCGCGCTCCGACGCGCAGAGCGCGAGCCCGGCCCGCGCCTTGGCGGCGAAGCGGGGCCAGCGCTCGGGGGGCCGAAAGCCCTCCGCGGCGAGGGCGAAGTTCCGCTCGGCACGGGCGGGGTCGCTGGGGAGGAGGGCGTAGCCGAGGGCGAGGGCGATCCGCGGGCTCTGGGGGAAGCGGCGCTGGCTCGTCTCCCAGAGGCGCAGCGGATGCACCCAGGCGCGCGCGTTGGCTTGGGCGCGCGGGGCGTAGCCGAGCAGCAAGGCGCCTAGGGCCAGGGCCAGCGCAGGCGGCCGGCGCGCGAGGCCGCGCAGGAGGCAGGCCAGGGCGAGGCAGGCCCAGAGGGAGGGCGCGAAGAGGAGGCGGTCCGCGAAGACGACCCCAATGGGCACTAGGTTGGAGACGGGTCCGAAGGCGAGGGCCGCGCCCCATACGCCCACGCCGAGGCCGCGCCAGAGGCGGCCGCGGCGCAGGAGGGCCACGCTCCCCAGGGCGAGGAGCCCGCCGAGCAGCGCCAGACTGGCGAGGACCGCAGGGCCGCTCCAGGGCGGGGGGCCCTCCGCCACGGAGAAGGGGAGTTCGTAGTGCGCCGAGGTGGTGCTGGGCCAGAGAAGGGTCCGCACGGCGTCGCGCCCGGAGAGCGCGGCCACGACGCCGCGCTGGGTGAGGGGCATGTCGCCCAGGGTGCGGGCTCCGCGGGTCGGGAAGACCTCTCCCAGGACCAGGGCGCGCAGCCCGAGGGCGGCGCCCAGGGCCGCCGCGTGGGCGAGGTAGGGGGCCAGGGCGCCGAGCACGCGCCGCGCGCGCGCGCGGAGGCCGGGGCGGGGGGAGGGCGGGCCGCGCAGGCCGAACTCGACGACGGCGAGGAGGGCCGGCGCGGCGAAGGCGCTTTCTTTGGAGAGGAAGGCGGCGAAGAAGCAGAGCGCCGCCGGCGCGTAGAGCGCCCGGCGCCCGCGACGAGCGCGCAGGTGGAGGAGGACGCCTGCGCAGACGCAGAGCAGGGCGAGCACCTCGGCCCGGCCCACGACCCCAGCGACGCACTCGGCGTGGACGGGGTGGGCGGCGAAGAGCAGGGCCGCGGCCAGCGCTCCACTGCGGGAGCCGAGCAGGCGCCGGGCCAGGGCGAGGACGAGCAGGCAGAGGAGGGCGAACAGGGCGAGGTTGGTGCGGTGCAGGGCGTCGGGCGAGCGGCCCCAGAGGGAGACGTCGACCGCGTAGCTGAGGAGCGGCAGCGGCCGCCAGAGGCGCTCGGCCGCGTAGCCCTCCCCCCAGTACTTGCTGGTCAGGAGCCGCAGGAGCCCGGCGCCGTCCCGCACGTCGAGGCGGGGGTTCTGGGCCACGATCGGGACGTCGTCGAAGGTGAAGCGGGTCGCTTCGAGGAGGCCGAGGGCCGGCCAGTGGCAGACGAGGGCCACCGCGACGACGAGGAGGGGGGCGAGCCCGCGGCGCCGCAGCACGGAGGTCAAGCGACTCCCGAAGAGGTCACACCGGTCTTCACACCGCGGGCGGAGGCTACTGGCTCTCCAGGGTCTTCTTCACCGCCTTGGGGACCACGTCGCTCTTTATGTAGCTGAGGACCTGGTTGATCTTCGTGTCGAAGGTCTGCTTGAACTCGGTGGAGTTGATCAGTCCGACCACGTCGAGGGCTTTGCCGGCCCCTGCGCCACCTCCGCCGCCTCCGCCGGGCTTGAGCGCGGCGATGCGGTCCTCGAGGGACTTGACCTGGACGGCGAGTTGCCGGAACTCGGTCTTGTCGGCGAAGTCCCCCCCGCCGCCTCCGCCGCCTCCGCCGCCGGAGGCGAGCTGCTTGGTCTTGTCCTTGAGGTTCTTCACCTCCCGCGCGAGGGCGACGAACTTCTTGTGGTCGTAGTTGGCGGCGCCGGCGAGCGCGCTGCGGTTGATGATCTGGGTGGCCGCGCCCACCTCGCCGCCCCCAGCTCCGCCGGCGTTCGCGGAGGCTTGCGCGACCTCTCCGGCGACGCGGCGGGCGATGGCCTCGACGGCGGCCTCGTCGAGGCTCCCGGCGGCGGCGCCGCCCGCGGCGGAGACTTCTTCGGCGACGCGGCGGGCGATGGCCTCGACGGCGGCCTCGTCGACTCCGGGGCCCGCGCCCGCGGCGACGGCCGCCACCTCCTCGAGTCGGGTGGTGAGGGCCATGATTTGGTCTTGCAGGGCGGCGAGGCCTTCGGCGTCGCCGCCGCCGCTGGCTTGGAGCTGGGCGACCCGCTCGTCGACGGCGGCGAGGGCCTGCGCCGTGGCGGTGCGCGCGAGCTCTTCGGGAGGGGGGCTCTGCGAGAGCCGCAGCTCCACCGCTTCGAGGAGGCGGCCTTCGCTGCGGCCGATCTCCGCGCGGAGTTCCTCGAGGGCGGCGGCGTCGCCGCTTCCGTTCGAGTGTTCGGCGAGCGCTTCGCGGACCGCCTCGCGCGCGTCCTCCCGGACCCGCGCGAGCACGCTCCCGGTCGCTTCCTCGGCCACCCGCGCGGGCAGGCCGGCGAGGTCGAGGGCGCGAATGCGCGCCTCGATGGCCTCGAGCACGGGGGCGGAGGCCTCCTGACCGATCTTCTCGGGGAGGGCGGCGAGCTCTTGGTCGAAGCGCTCTTGCAGGCCGCGCTGCAGGCGCTCCTCGATGGCCGCGGGATCGAGGGCGCCGACGGCCTCGCGCAGGGCGGCGACCTCGCCGGGGTCGACCGCCTCGTTCGCGCGCCGTTCGAGGGCGTCGAGGCGGGGAGCGA
>RFHU01000407.1 GCA_003695705.1 Planctomycetota bacterium
AGCCTGGGACGGTCCCCCCCAGCCTCCGTGACCGAGAAATGACCGTTCGCGCACGAGTTGTGACGAGCACGGCTCCGGGCTTGCCCGTACGCTGCAAGCATGTCCACCACGAATTCCGTCGCGCGTCCCCGCTTCGCCGCGCGCTCCCCACTCCGGACCGCCCTCGACCGGCGGGTCAAGGCCTACTTCGCGGAGTCCGGGCTCTCACCCCACGGAGGCCGGCGCTTCGCGGTCAAAGCGGGGCTGATGCTCGCGTGGGCCGCGACCTCGTATCTGCTGCTGCTCTTCTGGGCGTCGAGTCCGGCCAGCGCGATTCCCCTGGCCGTCTCCCTCGGCCTCGCGGTCGCGGGGATCGGCTTCTCGGTCATGCACGACGGAAACCATCGAGCCGCGGCCGGGCGCCCGTGGTTGAACCGCCTCGCGGGGGGCACCCTGGACGCGATCGGGGGCAGTTCCTACGTCTGGCGGCACAAGCACAACGTGCTCCACCACACCTACACGAACATCGAGGGCGTCGACGACGACCTCGACGCCGGGCCCTTCCTGCGCCTCGCGCCCACGCAGCGGCGGCGGTCCTTCCACCGCCTGCAACACCTCTACGAGCTTCCCTTGCTCGGCTTCCTCGCCGCCAAGTGGGTCCTCCTCGACGACTGGCTGGCCCTCGCGCGCGGCAAGGTCGGAGGCTCGTCCTTCCCCCGCCCGCGGGGCAGCGACCTCGCCCAGCTCCTCGGCGGGAAGCTCTTCTTCTACGCCTGGGCCTTGGGGCTGCCTTTGGTGCTGCATCCTCCGCTCCCGGTGCTGCTCGTCTTCGCGCTCAGCTCGGCGGTCCTGGGCATGACCCTGGGCATCGTCTTCCAATTGGCGCACGTGGTCGAAGGCGCTCAGTCCCTTGCCGCCCCTACCCACTCGCCCGAGGCGCGCCTCCAGCCCTGGGTGGAGCACCAGCTCGCGACCACCGCGGACTTCGCCCCGCGGAGCCGGCTCCTCTCCTGGTACGTCGGCGGCCTGAACTTCCAGATCGAACACCACTTGTTCCCCAGGATCAGCCACGTCCACTACCCTGCCCTCGCCGAGATCGTGTGCGAGGTGTGCGAGGATTTCGGCGTTCGCGTGCTCCGTTTCGCGACCCTGCGCGAGGCCCTCGGAGCGCACTTCCGCCTCCTCGCCGCCCTCGGGCGTTCTTCCACCCCGGCGGGTGCGGAGAACGCGTGCGGCGCCGGAGTTGGCGCAGCCGCAGACGAGCGCGCCCTCCCCCCGCCCGTCCGCGAAGCGCCGGGCGTCCTCCCCGCGACGCCCTGACGCCCGCGGGGTCCGGCTTCGGGGCAAGGGGTCCGTTGCGGCAAGGGCCCGTTGCGGAGACGGCGCGGTCCGCCTTCGCGGCGCGGGGCGCGTCCGAGGGCGGAGAGACCCTCGCGGCGCCCAGAGGCCCGGAGCGCCTCCCGTCAACGCCTGCGTCGGGCGTACGCGCTCCCCTGGCCGCAGAGGGAGAGGCCATGGCCTCCGTCTCGTCGTTTGAGAACGACCTCCTCCTTCGGGCCGCGGGCGCGCGGCCTCAGTAGGTCCACCAGCGCCAAAGCGCGAGCCCGAAGCCGCCGAAGAGGATCACGGCGCAGCCGGCGCAGACCCAGCGCGTGCGGCGCTCGTCGGCGGCAAGGGCGACGTCGAAGCGTTCGAGCTCGGCCTCGAAGGGGGCGCGCGCGGAAGGCGGCGAGCCCGCGGCCTCGAGGCGACGGAGCGCCGCCCGCAGGCGGTCGGCGGCGGCCTCGGGGGCGCCCGTGGCGATGAGCTGCTGATCGAGGAGGGCGACGCAGCGCGCGGCGGCGTCGAGGAGGACCTCGGGATCGTCGGGGAGGAAGCCGTTGCGGAGGAGGCGGGCGCGGGCGAGGACGTCCTCTTCCCGCGCGAGGAGGGCGTGGAAGGCGTCGAGGGCCTTGCGTTGGCGGGCGGGGTCGACGGTGCCTGCACCCGCCCGGCCGCAATAGCCGCAGATCGGGCTCGTCCCGCTCGCTCCGCAGCCGGGGCAAGGATCGTTCACGCGCGTCCTCCGGGAGGAGCAGGCGCGGACGCGGGGAGCGGGTGGCGGAGCACCCGCCCGTCGTCGCCGCCGCTGAAGAGGGATCGGCCGCCGGGGGCGAAGCAGAGTGCTCCCGCTGCGCCTTCGTGCTCGGCGAGGAGGAGCTCGTTCCCCGCGGGATCGAACAGGCGCACGCGCCCCTGGGCGTCGCCCGCCGCGAGAAGCAGGGCGCCTGGGTGCGCGGCCACGGAGACGAAGTTCCCGTGCGCGAGGACGCGGGGGGGATCGCCCGCGAGGGAGGCTACGACGAGGTCGCCCGTGCGGGCGAGGGCGAAGCGCACGCCGTCGGCGAGGACGGCGAGGGCCCGCTGAGCGGGCGCCCCTTCGCGCGAGGCGGGCAAAGCGACCTCGCCGCGGCGAGTGAGGGTCCCTGCCGAGAACCACGAGACCACCGGCGGACCGCTGCCGGGCAGAAGCCACGGCAGGGGCTGCTTTCCGTCGGCGAAGGCAGGCGGTCGCACGCCGGCGCGAGCGCCGCCCACCACGAGGCGACGGCTCGGGTCGAGGGCCGCGGGGCAGGCGTGGGTGGCCCGCAAGGGTTCGCCGCGAGTGAGGTCCCAGAGAACGAGCTGTTCGTTGCAGGCCGCCGTGAGGGCGCGCGCGCCGGGGAGGGGGAGAATGGCCTCGACCCAAGCGTCTTGCCGGGTCAGCTCGCGTACGACCTTGCCCCGCTCCGGATCGAGGAGGAGGAGCCGTCCGTCGCGGCCGCCGCTGAGGAGGAGCCCGTCGTCAGCGAAGGCGAGGGCGCTCGCCCCCGGCCCGTGCAGCTTCGTGAAGACCCGTTTGCGGCCGTTGGCGAAGCCCACGCGCACCTCCCCCTCGGACCCAGCGCTTGCCCAAGCGCTTCCGTCGGCGCGCGCGGTCAGGGCGAGCACCCACCCGTCGTGCGCCGCGAGGGCTTCGGAGTCGGCGCGTGCGGCGGAGAGGGCCAGCGCTGGTACGGGGCGACGCGCCGGCGCGCAGGCGGCGTCCGCAAGGTTCGCGGCGAGGTCGACCAGCTCGACGGTCCGCCGCCCCACGGCGAGCCGACCGTCCGGGAGCGGGCAGGGCAAGGCGTCGCGGGGGTGGCGCAGTTCGCCCGGCTGCGACCGTGTCCAGAGTTCCTCTCCGCTCGCCGCGTCGAGGACCGACACGCTGTCGTTCGCGCGCCCCACGAACAGGTGGCCACCGTCCGCCGAGAAGGCGAGGTGGAGGCCGTCCCGACCCGGCGGGCCGGGCGGATGGCGCCAGCGCGGCGCGCCGGCTTCGAGGTCCCACAGAGTGACCCCACCTTCCTGCGCGGCGGCGAGGAGGGGTGCGTGGGGGTGGAAGGCCACCGCCCGCACGAAGCGGCTCTTCTCGCCCGTGGCCCGCTCGCGGCGGGGACTGTCCGCGAGCACAGCGATCTCTCGGCCGCGCTCGAGTTCCCACAGGCGGACCGCCCCGTGCGCACGCTGCTGCAGGTCGCGGCTCGAGCCGAGGGGGCCGCCGCCGCAGGCCGCCAACCGCCCGTCGGGCGAGAGGTCCACCGCGCCGTCGAGGAGCCAGCCTCCCCAGCGGCGCCGTTCGCTTCCCGTTTCCGTGTCGCGGAACACGAGCCAACCGGGTCGGCTGCCCCCCACCGCGTCGGCCTTGTCGCAGTGGATGACGAGCTCCGCGCCCAGGAAGGCCACCGAGGCGGTGTCGTGGCAGTTGCCTGCGACCTCCCAGCGAAGCTCTGCCGAGGCGAGGTCGAAGAGACGGACCCCGGCTTCGCAGAGCAGCGCCAGGCTGCGTTCGTCGGGCGAGAGGTCGAGGGCCTTGGGGCGGAGGGCGCCCGCCAGCGTGCCGCGGCGTTCTCCCGACGCCGCGAAGAGGAGCGCGGGCGAAGGCGCGCGGCCGCGGGCATCGAAGGCCGCGGCCAGGAACTCCCCGCGCCAGGCGACGCAGGCCTTGCCCGGTTGCGCGTCGTGCCGCAGCGGGCGCGCCTCGTCTGCGGCGACGAGGTGCAGCGAGCCGTCGTCGCCTGCGCACAGGCAGCGGAACGGGTCCGGGCCGGGGGCCAGGGCGTCGGCGCGCGCGCGCAGCTCGGTCTCGACCTCGCCCGAGAGGGCGCAGCGCCGCAGGCGGCGACCGCCGAGCCAGAGGGCGTCTTCGCCGGCGAAGGCGAAGGGGGCCCGGCCGCTTTCGGCGCGCAGCGTGGTGGGGAGCCGGGCGCCGGTGGTGACTTCGAACACCGAGAGCGCTCTCCCCTCGTCGAGGAGCGCGACGCGCTCTCCGCTCGGGCTGAAGGCAAGGTCGAGGACTCCTCGTTCCGCGCACAAGGTGCGCACGCTGGCGCCGCTCCTCGCGTCGAGGAGATGCACCTCGGGATCTCGCCCCCGCCGCAGGTTGCCCGCGGTGGCGACGAGGCGCCCGCTCGGGTCGGGGCGCGCCACGCGCACCGCGCCGGGGTGTTCCGGTGGCACCCGGAGCAAGCGCTTGCCCGCGCGGCTCCACACCGCGAGGGAGCTCGGTCCGGCGAGCAGGAGGCTCGTCCCGTCGGGGAGCCAGCGAATGGCGGAGACGGGGGCGTTCGTTGCGAAGCCGCCGGCGGGCTCTCCGCTGCGGGCGTCCCACAAGCGCACTTCGCCCTGCCGGTCGCCGGACGCGAGCAGCGCGCCGTCGGGTGCGAAGGCCAGCGCTTCGACCCGCGCTGGTCCGCGGTGGTCGGGAGCGGGGTGCGTCAACCGGCGCGGCGAACCGAGCGCGGGACCGTAGAGGAGGATCTCGCCCTTTTCGCTCGTCGCGGCCAGCGCGCCGTCGCGCGCGGCCGCCAGGGCACGCACGGCCTCGTCCTCGGGGCGGGCGGCGCGGGGGCGCGGCAGGCGTTGCTCGCCCGGCGACGCCAGGTCGGCGCGCACCACCGGTCGCTCGTTGGATACGGGGCCCAAGGGCCAGCGCCCCGGTTCGGGGTCTCCGCAGGTCGCCCGCAGGAGGGCGCGCTCGAACCAGCCTCGCTGCCGGTGGAGGGTCGCGAGCTCGTCCGCGCAGCCCGCCGCCCGCAGCACCTCTCCCCAGCGGTCCTCGGCGACCAGGCGCTGGAGCGTCGCCTCCGGAGTGGCGCGCACCTCCTCCTCAGCGGCCTCCGCAAGGCGTCGCCGGCCGGCGGCGTCGAGGCCGCCACCCTGGGCCACGCCGGCGAGGCAGGCCTGCGCGGCGGTGCGGACCGCGTCGTCCTCGTGCTTCAGAGCGCGAAGGGCGAGGTCGAAGGCGCTCTGGGCGCGGCAGTGTCCCAGCGCGGCCAGGGCCGCGGCGAGGGGAGCCGTTTCGCCCGCGGCTTCGGCGCGGCGCGCGGCGTCGGCGAGGGGCGCGGACAGCGCGGCGCGATCGGCGGCCTCGCGCGGGCAGAGGGCTTGATCGAAACGGCCGGGGTCGTCCGGGCAGCCGGCCGCCAGCCAGCCGAGCGCTTCGCACGCAGCGGCGCGCACCTCGGCCTTGGGTTGCGCGAGCGCTTCGGTGAGGGCGTCGCGCACGGGGTCGAGGGCGTCTCCGCGCAGGGCGAGGCTCGCCGCCAGCGAGGCGATGGTTCGGGCCGCCTCGCAGCGGACCTTTGCCGACCGGTCCTTGGACAAGACGCGGGCGAGCGGGGCGAGGGCAGACGCTTCCCCTCGATAGCGCAGCAGGCGTGCGCAACGGTGGCGGTCGGCGGCCTTCTTGGCGCCGAGGCCCGCGAGCAGCTCGCGCACGCCGGGCAGAGGGGTCGGGTCGCCGCGCCGCCAAGGCCAGTTCGAGACCTCCTCGTCGCCTCGAAGGCCCACACGATGCCCCGCGTGTCCTGCGGCGAAGAGGCGAACGGCCTGGGTCGCCGGGTGCGCGGGGCCGAAGTCGGGATGGCCCCGCAAACGGGAGAGAGCGGCGTCGGCGAAGGTCGGATCCCGCGGGCGCTTGCAGAGGTCGGCGGCGAGCTCGTGGCGGGCGTTCAGTTCGCAGGCGACGCAACAGCGGCAGTCGTCGCAGGCGAGGTAGAGTTCAACGGCCACGAGGCTTCCTCCCCAGTCCGCGGGCGCGAGCGCGCCGGCGTTCGCGCTGCGCAGGCGCCCGCCACGAGCTCCCCCGGGCTGCGAGGCCGGGCAGGCCGTCCCTCCGAACCCCCCGCAAGGAGGAGGCGGCGGGCTGCCTTGCTCCAAGAAGGCGGAGCCGCGCCCTTCCTTTCGCCGCCCTCGTGCTGGGGGGAAACGAGGGCTGTGGGCGGCGCCGCGCCGGTGCGGGGAGGGGACGGCGAGTCTCCACCGGCCTCAACGCAGGTCGACGACCAGCCGGTCGGAGAAGAGCTTCTTGCCCTGGGCGTCGAGGACGTCGACGACGATGTGGTGTACGCCGGGCACCTCGAAGCGGTAGCGGTAGGTTCCGTGGATCTCCTTGGAGGGGTGAAGGACGCGTGGGACTTCCGCGCTGCCGGGGGCTCTGCGGATGGACACGCCGCCGAGGCCGCCGCTAGGACCTTCGAGGTCGGCGTAGTTCCATTCGATGTCGACCTCGGCGGCGAAGGAAGCCGGCGCTCCGACGGTCAGGGTGTGAATGTAGCGCCCCGCGAACGCAGGGCGGAAGCGGACGCCGCGGTGGCGCGCGATGCGGAGGGGGATCCGGAGCTCGGGGCCCAAGGCGCAGGCCTCGCCGCTGCCGACGACTTCCTTGCCGTCGATGCGGCCCGCGAAGACGAGCCCTTCCTTCTTCTCGGCGAAGGTGAGGGTGGCGGGCATCCACCAGAACAGGTCCGGGCAGCCAGGGACTTCGCCCGGGCGAACCCGCTCGCCGACCCGGAACAGACCCTCGAGGAGGATCGCCTGGGCCCGGGTGGGGTGCCGGCGAACCCGAAACTGGCCCACCACCCCGGCGAAGTCCTCGCCCCGCCCGTGCCGCGACCAGGCCGCGAGGTCGCGAAAGAAGCGGGGTCCGCGTCCGTGGTGGAAGGAAAGGACCCGACCTCCCTCGACCCCCGTCAGCTTGAGCCAAAAGGGGGCCTGGCGGCCGTCCGTGTCCACCCGCCAGTAGCCCTGAACGTCGGGCTGCGGCAGCTCCTTCGCTTTGGAGACGCGCCGACCCTGTTGAACCCTCTCCTGGAGGAAGGTGACCGGCTGCTCGAAGTCGGCCTGCGCCGGCGCGGCGAGACCGACTTCGCAGGCAGCGAGGAAGAGTACGGACCGGATGCGCATTGGGGACCCCCTGACCTTGGGGCGCAGTCTCCCACGCAGATCGGCGCATGGCGAGCGGATGCGGCGCTCGGCCGGCGGGGCCGGCTCGGTCGCGGCGCGGGCCCTACGAGAAACGGCCCCGGGGAGACCCCCGGGGCCGCTCGCTTGCCAAGGAAGGGATTCGAACCCTTACCGAGTTTTACCTCGACTAGGCCCTCAACCTAGCGCGTCTGCCAATTCCGCCACCTTGGCTCGGTCGAGGAGTATAGGGGGAGACGGGCGGCCGTCAAGCTTGCCTCGCAAGGCAGGGGACGCCGTACCCCACGGAGGCGGTCGCGTCGGGTCCCCGGCCCGCCCGACGGCGGCCCCGGAACGCCGCCGGGAGCGCGCTGCCGTGGCGGGGAAAGGCCAAGCGACGAGCCCACCGGCCGGTCGCGCGGCAGCGACCGCCGACTCGGAGTGCGGGCCCTCGGCGCTGCGTTCGGGCGTTGCCGCGGGTAGCATGCGGCCGTCAGGAGGCCCCGTGTCCACCACCGCCCAGCGCCTCTCCCGGCGCGTCCGCGAGCTCGCCCCCAGCATGACCTTCGCCCTTGCCGACAAGGCCAAGGCCCTCAAGGCGGCCGGGCGCCCGGTGATCAGCTTCTCGGTGGGCGAGCCCGACTTCGCCAGCCCCGAGGTGGTCGCTGCGGCGGCCAAAGAAGCCATCGATCGCGGCGAGACCCACTACACCCCCGTCCGAGGGACCCCGCGCCTGATCGAGGCGATCGTCGAGCGCACCGCACAGGACACGGGCTACCGGGCCGATCCGGAGCAGGTGCTCGTCTCCAACGGCGGCAAGCAGTCTCTCTTCAACCTGTTCTTGGCCTTCCTCGACCCGGGCGACGAGGTGGTGCTCGCAAGCCCCTACTGGGTGAGCTACCCGGCCATGATCCAGCTCGCCGGCGGCCGGGCCGTTCCCGTCGCCGCCGATCCCGCGCGAGGCTTCCGCCTCGACCCCGACGAGGTGGCGGCCGCCATGGGGCCGCGCTGCAAGGCGCTCTTGCTCAACACCCCGAGCAACCCGACGGGGGCCGTGCTCGACCCGGGCGACGTCGAGGCGCTGGTGCGCCTCGCCCTGGACCGGGGCGTCTTGGTCGTCTCCGACGAGATCTACGCGGGACTCCTCTACGACGGCGCCGAGCACAGGAGCGCGTTGTCCGTTGCCCACCCCGGCGTGCGCGAGGGCGTCGTCCTCTGCAGCGGCGTCTCCAAGCGCTACGCCATGACGGGGTGGCGCATTGGCTACGTGGTCGGTCCCACCGACCTCGTCGCCGCCGCGGCCAAGCTGCAGTCGCAGTCCACCAGCGGGGCGTGCTCCATTGCCCAGGCGGCGGCGGCGGCGGCGCTTCGCGAGGGCGAAGAGGCGGCCGCCGCCATGCGCGACGTCTTCGCCCGTCGCCGGCGGGTGGCGGTGGACGCCCTCCAGGCCATTCCCGGCGTTCGCGTGCCCGAGGCGAAGGGCGCCTTCTACCTGTTCCCCGACGTGTCCAGCTACTACGGGCGGACCGTCGCTGGGCGTCGGATCGGTGGTTCCCTCGACCTTTCCGAGGTCCTCTTGGAGGAGGCGAACGTGGCCGCCGTCCCCGGAGCGGCCTTCGGCGCCGACGGGCACCTGCGCTTCTCGTACGCCCTCGACGAGGAGCAGATCGTCGAGGGCCTCTCTCGCGTGCGCGAACTCCTCGCCCGCGCCGAGCCCGCCGCAGCCGCGAAGCCCGCAGCGGGGTCGGGCCGGTGAGCAGCGAGCTCGGGCTGCGCCGGCGGCCGGAGGGCTCTCCCGCCGCGGCGGAGCGGCAGCCCCCCGACGAGGTGCGCTGTCTGGGTCGCGGTTGGCCGCGCGCCGACCGCTTCGAGCGCCTCTTCTGGGCCTTGGTGTTCCTTGCCTGCGCGGGCTGCCTCGCCATTGCGGCCTTCGTCCTCGAGCCCGATCGGCGCGGGGTGGGGACGCACGAGCAGCTCGGCCTGCCGCCCTGCGGTTTCTTCGATCTCGCGGGGGGACCCTGCCCTTCGTGCGGCTTTACCACCACCTTCGCCTACGCGGCCCACCTGCGCCCTCTCGACGCCCTGGCGAATCAGCCCTTCGGGTTCTTCGTGTTCCTGCTCGCGTGCGCCGCCACGGTCGTGCTCCCTCCGGCGGTCGTTCGCGGCGTTTCCCTCTTTGCGCTCACCGAGCGCTGGCGCTGGCGCTGGGTCGTTCTCGGGCTGGTGTCTGCTTGGCTGGCCGCCTGGGCCTACAAGTGGCACATCACCGTGGGCTTCTGAAACGGAGCGCCTCGTGAGCGATCCCCTCCTCCGGCACCGGGCCGAGGCCCTCTTCGCCCGCCTGCAAGACGAGGTCTGCGCGCGCCTCGAGGAACTCGACGGCGCGGCCCGCTTCGGGCGGGACGAGTGGCGGCGCCCCGGCGGCGGCGGAGGCACCACGCGCGTTCTCGCCGACGGTGCGGTGTTCGAGAAGGGCGCCTGCAACGTCTCCACGGTGTGGGGCCCGGCGCCGCCGGCCCTCGTCGAACACCTGGGCGTCGCGGCGGGGGAGTTCTTCGCCACGGGGATCTCCATGATCTTCCACCCCCGGAATCCCCACGCGCCGACCATGCACGCCAACCTGCGCTACTTCGAGTGCGACGGCGGCGCGGCCTGGTTTGGGGGAGGGCAGGACCTCACCCCCTACTACCTCTACGCCGACGACGTGCGCGCCTTCCACCGCAACCTCGCGGACTGTTGCGCCCGCCACGAGGTCGCCGACTACCCCGCTTGGAAGGCCTGGTGCGACCGCTACTTCCACCTCCCCTGCCGGGGCGAGGCCCGGGGGGTGGGCGGCATCTTCTACGACCACGTGCGGGAACTCGAGCCCATGCTGGCCTTCTCCGAGGACTTCGGCGAGCACCTGCTCGCCGCCTACGCGCCCATCGTCGCGCGCCGCCGCGAGACGCCCACCACCCCCGCTCAGGAGCGCTGGCATCTCCTGCGCCGGGGGCGCTACGTGGAGTTCAACCTGCTCTACGACCGGGGGACGCGTTTCGGTTTGCAGACGGGCGGGCGCACGGAGAGCATCCTCGTCTCGCTCCCGCCGCGTGTCCGCTGGGATTACCTGGCCGAGCCCGCCGCGGGGACTCCCGAGCGCGAGCTGCTCGACCTTCTCCGCGGACCGCCCCGCGACTGGCTCTGACCGCTTCCGCGCCGGGGGGAAGGCGCCGCTTGGAGGGCACGGGGAGGCGGGCTACAGTGCCCGCCTCGGAGGTCCCATGAAGCTCCTCGCCTCGCGTCCGACCATCGCAACGGTGTGGGCGCGCGCCCGCAAGCTCCCCTTCGGGAACCGCGTGTTCTCCAAGTTCGTGGGGCGGATGGCGCCCTACACGGGGAGCATCGACCCCACCGTCCTCGAACTCGGCGACGGCCACTGCGTGGTCCAGATGCGCGACCGCCACGCGGTGCGCAACCACCTGCGGAGCATCCATGCCATCGCCCTCATGAACCTGGGTGAGGTGGCCACCGGGCTGGCGGTGATGCATGCCGTCGACGGGCGGGGACGCGGCATCGTGACCTCGCTGCGCATGGACTACCTCAAGAAGGCGCGGGGAACCATCGTCGCCAGGTGCACCACGGAGCTCCCCGCCGCTCCCGGGACCTACGACCTCGAAGTCGAAGGGGAACTTCGCGACGAGGCGGGCGACCAGGTCGCCCGCGTGTTCGCGACCTGGAAGGTGGACCTCGAAGGCTGACGCCGCACGAAGAGGAGACCGCGGCGGACCCGCAGCCGCGGACTCAACCGGTCGGGGCGAAGAGGACGAACAGCGCGGCCGCCCCGAAGGCGGCCAGCGCGAGCAATCCCAGCGCCAGTGCGAGGCTCCCCGGGCCGGCGGTCTCGACGCGAGGGGACGGCGCCGCCTCGTGCGCCGGCGGCGGGGGCGTCTCGACGGTGCGCGCGAGGCGTGCGCGGGCCCGGTCTCCGGGCTCGGGGGGCGACGGCTTCTCCCCGCGGCCGGCGGCGGACGGGCCCGCAACCTCGCGCAAGGTCGAGGGGAGCTCCGCAGCGCCGGCGCCGAGGGGCTGTTGCCCGGCGAGGCAGAGGTCGATGTCGCGCACGACGTGCAGCGGGGTGGGGTAGCGGCGTTCGCGCTCGCGCGCGGTGAGGCCGCGGACGATTTGCGCACAGCCGTCCGAGAGGTCGGGCCGGTAGAGGCGCGGGTCGGGAAGATCCTCCTCGAGGTGGCGGAGGAGGACGTCCATGGGCTTGGCGTCGAGGTCGTCGCTGAAGGGGACGACCCCGGTGAGCATTTGCCAGAGGCAAAAGCCGAGGGAGAACAAGTCGGCACGGATGTCCACGTCCTGGTGACCGGCTGCCTGCTCGGGGGCGATGTAGCAGGGGGTCCCTACCACGAAACCCGTCTCGGTGATCTGCGCGGCGGAGTCTTCCAGGAGCTTGGCGAGTCCGAGGTCGGCGAGCTTGGGGAGGCCATCGGGGCCGAAGAGAATGTTCTCGGGCTTGATGTCCCGGTGGACCACGCCGTGGGCGCGGGCGGCCTCGAGGGCGAGGCACACTCCGCGGACGATGGCCAGTGCTTGCGGCGGGTCGAGGCGGTCCTCCTCGCGCAGCAGGTCGAGGAGGGAACCGCCGTCGAGGTATTCCAGGGCGAGGTAGCGGCGCCCGTCCGGGGTGACGCCGGCGTCGACGCGCTCGACCACGTTGGGGTGTCGGACGAGTCCGGAGAGTTCGACCTCGCGTTCGAAGCGGCGCACGACCTCGGGATCGCGGGAGGCCTCGCTGCGGAGCACCTTGAGGGCTACGCGCTGGCCGGTCTCCTCGTGGCGGGCGAGGAACACGCGCCCCACTGCGCCTTTGCCAAGCGGTTCCACGAGCACGAAGGGACCGATGCTCCCCAGGCCGAGCTGCCGGATCATGGAGGCGCCGTTGTCGTGGGTCCCCGCGAGTTCCCGGTTGGCGACGCCGGGCAGCGCCGGCGCGTGGGGCGCGTCCTCGGAGCCTTCGACGAGCTCGGAGAAGGCGAGGGTTGCCTCCAGGTCGGAGAGGCGGCCCACCCCGCTGGGGAGTTCGTAGACGTAGTCGTCCTCCTCTTCGTGAGCGGGCGAGGCTTCTCCCGGCGGCGGGCCGATGACCTTTCGGAAGTGGACCGTGGAGCCGAGGGGGTTCTCGTAGCCCAGGGTCGTGTCCTCGCCGGCGGTGGAGATGACGGGGACCGGCGGCACCGCGTCGAGGGGCAAGGGGGCTTCGGAACGCTCCTGTTGGGGGTCCGGCGCGCGGGGAATGGGGACGACTTCGTGGAAGCGCTGCGTCGTCGAGGAAGCCGCGCGCGCCGGTTCGCTGCGCGGCGCCGACGAGGCCGCGCGCTTGCGGAGGGCTCCCTTGCGGAAGATGGCGAAGCCCAACAGCAAGGCCCCGCACTCTCGGCAGGGCCATTCTGCGCGGGAGGAGAAGCGCTCTTGGGGATGCTCGGCGCCGCAGGCGTCGCAGGCGACGGCCTCGAGGTCGGCGCCGCTGCGGAGGAGCCGTCGCAGGCCCTTGCTCGTCAACCCGCCGCGGAGGAGCAGTCGCCCCATGGAAACGGGGCGGCCGGCGCGCACCCGCTCGCGGATGAACGCCTCCAGCCGCCGGAGTTCGTCGGCGGGGACGAGGCGAGCGCGCAGGGCGAGCTGTCCCAGGCTGGCGGCGCGCGAGGATGCCATGAGGGCGATTGTTACACCTGGCCGGGCCGGCCCGCCAGGAAGTGCCGGGAGGCCTTGCACGCCTTGCGCCCGGCGGCGCGGGGCGGTCCGGGCGCGGAAGGCGCGGTCTCTCTCGCTCCGGATCGCCTGCGGACGGCGACCGGACGGAGCGCGGGGCGGCCGCACGGAGCGCGAGGAGGTCCAGCGGCCTTCCGGTCGTGACGCCGCCGTGTCTCCCCTCAGCGGGTCGTCAGGCGTTGCGCACGGCGGCGGCGACGGTCGCTGCGAAGTCTTCGGTGCTGGCCTCGCCGCCGAGGTCGCGGGTGCGGACCGCACCGTCGGCGAGGACGCGCTCGAGCCCGCGGCGGAGCGCAGCGGCGGCTTCGGCTTCGCCGAGGTGGTCGAGCAGGAGCGCTGCGCTGAGGAGGAGGGCGGTGGGGTTCGCCCAGCCCTTTCCCGCGATGTCGGGGGCCGTTCCGTGCACCGGCTCGAACACGGCGAGCGTGTCGCCGATGTTGGCGCCGGGGACGACGCCGAGACCTCCCACCAGCCCTGCGCAGAGGTCCGAGAGGATGTCGCCGTAGAGGTTGCTCATGACGAGTACGTCGAAGTCCTGCGGTCGCCGTACGAGCTGCATGGCGCAGTTGTCGACGATGAGTTCGCGGTAAGCGATGTCGGGATGCTCCTCGCGCACCCTGCGCGTCTCCTCGAGGAACAGCCCGTCCGAGAGCTTCATGATGTTCGCCTTGTGCACTGCGGTCACCTCTCTGCGGCCGTGGCTGCGGGCGTAGTCGAAGGCGAAGCGAGCGATCCGTTCGCTGGCCGCGGCGGTGACGACCTTGAGCCCTTCGACCACTCCCGGGACGACCCTGTGCTCGATTCCCGAGTAGAGCCCTTCGGTGTTCTCGCGCACGATGACCAGGTCCACGTCGCGGCCGGGCGCGATGACGCCCGGCAGGCTGCGCACGGGCCGCAGGCAGGCGTAGAGCCCTAGGGTCTGGCGGATGGTCACGTTGACCGAGCGGTGTCCACCGCCGATGGGGGTCGCCACCGGACCCTTGAGCGCGACCCGCGTGCGCCGCACCGAGGCGAAGAGCTCTTCGGGGAGGACGGTCCCGTGGCGCTCGAGGGCCAACTCGCCGGCGTCGACCCGCTCCCAGGCGAGGTCGACCCCGGTGGCGTCGAGCACGCGGAGGGCGGCGTCGGTGATCTCGGGGCCGATGCCGTCGCCGGGAATGAGGGTCGCGCGGTGGGTCATGGGCTGGCTCCCTGCACGAGTCGATCGTGCTTGCCGACAAGAAGGGCGGAGGCGGGAATTCCTTGCGCGCTCACCGGGCGCGCCCCAGGGAAGCAGCCGGCGTGCGTTCCGGTAGAGTCGCACGGTGTTCGATTTGCCTGACTCGCGCCACTTCCTGATCGGCATGGTCCACCTCGGGCCCCTCCCCGGCCAGGGGGGGTCGCCGGGACTTGCCGCCCTGACGGCCGGAGCGCTGGCCGACGCGCGCGCGCTCGAGGAGGCGGGCTTCGACGCCGTTTTGGTGGAGAACTGGCGCGACGAGAGTCCGGGGCCCTTCGTCTCTCCCCAGGACGGGGAGGCCATCGAGGCGATCGCGGGGGCGGTCGCTCGCGCGGTGGGCGTGCCCGTGGGACTCAACGTGCTTCCCAACGACTACCGGACCGCCTTCGCCGTCGCCGACCGGCTGGGCCTCGCGTTCGTCCAACTCGACGTGCTCGTGGATCCGGTGCGGACCGACTACAGCGTTTCGCGCGCGGCGCCCTTCGAGGTGCGCGTCGACCCGGAAGAGGTCTGCGCGCTGCGGCCCGCGGGGGTGGGCCTCTTGGCCAGCGTGCAGCCCAAGCACTACCGCCTTCTCGCGCCCCGTCCGCTGGAGGACTCGGTGCGCGCGGCCCGACGCTTCGTCGACGCCGTGGTCGTGACGGGGCCGGCGACGGGTGCGCCCCCCGACGTCGGGCGCTTGCGTCGGGCCGTGGAGGCGGCCGCGGAGACCCCCGTCCTCGTCGGCAGCGGCCTGGACCCCGCCAACGCGGCGCTCTTGCTCGCGGAGAGCGCCGGGGCGATCGTGGGGACGGCGGTCAAGACGCCAGACTTCGCCCGGGTCGATCCCGAGCGCGCCCGCGCGCTGGTGCTCGCCGTGCGGACGTCCGGCACGCGCCCCGGAGGGGCTCCCCTCGAACCCGAGGCTCCGGCTTGCTAGCCTCGAAACGGACGCGCAGGGAGAGAAGGCGCGCGTGAGTGTGGACACCGATGCCGCGCAGGTCTTGGCCCGTGCGGTCGTAAAGCACCGACTGCTCGACCGCGAGGTCGCCCGCAAGGCGTTCCAGGACTACTGGCTCGCCGCCCAGGAGGGACCCGTCGCCGGGGGCTTCCGAGGCTGGCTCGTGCGCGGAGGCCTCGTCCCTCCCGAGGCCTTGGAGCGCCTGGAGGTGGGCGCGCCCGAGCCGTCGGCGGCCTCGGGGTGGGGGAGCGCGGTCGTCCGCGATCCCCGAACCGGGGACGGCTCGCGGGGGGACGGCGCGCGGGAGGACGGCGCGCGGGGGGACGGCTCGCGGAGCGAGGCCGCGCCGCCGCTTCCGGACGGATCCCCTTCGCTGCTCGCCGACCCCGCTGCGCCTGCGGACGTCGTCCGCACGCAGGCCTTCCCCGCGGTCTTGCCGACTTCGCCCTCTCCCGCGGAGCCGGCTTCCGCAGGGCCGGAGACCTCGCCCGCCCGGATGGCGAAGAACTTCCAGAGCACCGCGCCCGAGGCTCCGAGTCCGCCGCCCCTCGACTTTGCCCCCGATCCCCTCGAGCGGCAGGAGGCCGAGTTCTTCCGTGACGCGGAGTCCGCCGAAGGAATCTCGCTTCCCCAGGACGACCCGGAGGGCGCGCGACTCCCGCAGGTGGGCGAGCTTCTTGGTGACTACCGGGTGGTTGGGGAACTCGGTCGCGGCGCGATGGGGGTGATCTACCGCGCCGAACACGTTACGCGCGGCGAGACGGTGGCGCTCAAGGTGCTCGTCGGCCTCGACGGGCCCGGTGCCCGCAAGCGTCGGCAGCGCTTCCAGCGCGAAGTGGAGGCCCTGCGCCGCCTGCAGCACGAGAACATCGTGCGGATTCATACCTGCGGTCGGCGCGGGCGCCTCGACTGGTACGTGATGGACTACGTGGAGGGTCGCGAGCTCAAGGCCCTGCTCGCCGACCCCGAGGGGCCGACCCCTCGCGAGCGCCTGCAACTCTTCGAGGGCATCTGCGCGGCCGTCGCCCACGCCCACGAACGCGGCGTCGTGCATCGCGACCTCAAGCCCGCCAACGTGCTCGTGGACGCCGACGGGGGTGTCCACGTGCTCGATTTCGGCCTCGCCAAGCTCGCCGCGGAAGAAGAGGACGAGCGCAACGCCATGGAGCTCACCAAGACCAACGCCACCCTCGGGACCCCTTACTACATGGCTCCCGAGCAGTTCACCAACGCCAAGGGGGTGGACTGGCGCGCCGACGTCTACTCCCTCGGCGTCGTCCTCTTCGAGCTCATGTGCGGCCGCCGTCCCTTCGAGGCGGAGACCGCGGGCGAGCTGATCCAGAAGGTGCTCACCGAGGCTCCCCCGCTGCCTTCGAGCGTGAATCCCAAGCTCTCTCCCAAGTTCGACGCGATCTGCATGCGTGCCCTCGACAAGGACCGCGAGCGTCGCTACCAGCAGGTCGAGGACCTGCGCTTGGCCGTGGCGAGCTATCGGCGCGGTGCCCACGGCTCGTCCGAGATCGAGGTGGCGCTCGAGCGTCTGCGTCGCTGGCTCTCCGACCACCGCGTTCCGGTGCTCGTGGGGGCTACGCTGGCGTCCCTGTTTTGGCTCCCATTGGTCTTCCTGGCCTACTGGCTGTAGCGGGAGCCGGACGTGCGCGCGCTCACGCTCTCCGCGCTCCTGCTCGGCGCACTCCCGACGGCCTGGGCGATCGACTGCGGGAGACTGCCGCGGGGGCGGAACCCGACGCTGGAGGATCTGGACCGCGAGATCGCGGCGCTCTCGGCGAAGCACAACGTCCCGACCGAGGTCATCAAGGCGATCGCTTGGCAGGAGAGCGGTTGCCAACAGTGGCGGGCCGACGGGAGCTTCGTCTACAACAAGACCGACTGCGGGCTGGGCATGATGCAGCTCACCGGCGCCACGGCCCGGCAGTTCGACGTCGAGCGCCTCAAGGACGATTGGCGCTACAACCTCGAGTGCGGCGTGCGGGTCCTCACCCACAAGTGGGCGCGCGCCCAGAGGCAGGGGCAGGTCGGGGCCGATCCCAAGGAACGCCGGATCCTGGAGAACTGGTACTACCCCATTGCCTACTACTGGGGCGGAAAGGTGGAGAGTTACCTGCGCAAGATCTTCGCGCACATGAAGAAGCGTCCGGGCCGCCTCGCGCGCCTCATGCGGCGCAGCGTCGAGGTGAGCATCGCCTCGGAGGTGATTCCGGGCTTTCGCTTCGGCGACCCCTTCACCGCCCTCGAAGGGGACCGCTTCGTCGACAAGGAGGGGCGAGTGCATCGGGCGCCGACGCACCTCGGCACCATTGGCGACCCGCGCACCCTCGCCCGCCTCGACACCCTCCTCGCCCGGGGTCGCAAGGCGGCCGAGCGCGGGCAGGCGCGCAAGGCGGCCAAGTATCTGGGGGCGGTGCTGGCCTCCGACCTCGACACGCACCACAAGAGCGAGGCCCAGGCGTTGCTGGAGCGGCTCGTCGCGGAGGCCCGTGCGCAGCTCGCGGCGTCGCGGGCGCGCGAGGCCGAAGGGGACCTGGCCGCGGCCCTCTCCATCGCCCGCAAGGTGGCCCGGGCCTACAAGGGCCTCGAGGTGGGCGCCGAGGCCGCGGCGCGCGTGCGGGCCCTCAAGGACAAGGCCCGCGCGGATCGCTGAGCAGGAGCCGGTCGTCGTACCGGGCGGCCACGGCTGCGGTTTCCCCTTCAGCGACGGGGGTCCGCCAGCGCCCAGCCGAGGAGGTCGGCGCGAACGGCTTCTCGGACCGGCGCTTCCCCGGCGACGCGCGCGGACGCTCGGATCGTGGCGCGGGCAGCGCGTGGGCGCTCCGGAACCTCGTGGCGGGCGGCGTCCTCCAGTCCGCGGAGGAAGCGCGCGCCGGGAGGAGGTCGCCGCGCGCGCAGCGCTCCTTCGTGGCGCGGGCAAGGGCAGGCCAGGAACGCCCGGGCCGCGTCGAGGTAGCCGCGGGCGGCGGCGCGCTCGCGTGCGGAGGATCGCTTTCGGGCAACGCGAGCGCGCGGCTCCCAGTGGGGGAGCGCGGCTTCCGCCGCCGCCACCGCCGCGCGCCCCCAGGGCGTCCCGTCCCACCGGCCCAAGGAGCGCAGGAGGGCCTCTAGGTCCGGGGGAGGCGGCGCACCGCCCCCCACCAACCTGCGCGCGAGGGGGTCCCCGAGGCGAGCGGCCAGCCGCAAGCGCCTCGGATCCAGCGCGCCGCGGCGCAGGCGCTCGACCGCCCAGCGGACGGCGGCGAGTTCGTCGCCCGCCGCCGCGCAGCGCTCCCAGCTCCGCTCCCTCGCATCGGCCACGGCCGGCAGTCTAGACTGGGCGGGTGACCTTCCAGAATCCAGACGACGCGGCCCTGCGGGCGCTTCTCGAGCGGTCCCGCCGCATCGCCATCGTCGGGGCCTCGCCGCGCCCCGAGCGCCCCTCCCACGGTGTAATGGCCTACCTGCAGGGATGCGGCTACCGCTGCATTCCCGTACGGCCCCCCGGCGGAGAGGAGATCCTGGGCGAGCGCAGTGTGGCCTCCCTGCGCGACCTCGACGCTCCGCCGGACATCGTCGACGTCTTCCGCGCCCCCGAGCACGTCCCTGCGGTGGTCGAGGAGGCCATCGCCGCGGGCGCTCCCGCCATCTGGCTGCAGGAGGGAGTCGTGCATCCCGAGGCCGCCGAGAGGGCGCGCGCCGCGGGGCTGACGGTGGTCATGGACCTGTGCATTCTCCGCGTGCATCGGCGGCTCTGCGGGGGCGCGTCGCCGGCGTGAGCCCCGAGCTCGTGGTCGTGGACGGGCCCGCCCGCGGCGCCTTCCTCAGCTTGGGCGACCGCCCGCTCACCGTGGGGAGGGCGAGTTCGTGCGACTTGGTCCTCGAGGGGGACTCGCGCGCTTCGCACCGGCACGCACGGGTCGTTCCCCTTGGCGGTGGTCGCTACCTGCTCGAGGACCTCGAGAGCACCAACGGTACGGAAGTCAACGGGGAGCGGATCGCGCAGGTCCCCCTGCGACCTGGGGACCTCCTGCGCGTCGGCCGCTCGCTCCTCGTCTACCGCGAAGGCTCGCCGCAGGTCGTCCTGGAGGACGTCGCCTTGCGCGGCGGCGGGAGTTCGCACGCGGTTGGCCGCCGAGAATTCGACGCGGTCGAGCCCGCGGCGAAGAGTTCGTCCGCCGGGCTTCGCCGGCCCGCCCGCAGCGAAACGCGCGCCGCACCTCTCGAGGCCCTGGTGCTCGCCGCGGGCGAAGTCGATCTCGGGCGCAGCCTCGACCTCACCTTGAGCGCGCTTCAGGTCGCCCTCGGCGCGCGTCGCGTGCTGCTCTTCCTGCGGCGTCCCTTCGCTGGGGGTCTCGGGCTCGTCGCGGGGGTGCCCGCGGGGGGGGGCGCGTCCGCCGAGCCGGTGGAGGACGAACTCCTCGCCCGCGCCGTCCGAGGCGAAGACGCCTGCGCGGAGGGCGTGCGGGCGGCCCCCGTGCGCGTGCAGGGAGCCCTGGCGGGCGTCCTCTACGCAGACGGGCTCGGCGAGGAGGCGGCCGGCACCGGCCTCTTCGCGGCGGCCTGCGTGCTGCTCGGCCTCCGGGTGGGGCTCGAACGCTCCCAGCGTCTGCTGCGCGACGCCGTGCACGTCGTCGGTCTGGCCGAGCATCCCGCGCAGGGCAGGGCCGTCGACGCCGTCGGCCTCCTGCAGGCGAGCGCGCGCAGCCTCCGCCCGGTCGCGGAAGGGAGCGGAGTGGCCTGGAAGGAGCATGCGCCCGAGGAGCTGGTGGTGTGGGCAGACCCCGCGCTCCTCGCCTGCGGCATCGACCGCTTGCTCGGGGTGCTCCTCTCGGAGGCGCGGCGCGCGGTGAGCGTCGAGCTGCGCGCGGCTCCCGAAGGGGCGCTCCTCAGCGCGTCGTACGAGACGGACGATCCCACCGAGGACCTCACGGGCCTCGTCGCGCCCGACGGGCTCACGGCAGACCTGCGCCGCGCGGCGGAGACCCTGGGCGAAGGCTCGCTCGCGGTCGCGCGCGCCTGCTTCCTTCGCCTGGGCGCGACCTTTCGCGCCGTCCCGGAGCCGGGACGCATGCGCTTCGAGGTGCTCTTGCCGCGGCGGCCACCGGCCGAGCGAGCCGGCTGAGGGCGCCCCGCGCTCGCTTCCCCACGAACCGTGCCCTGCGCTGACTGCGCCCTGCCGGGGGTCGGACCCGTGCGTGTTCGCGCACGTCGCCCGAGCGGGAGGTCGGTCGGAGCCGCGGTCCGCTTCGCTTGGGCGGAGCCAGCTCGAGGGGAGGCGGTCGGGTCTCGCCCTCTCCGCCCCACCCCGCACCTATAATGCCCCCCCAGGACGAACGAGAGCCTTGGCCGTACACCTCAAGATCCTCCAGGGACCGCGCACCGGACAAGTCTTGCCCGTGGCCAACGGGCAGGCGGTCACCCTCGGACGCAGTGCGGCCGCGACCTACGCCTTCGAGGATCCTCTCCTCTCGCGCCGCCACTGCGCGGTGGAGGCGCGGGGGGAACTGTGTCGGATCGTGGACCTGCAGAGCCGCAACGGCACCTTCGTCAACGGACAGCGCGTCGGGGCCTGCCTGCTCAACGTGGGAGACCGCGTGAAGGTGGGGAGCCTGGTCCTCGAGGTGTGCCCCGCCGGGACGCCGCCCAGCCCGCCGGGGCCGAACTTCTCCGGCGGGCGCACCCCCGCACGCGACCTCGACGCCACCCTGTCCGCCGAACATTGCGAGGCGTGCGGTGCCCCCTTCTCGGGGGGGCGCGGGCGACGCGAGCTCCGCGGGCGCATGCTGTGCGGTGCCTGCTTCGACCGCTACGACGTGGACGAGGACCTCATCGAAGGCTTCAAGATCAAGGAGCGCCGCGAGGTCACTAGCTACGGCGTGAGCTACCTCGCCCAGCAGCTCCTCATGGACCGCCCGGTGATCCTCAAGGTCATCGAGACCACGGGCGGCGGGGACGACACCTCCCTGCGTCGCTTCCTCCGCGAGGCGAAGACCGCGGGGCGGCTCTCCCACCCGAACATCGTCGAACTCTACGACGTGAACGAACAGGGCGACTTGTTCTACATCGTCACCGAATACGTCGACGGAGAAACCCTCCAGGCCATCCTCCGCCGTCGCCGCGGGCGGCCCATTCCGCTCGCCGACGCGTTGGGCGTCATGCACCAGATCGGCTCCGCGGTGGCCTACGCCCACGGGCAGCGGATCGTTCATCGCGACATCAAACCCGCGAACATCATCATTCGCCGCCACGACAAGCTCGCCAAGCTGCAGGGCTTCACCCTCGCCAAGAGCCTCGAGCGGGCCGGCTTCTCGGTCATCACCGCCGACGGCGAGTCGCTCGGGACGCCCTACTACATGCCGCCCGAGCAGGTGAAGAGCGCCAAAACCGTCGACGAGCGCTCGGACATCTACTCGTGGGGCGCGACGACCTTCCACTGCGTGTCGGGGCGCCTGCCCCTCGAGGCGCGCTCCTACGGCGAGTTCATCGACAAGGTCTTCCGGGAGGACCCCCTCCCCCTCGACCGCGTGTGCAACGCATCCCTCCCGCCCGAGCTCGTGCGGCTCGTGGCCGACACCTTGCGGCGGAAGCCCGCCGACCGGCCGCGCTCCATGGACGAAGTGCTCGCTCGCCTCGAGCCGGTCCTGCGTGGCCTCCCCCAATTCCAGTGAACGCCGGCGCCCAGGTCTCCGTTCGAAGCCTCGCTCGCGCCCTTGGAGGGGGCGTGTGAGCGAGGCTCCCGGGGACGGCCCGCCCCCCTTTGCGTTCGAGCGCGCCATCGTTCCCGAGCCTCCTCCGGCGCATCCCTTGGTTCGCCTCCTGCGGCGCCTCCCGGTGACGGCGGGTCTGACGGCGGTCACCCTGGCCTTCTTCGCGCTGGAGGCTGCGCTGGGCGGCACGACGGACATGCAAGCCCAGATGCGCCTCGGCGTCCTGCGTCGCGATCTGGTCTTCTCCGACGGAGAGTACTTCCGCCTCATCTGCGCGGCCTTCTTGCACCACGGTTGGATCCACCTGGGCCTGAACTGGCTCGCCTTCGTTCAGTTGGGCGCGCTGGCGGAGCAGATCTACGGGAGCTGGCGTTTCTTCGCCATCTACATCGCCTGCGCCCTGGCGAGTTCGCTTTGCTCGGCGGCGTTCATGGAACCTCTCGCCGGCGGGTCGCGCGGCGCCTCGGGGGCCATCATGGGGCTCGCGGGGCTCCTGCTCGGCGCGAGTTGGTTCGCCGAGGAGCCCCTGCGCGGGTCGCTGCGCGCTCTTTTCGGCCGCCGGCTGCTCTACGGCGTTCTGCTCACCTTCGGGCTCGGGGTGGCTCTGGTCTTCGTCGTGCCGGTGGTCGACAACTGGGGGCACCTCGGCGGCTTCCTGCTCGGCTTGCTCCTCAGCCTTCGCTACCGACGGCGCGAGCCTGAGGGGGTCGCGGCCCGCGCGACCGCCTCGTTCTTGGGCCTGGTCACCGTGGCGGCCTTCGTCTGGATGGCCGTGGCGGGCGGGCGGGCTGCCGCACGTTGGCCCCTCGACGAGGCGCGCGCCTACGCCGCCATGCTGGCCGACCCGGACAGTCGCCTGCGGGCGGCGGGCCGCGGCCTCGGTCGCTGGATCGGCCTGCTCTCCGGAGGAGAGCCGGCAAGCGGAGACCTGGAGGCGACGCTCCTGCAGGGAATGCTCGAGCGCTATCGGGACGCGGGGCGGCCCGCCGAGGGCCTGGAGGTCCTCGAACGCCTCGCGCCGACGATGCCCGACGCAAGCGGCGAGGTGGCCAACCTCCACGCCTGGACCCTCCTCACCTACGGAGACGACTCCCTGCGCGACCCCGTACGGGCGGAGGCGCTCGCACGGCGCAGCTTGGACGCGCTGGACTCGGTGCAGGGAGCCGACGCGGGGCTGCGCCTCTCGGCGCGCCTGGACACGCTGGCCGAGGCCCTTCGCCAGCAAGGTCGCCTCGACGAGGCCTACCGGGCGCAGGTGCAGGCGACGCTCCTCGCCCGCAGCCTGGGCGCGCGCGGCGGGCTGAGGGCCGAGTTGGAGCTGCGCCTGGCGGAGCTCTGCCGCCTCCTGGGACGGCTCGGAGTCGCGCGCGAGGCGGCCGAGCTCGCCTTGGCCGAGGTCCCCTCCGACAGCGGAGAGGCCCGGGCCGCGCGGGCGCTGCTCGACGCCCTTGCGCTGCGGGGCGGGGGGCAGGGCGGGCCGCGGTGAGCGAGCCGTTGCGCATTGGCCCCTACGCGGTGGAGCGCGTGCTGGGGCGTGGCGGCATGGGGGTGGTCTACGCCGCGCGCGACGAGCGGCTTGGCCGTCTCGTTGCGCTCAAGCTCCTCGCGGCGGGGTTCGACGACGAGCGGGCCGCGGCCCGCCTGCGCCGCGAGGCCGAGGCGCTGGGGCGACTGCGGCATCCGGGCGTCGTCCCCGTGCACGACTTCTTCCTCTGGCAGGGCCGGCCGTGCCTGGTGCTGGAGTTCGTGCCGGGCGGGTCCCTCGAAGCGCGGTTGCGCGCGGAGGGGGGCCTCCCGCTGGGAGACGCGCTGCGCGTGCTGTCCGCGGTGGCCGACGCGGTGGCGGCGGCGCACGCCTCCGGACTCCTGCACCGCGACCTCAAGGCAGCGAACGTGCTCCTGCGCTCCGACGGCCGCGCGGTGGTCACCGACTTCGGCCTCGCCCGCGAGCTGGCGAGCGCACGCGAGCGGCTGACGCGCACCGGGGAGCTGCTGGGGACGCCCGGGAGCATGGCTCCCGAGCAGGCGCGCGGGGGCGAAGTCGACGAGCGCACCGACGTCTACGGCCTGGGCGCGCTCCTCTTCGAGGCGCTCACCGGGCGCCCTCCCTTCGTGGGGAAGAGCCCTCTGGCGGTGCTCGACCAGGTCGTGCGCGCGCCGGCCCCCGCGCCCAGCGAACTCCGTGCGGGACTCCCCCCCGCCGTGGACCGGCTCTGCGCGCGGGCCCTCGCCAAGTCTCCGGAGGACCGGCCGCAGAGCGCGCGCGAGTTTGCGGCCGCCCTGCGCGCGCTCGCGGCCGGAGGGGAGGCGTCCCCCGCCGCGCGCCGGCGCAGCCTCCTCGTCGCCGCGGCCTTGCTGGGCTGCTCCGGGGCCGTGGGCGTCCTCGCGCTTTGGGATGCGCCCGGCCGCTCGGAGGCCGCGCTCGCCCCGCCGTCCGCCGGCGGCGAGGGGCCCGGGGG